>JAQXHC010000042.1 GCA_029007035.1 Oscillospiraceae bacterium
GTGTACAGCCATACCGATGATTCCGCCAAGAAGACTGAAATGGACTATATCACAAGCTGCTTCACCGATCTATTCGGCGACAGCGATGAAGAATAAATGACGAGCAGGCGTTACTATATCTGGAGCGCCTGCTTATGTTAATTTGCGATAAACGGACCGGAATAGTATTTCTGATTCGGACTTGACGGAGTATTTGGGAAAAACATTTTTATACGTCCGCTGTCTATAAGCGGCTGGACGTATTTTTTCATTGCATAAGTGACGGAACTGAGCCCTAAATAATCGGCTATCTCTTGACGGGTTCTTGGAGTCTTGCAGAATGCTACTATATCAATATCATCGTTCTGAGTGCTTTTTTCGTCACCGAGCCTGAAGCATACTGTAAACTCTCCACGCTCATTACGGAATTCAGGAGCCGGTAGTCCATGCTCTTTCAGCTCTCGGCGTATTGTAGGGATACCGGAATATCGATTTTCTGTAACGTCCAGAACTTCAAGAGCTGTTGCAAGAACGGGATTTCTTGTGTCGGGCTGAACCTTGCCAAGTGTATCAAGCGTGAGTCTGCCGTATAGTCCACCGGGATTCGTTATCTCAAGACGGTCAGCAAATATGCCCAGCTGAACAGGCATGCCTTCCGTATGGATACTGTAATCACGGTGTACAAGGGCGTTGAGAAGAGCCTCACGGACGGAGTTGATAGGATAATCAGTCTTGTCCTTGCGCTTGCCTGTATCTGGATCGATTATTGTTTTTTTGCGGGTATTCTTGCGGACGAACTGTAAGGCTTCATCTACCATATCGGGGATAGTGCCTTCGATACGCTGATTATCTATGAACCTTGAACCGTCGATATCTGTATCGCCCACCTTAGTACCGGGGACTGATACAGCGATGATACCGAGCTGAGGAAAGTAAGCCTGCGGATACAGTCCGAACAGAAACTCAGCAGCAAGGGTAGGCTTGCCCTCTCGAATCACGCTCATAAGCTCCAGTATCTGACTATCTTCAAGACTGCTGAGGTTGGGTTTGTCTGTTTTCAGCAGTTTCAGATATTCCGCCAGTTTATCGCTGCTCAGAGAGGAGATAGCTGCTCTTTCAACAGGCCGGATATCGTCCTGATATTTTTTTCGGTAAGCCTCAAAGCTATATACTTCATATTCGCTCATGTGCTGATCGGATTCGCCTACACGCACATATGAACCTTTCAGGCGTCCCTTGCCCTTGTAGAAACACGGACGTTCGGATATATCTATTGGAGGTATTTCGGCTGAAACAACGTTCTTACCTTCTATTTCAGCAACGGTAAATACAGCTCTGACAGGCGGTTCCATCTGTTCGCACTGGTTCATTACGCTTTTCTGAAGCTCCTGAACATCGTCAACGCCTGTTACGGCAAAGCCTTCACTTTCGTACAGACCGAACACGATAACGCCGCCGTCGTCCTGATTCGAGAAGCTGGATAATGTATCAAACAACCTTTCAGTTGCCTGCGTTTTGCTGCGCTTGACCTCAACTGTTTGAAATTCTGCCTGAGCATTTTGAATCTTTTTTACAATGTTTTTTAAATCTATCTCATTCATTTTAAATATCACCGCCTTCTATTTCAAATCTTATCATAGAATTTTAAATTTGTCAATAAGATTTTAAATGCCACTGTGGGATTTGAAATCGAATTTTATATTTAAGCGGTGGATTTGGCAGAAGCTGATAAGTTGTTTAAAGAATGATACATATAATCCCCGCAATTGTGCGGGCGCATTATATTAGAAAAAGCGAGTATTAGAAAAAATATTAGAAATCTAACGAAAAAAGCACTTTCGATTTCTCGAAAGTGCCTATAATACTGGGGTGGGAGATGGGATTCGAACCCACGGTCTTCGGGACCACAATCCGACGCTTTAACCAGCTAAGCTACACCCACCATATAAATAAAAACGAAGCGCTCCATTAGCTATGGAGATAATTAACAGAGCGTTTCGGGATGGCGCGCCTTACTGGATTCGAACCAGTGGCTTACTGCTTAGAAGGCAGTTACTCTATCCAGCTGAGTTAAAGGCGCATAAATGGAGCGGGTGATGGGAATCGAACCCACGTAACCAGCTTGGAAGGCTGGAATTCTACCATTGAACTACACCCGCATGAATTATTGATATTATGTTTCAACATGAAATATTGTACCATAAGTATGGTAAAAAGTCAATAGTCAGGATGCAAAAATGTGATTTTGCACAAAAAAAACAGGATTGAGAATGGCGGTAAGGTGATAATTACTATGAGCTGCAATAAAATCGCACCTTTTTACAGTATATGGACGCAGTGTATGACAAAACGACAGGATTTACATCTTACACTATTTGGAATCTTTAAAAACGAGTTTTTAGAGGTTTCTTATTTTGTGCGCCTCATCTTAAATTGTTAAAATAAGAAAATATGTTTTTTCGTCGTCTTTTTTATCTTTCGGGGACACTTACTTATAGAAAAAAGGAGTTACAGTGCAACAAATATTATAACGCGGAGGTGATATTATGATAAAAAGATCCAAATTTATATCGGGGAAAAAACGGGAGAAGCTTTTCAGTGATTTCTGTATAATGCCGGGATTTGCCGGAGTATTGGCGTTCTATTTTATTCCGTTTTGTATCGTCATTTATTACTCGCTGGTGAACAATCCTGTAATGCACGAATTTGTCGGACTGGATAATTTCAGGGCTTTGCTGAAAAACAACGCTTTCCTTACTGCTGCAAAAAATACTGCCGTTTTCTCAGCTACAGCCGTTCCGCTTTCGCTGATCCTGTCGCTGGGACTGGCGGTTATGCTGGAGAAAAGCATTCCCGGCAAAAGTCTGTTCAGAACTTTTTTTCTAAGTCCGCTGATGGTTCCAACAGCGTCGGTCGTTCTCGTATGGCAGGTGCTTTTTCACAATCACGGAACGATAAATCAGATTATTGAGCTGCTCGGTGGTCAGCCTGTTGACTGGCTTAAATCAGCTCACGGTCAGATTGTTATAGTCTGTATGTTCCTGTGGAAAAATCTCGGCTACAATATGATTCTTTTCATATCTGCCCTGTGTGCAATTCCCGGAGACATTCTTGAAGTCGCGGAACTCGAAGGTGCGGGAGCGTTCTACAAATTTTTCCATATCAAACTGAGATATCTATCGCCTACGCTTCTTTTTGTAATGATCCTTTCGCTTATCAATTCGTTCAAGATTTTCAGAGAGGTTTATCTGCTGACAGGTGATTATCCCTATGATAGGTTATATATGCTTCAGCATTTCATGAACAACACCTTTAACAGCCTTGATTATCAGAAGCTTTCATCGGCAGCGGTTGTTTTTGCGGCTGTTATGATTGTGATAATCGCTGTGCTTATGCTGATAGAAAACAAATACGGAAAGGACGTTGAGTGCTGATGAAGAAAAGCGAACTTAAAAAAAAGCGCGTTTTTACGGTGATGATCACGGCATTTGCGTGCATTGCCGCAGTACTTTTCCTGATGCCTACGGTTCTGACCGTAGCAAACTCGTTCATGACTTCAAGCGAAATTTCCGCGAATTACGGTGCTATGTACGGAAATATGACAAGTGATACAAAAACCTACATCTCCGAGGACGTAAACCTAAAATTTATTCCCGATAAAGTCTCGGCAGGACAATATGAATCGGTGCTTTTTAAAAACCCCGAATACCTGTTCAAGTTCTGGAATTCGGTTATACTGACAGTTCCGATTACGCTTTTTCAGGTAATCGTCGCACTGCTCGCATCATATGGATTTGCACGCTATGAGGGCAAAGTAAAGAGCATTATTTTTTTCTCATACATTATTCTTATGATAATGCCGTATCAGGTTACGCTTGTTCCGAACTTTCTCGTTGCAGACAAATTCAATCTTCTCGACACGCGCTGGGCGGTGATTCTGCCGGGAATTTTTTCTCCGTTCAGTGTGTTCCTGCTGACTAAGGTTATGAAGCGTATTCCCTTATCCTATATCGAAGCGGCAAAGCTCGACGGTGCAAACGAAATCCAGATTCTTGCCGGAATATGCGTTCCACTGTGCAAAGGACCGATCGTCTCGGTAATTATGCTCGTTTTCATTGACTGCTGGAATATGGTTGAACAGCCTCTTGTTCTGCTTGGCGATGTGGATATGCATCCGCTCTCGGTGTTCCTCTCACAGATAAACACCGGAGATATAGGTCTTGCTTTCGCGGTTGGGGTTGTCTATATGGTGCCGACCGTACTGATGTTTCTTTACGGAGAGGAATACCTCGCTGAGGGAATTACCTGTTCCGGCGGTATCAAAGGGTAATTGAACGGAAAGTGATATTTATTCATGTCCTGTCGGAGAAAACAGGGTCACTATTTATCTCAATAAGAATAACTGAGGAGCTGAAATATATGAATGAAATAAATGAAAAGGTCAAAGCGACAATTGACGCGCTCAACAAAGCGGACGAGGAAAATACTGTTAAGGATCCGAAAAAAAGGCGTGACATCGTAAAAAACGTGCTTATTGTTTTTCTGGCGCTCATGCTTGGACTGACGTTTTTCTCAAACACAATTATGAACAAGTCCCTTGCTCAGATTTCCACAGAAAGCACCTCCTCGGGCAGGCTGACAGAACGTGTGCGCGGAAGCGGAATTGTGGAAGCGAACCAGACCTACGACGTTACGCTCGACGGTAACAGGACAGTGGATTCGATTATGGTAAGGAAAGGTCAGTCCGTTGCGGAGGGTGACGTGCTGTTTACAGTCGGAACAGGCGAAAGCGCGGAGCTTGCCGAAGCCAAGACGACCCTTGACGCAATGAAGCTTGATTACCAGAAGCTGCTGCTTACGGCTGTCCCTGACTATGCAGCGGAAAATCAGGCAATAAAAAATGCCCGTGAGGACTATAACAATGCCGTTGCAAAACGTGATGCCGCCGTAGCAGCCGAAAAGACAAATCAGGCTGCGCTTGATAAATACAATTCCGATAAGATTTCCCTTGAATCATATACCGAAAAGCAGGTCAGGCTCACAGATGCGGTTTCCGCTGTTGACAGCGATATGTATTCGGGTGCGCCCGTCGAGTATATAGGCTCTCTGCCGACTCTGTGCAGCGCGGTTTCTCAGGCTCAGTCTGCCTATGATTCAGCATACGCTCTCTACAGTCAGTCTGTCTCAGATGGCGGAAACGCTTCGGCACTCAAAGCAGACGCAGACGCAAAACAGTATGCTCTTGATTCTGCCCGATCGGTATATTCCGGGGAAAAAACTGCAATCAGGAACAGTCTTGTAAATCAGCTCGGTGAAGTAAACAGCCGCATTGGCGAACTGAATGCTTCAATCGCTGCCTATGAATCAAAAAATACCGATAGCGGCATTTCTCTTGCAGAGCTTAATAACGATGTTACCGAAAAGCAGCGTGCTCTCGAAAGTTTAATCATAGCTCTCGACGAGACAAAGAAAACCGACAGCGTTGCCGCTCAGATAAATAATCTTGACATTGAGGCAAAAAATGCCGAAATAGAAAAACAGCAGTCAAAAGTTGACGCACTTGCAGCAAAGTGTGAAATTACGGAGATAACCGCAAAATTCGGCGGTGTGGTAAATGCTGTGAATATCAGACCCGACGACATTACTGTTCCTGACACGCCCCTTGTGTCAATCGATATTGACTCCGCCGGCTATACAGTGAATGTGACCGTTGACGGAAATGCTGCCGCAAGCGTCGAGGCAGGTGCGTCGGTGGAGGTCGTTAATAACTGGAGCGATAATGTAACGGCAGTTCTCAGGGAAATCCGCAGCGACACTTCGGGTAATTCCAAAAACCGTGTTCTCGTTTTCGATCTTACAGGCGATGTTGATTCAGGTACATATGTTGATCTTTCAATTCCCTGCGGAAGCTCAAATTATGATGTTATCGTGCCCAAAAGCGCAGTTTATGAAGATTCAAAAGGCAAATTCGTACTCACTGTGAAATCAAAAAGCTCCCCCCTCGGTAACAGATACTTTGCCGAGCGCGTTAACGTCAGCGTGCTTGCATCGGACGAAACATCAAGCGCGGTTTCGGGCGGGATTGAAAGCGGCGCATACGTTATAACAGCGGCAAGTAAACCTGTCGTGCCCGGAGACCAGGTTCGTATGAAGGATGATTGACCATGAAAATAAAGCTGAACAAAAAAATCGCTGTTATTGCTGCAGTGAATATTGTATGTCTCGGCGGAGCTGCGGGATTTTACTTAAAGGGACAATCTGAAGCACGCTCACAGGACTATAATTACGCGGCGGAGCGGTGGGGTACTGAATATACGCAGATCAGCTGCTTTATCCCTGAAAAATCAGGGTTCAGCGTTGATATGATCGGCGCTGTCCGCACGCAGCTCCTGAATACACTGCAAACTGTTTCGATCTCTGCAGAGGAGGGGAGAAAACTCTGTCCTGACGCTTATTCCGCTCCTCTCGGAAATGCGGATGTCAAAAGCAGTATCGGCGGATACTCTGATGCCGAAATAACAGTTGTGGGCGGAGATTTTTTTCTTATTCATAATTTTACTTTGTTGGACGGAGCATTTTTCTCGGACAACGATATTATGCAGGACGGAACGGTTATCGACGAAAGTCTTGCATGGGCGTTATACGGCTCGTCAGACGTTGCCGGAATGGATATAACTATCAACGGAGTGAAGCTTTATATCTCGGGTGTTATTGCTGATCCGCAGAGCAAGGCGGAAAAATACTGTGCAGGCGCGATACCGAGAGCATATATTTCCTACAGCGGAGCATACGGAATATCTCAGCCGGGAGAGCCGTATACAGGCTCCGGCGGATATATGGGAGACGGCGGAGATATTGCCGGTTCCGCTGATGTTTCTTCCACGTTCAAAACCGTGACCTGCTACGAGTGCATAATGCCTGACCCTGTTGAGGGATATGCCTACAGCGCAATGAAAGATTATCTTTCGGGACTGGCAGAAGATGCTGAGACTGTATGCAATACGGACAGATTTCTTCCGCTGAAAAGGCTGAAGGCTCTTAAAAATCTTAGAAAGCTTGCAGTGAGAAACAGCTCGGCGGTGTTCCCGTACTGGGAAAACGCCTCCCGGCTCGTGGAGTTTGATTTGTCGTTCACCTACAGGCGTGTATTGTGGTGTATGATTATCCCTGCGCTCACGCTCGTCCGGGTTATTGTTAAGCTGTTTATTATTGGCAGAAAAAAGCTCAGATCTGCTATTGATTTTATCCTGCGCAGAAAGGACGAAATAATAAATAATCAAAGACGGAAAAAGTACAATGCAGCAGGCGGCTGATATTATGCAGAACTGCATTTCAACATTGCTTACGGAGCAGAAATAATCAAAAAAGGAGAACCGGTAAAAATGAAAAGAATAACAGCTGTTTTAGCCGCATTGACTATGCTTGCGGCTGTGTCGTGCAAAGAAAAGAAAACTGTTTCCTCAACAAGTTACGCAGATAGCTTCTGTGAATCCTGATTTAGGTGAATAAGTAAATATTGAAAAAAAGCCCGAAAGCGGTTCGATAAAACCACTTTCGGGTTGAATATTTCTATATGAATATCGACCTAATGCTGATGCTTTTTGCTTTTTATTCAATTCAATAGTTGTTGTTCAGAAAATTTTTATCTGTACTGTCGGATAACCGTCGTGTTGATTCGTTTGTTTCCGCCGGAATGTGCAGAATGACCGGCGCTCTTTAAGCCTTGCGCCGGAATTTTGAAACTGCCATTGAAGCTGCAAGGAGCGCGGCGGCAAAGAGAAACTGAATCCCAATTGAAATCCGGATAACAGAAGTATCATAGGTCATTCCGTTTATGCCGGCAATGCTGTCGAGGGCACGGATATACCAGTATGTGGGCAGAAATTTAGAGATAATCAGCACAGTTCCGCTGAGAAACTGGAGCGGAACAAATACTCCTCCGAGGAAGCACATCCCAAGACTGACAATATTGTTGATCATGTCGATCGCTTCGGAATCTTTGCCGAAAAGCGAACTTATGAAAAGTCCGAGTGAAGCTGCAACGATCAGGAATACAAAGTTATTCAGCACAGCAAACAGTCCGTTATTCGTGAACAGCTCCCTGCCGGAGCATATCACGGTATACAGCATCATAAACAGCCATAGAGAAAGACACACAACCGAAGCTCCGAGCATTACCTGTAAATTATATTTCATCATTGATACGGGAGCGCATGAAGTCCTTTTACGAATGTCATCGGAATTGAGTGTGATGATAATTCTTGCAATCACCGCCGCAGATACTGTAAGGAAGATATATGGCATATAACGCATAATGGAATATATATGTCTGCCAAGTCGTGAATCGTTATCGAAGCTGACTTTATCAACCTCTGTCGGTTCTCTGAGACTGTCGGCAGTTTTTTCAAGTGCGGGTGCAATATCCATTCCGGATGCGATATAGGCGGAAAGAGATGATATATATTGTTCAAGCTGCATATTCATATATTCCCCGTAATAGCTGGAAGGGGCAGTTTTATACTCAAAAAGTCCGTCGGTTTCTCCGCCGCGCACCATTTCACCGTAACCCTCCTTGATTGTGAGGACATAGTTCACGATATTGTAGAACAGTGCGTCGTTAACCGATTCCACATCGGTTTTGGTAAGTTCCTTTATTTTGTGGCGGCTGCCGATATAGTCATAGAGCGCCTTACTTTCAGGAGAGCAGTCATTGTCGAAAATTACGATGTTCAGCTTTGAATCGGTATAATCTCCTGCACCGCCTGAGCTGTCTAAATTCGATATAAAAAGCGTCAGCACGACAAACATAATAATCCATACGATAAAGCTTTTCATAAGCTTTTTCGTTATTTTCATAAAGACCTTGAATATTTCCACACCATGTCACCTCACAATGATTTGTATTTCTTTCGGTGCGAAAGAATAAGTCCGCCTGCCATTAACAGAACTGTCCACACAGCAATAGTGATCATATTCCGTTCAAAGCGGTCGCCAATACCGTAGATATTGACTGAATAGAAGCAGTCGGCAATGAGTCTTGCCGGATTTATACGGTTGAAAATCGGGCAGTATTCTTCTACTAACATAGAAATACCGCCGATCATCAGACCGCTGAAGAACGAGAGTCCGAGAGTTACGGCAAGGAGGATTCCGCGCTTGGTATTTTCGGAAATAGTGCCGATTGCACCGATGAAAAAGCCGAGACTAAGTCCGCAGGCAACAGAGAGCAGATTTATCAGCGCAGTCAGTCCGAAGCTTACTCCGAAGTCTATTTTCAGTACAAAATAAAGATATGCGGAGGCAATCATAATGCCGATATACTGAAAAATGTAAAATGCGATAAGCCATGATGTGATCCTCAGCCGCTGTCCCGCCGTGCTGATATTGAGCCGTGCACCGCTGTCGGATAGATTCGCCTGATTTACGATACAGATATACATTCCGCTAAGTGAAGCAAAAAGAGCGGTCATTGCAAGCAGATTGTAGAAATATGTCACGTATGGATCGGTATTTCCTTCGGTATATTCAGCGGCGGTCAGCGGAGCAATTTGTTTTTCGAGACTTTCTATCGTATCGCCGAGCTTTTCCGGTGAGCTTACGGCAACATCTGAGATCACTCCTGCCATTGATTTATACCGGTCGAGGAAGGATTTTATAATGCTCACATCCACTCCGGTGGTATTTACAGTAAGTTCGAGAGCAAGGTCGTCGCTGTAAATAATGCCCTTTATATCGCCGTCCCTGAGCATATCAAGAGCCTCCTGCTCATCGGTATAGCTTATGGTAAAAAGCTTTGTGCCGTCTTTTTCGATTTCGTCGAGGACGGCTTTGAAAGCGCTGTTATCGTCTGCGCCGACGACAGCAACGGGTACCTCCCGGAAAAGTGTCTCGCTCTCGTAGATATTACTGAAAACCGCATTGAAAAGCGTTCCGAGAATTATCGGGAAAAGCATCGTCCAGAATACGAGGACTTTTGTCTTTAAAAGCATTTTAAACGCATATTTAAAGCAGTGCAGAAACATAAAATACCTCCCGTCAGTTGGAATCACGCAGTTCTTTTCCCGTGATTTCGAGGAAAACGTCGTTAATTGTGGGAAGCTCGGAATAAACTCTGCCGAACAGAAGCTCATGCGTGTTCATATATTCAAGAATGCGTGTAAGATTATGCTTGCCGCCGCTGTAGCTTACGCAGAGACGCGAGCCGTCGTAAGAAACATCGTAGGCATGAGGGAGCTTTTCAATCTCGCGGAGATTATCCTCTGTCAGAGAGGAAATCTCAATTTCGATGGTTTCGGTGTTCTTGATCATCTTTTTAAGCTCCTGTTTTGTGCCCGAAGCAAGGCTTTTTCCCTTATCCATGATGAGGATTCTCGTGCAGAGCTGTTCAACCTCTTCCATGTAATGGGAAGTATAGATAACCGTTGCTCCGTCCTCATTGAGTTTTTTTATTCCCTCAAGGATTTTGTTCCTGCTCTGAGGGTCAACAGCGACCGTCGGCTCGTCGAAAATGATCAGCTTAGGCTTGTGAGCGATTCCGCAGGCTATATTGAGTCGTCTGAGCAGTCCTCCCGAAAGCTTTTTCGGATAGAATTTTTCAAAGTCACCCAGTCCTACGAATTCAATTGCTTCGTCAACATACTGTTTTCTTTTCGCCTTGTCGCGGATATAGAGTCCACAGAAAAAGTCGATGTTTTCTCTCACAGTCAGCTGTTCGAACACAGCAACATTCTGCATGACCACACCTATATTCTTCTTTATGTCGTAGCTTTCGGGCGTCATTTTTTTACCGAAGACCTCGACAGTTCCCTTATCGTAATCAAGCAGTGAAAGCAGGCAATTTATGGTTGTGGTTTTGCCCGAGCCATTCGGACCGAGCAGACCGAAGATTTCGCCCTCGTTTATTTCAAGGCTGAAATGGTCAAGCGCGATAAGCTCCTTATATCGCTTGACAAGATTTTCAATTTTTACTGCAAGAGCCATGTTGATTCTCCTTTTATATTTTGATGATATAAGGTAATACCGCACAAGGAACTCCTGACGGAGCTGCACGCAGTCTGCCTGTACAGCTGCCATACAAGCTCTGTGTGGTATTGTCTTAATTATACATGATTATTCCGCTGATTTTAAGTGAACAGAATCATTTTCGGATATGACATTTGTCACATAGAACCGGAAAAAGTAAATCTGCACAACAAACAATGTTGAAAGCAACGCACTATTAACAAAAGAAAATAAAAGCTGTTCCCTTTATTGATTTTATTGTCCGAATGTGATATTATATAAAATAAGAATACCCAGTCGAAGCAGGTCCTTCAGGTATTTTTTAACAGGTTCATTCACTACTAAAATCAAGAGGTGAGTTCCTATGGAATTAAATAATCAATATGTAATCGGCGTCCTTGTTGCCAATCTTTCGGGTGTTCTTTCGAGAGTATCGGAAATGTTCACAAGACGCGGCTTCAATATAGACAGCCTTACAGTCGGCGAAACGGAATCGGGTGACTTTTCGAGAATAACCGTCGCTTTTCACGGAGATGAACGAACTAAGACTCAGCTGGTCAAACAGCTTGAAAAACTCCATGATGTTAAGGAAGTTGAGCTTCTCGACAGGGATGTAATCGTACAGCGCGAGCTTCTGCTTATAAAAGTCCGCAACAGCTCCGCTTCAAGACAGGATATTATGACCGCAGCAGAGATTTTCCGCGCCAAAATAATCGATTACTCCGCCGCCGCTCTTATCTGTGAGCTTACCGGAGAAACTTCGAAGGTTGACGCTTTTATCGAGCTTATGAAGCCCTGCGGGATTATCGAGATGTGCCGCACGGGAGTCGTTGCTCTTGAGCGGGGCGAAAACTGCCTTAAAACCCTACATATATAATCGGGAGTGAATAGTTATGACGATTAACGAAATGCAGAATGAGATACTTCGTCTGAAAAAAGAAACCGATACGGTTATTCTTGCCCACAGCTATCAGGGGCGTGAGATAATTGAGATTGCTGACTGTACAGGAGACAGCTATAAGCTCAGCGTTGACGCGACGAGAATTGATGCGCAGAATGTGCTGTTCTGCGGAGTTCACTTCATGGCTGAAACCGCGAAAATGCTTTCGCCTCAGAAAAGAGTCTACCTTGCCAACGGGGATGCAGGCTGTCCCATGGCGGAGCAGATGGACGCAGAGATGATTTCCTGCCTCAAGGAAAAAGAGCCCGACCGTGCTGTTGTTGCTTACATCAATACCACTGCCTCTCTCAAAACGGTGTGCGATGTATGCGTAACTTCTTCCAGTGCGGTGAAAATCGTCAGGGCAATGAAAAACGATAAGATTTTGTTCATTCCCGACTGCAATCTTGGTGAATATGTCCGCAGGAACGTACCCGAAAAGGATATAAAGCTCCTGCAGGGCGGCTGTCCCGTTCATGCGGCGGTTACGGCTGCCGAGGTCAGAAAAGCGAGAGCAGAGCATCCGGACGCACTTCTTCTCGTACACCCGGAATGCATTCCTGAAGTCACCGAAGCCGCTGATTATGCAGGCTCGACCTCGGGAATAATGAATTTTGCCCGTAAATCTGACGCACATGAATTTATAATCGGCACTGAAACCTCGATTGCCGAGCATCTTCAATATGAATGTCCCGATAAAAAATTCTATCCGCTGACGAAAAATCTCATGTGCCGGAATATGAAGCTGACAACGCTTCCCGACGTTTATAATTCCCTTATCGGAATCAAAAACGGAAGCGGCGCATTCGAGATTATTATGGAGGAAAAGCTCATTGCCGAATCGGTTAAGTGCATAAACGAAATGATAAGGCTGGGCGGCTGAATATGATAAAACTTGTTGAAAAGCTTTATGAGACTCAGAATCTTACCGACAGCGAACTTAAATCACTCATTACCGCCGAGGACGGCGAAACTGCATATCAGCTTCGTTTCCGCGCCGACGAGGTACGGCAGAGAGTGTACGGCAAAAAAGTATTTCTGCGCGGTCTGATTGAGATTTCAAGCTATTGCAGGAACGACTGTCTTTACTGCGGAATCAGGAGGAGCAATTTTTCCGCAGAGAGATACCGTCTGAACCGTGAGCAGATTATCAGCTGCTGTGAAAACGGTTATAAATTGGGATTCCGCACGTTTGTTATGCAGGGCGGCGAGGACGCCTTTTTTACCGACGACTATATGTGCGGACTTATTTCCGAAATTAAGGAAAAATATCCCGACTGTGCGATCACGCTCTCACTTGGCGAGCGCTCCTTCGAGAGTTACAAACGAATGAAAGAAGCAGGAGCAGACCGCTATCTGCTCCGTCACGAGGCTGCCGACGGGAAGCTTTATTCAAAGCTTCATCCGAAGGAGCTCAGTCTTGAAAACCGGATGGAATGTCTGTTCAGTCTGAAAAAGCTTGGATATCAGACAGGCTCGGGATTCATGGTGGGGGCGCCGTTTCAGACGGCGGACAGCCTTGCTGCCGACCTCAGATTCCTGCAAAAGCTGCAGCCCCAGATGATTGGAATAGGACCTTTCATTCCGCACAGGTCGACTCCGTTTGCCGGTCAGACAGGCGGAACGCTTGAACTTACGCTTCGTATGATAGGTATACTTCGGCTAATGTTTCCGAAAGCGCTTATTCCGTCTACAACGGCTCTGGGTACGATCGCGCCGAACGGCAGAGAGCTTGGTCTGCAAACGGGGGCAAATGTTGTAATGCCGAATTTATCGCCTGTTTCCGTAAGAAAAAAATACGACCTTTACGACAATAAGATATGTACCGGAGAGGAAGCCGCCGAGTGTGCGGTCTGCCTGCGAAGAAGAATAGAATCCGCAGGCTATGAGGTGTCGGAAGAACGGGGAGACGCGGCTGTATAATCAGCGGTACATTCTTCAAACAATATATTAAGGAGTAAAAATATGAAAGTAAGATTCCACCTTCCCGAATTCGCAAAGCAATATAAATTCAATCTTATGTGGATTTCGATGATGAAAAACTGCCCCGAATTTTTCCGGGAAGGCGTTGAGATAGCATCGGTTTACGGAGTGTTTCCTCCGTCGCTCTGGAATGGCGGAAGAACTCAGGGAGGCTCATGCGACAAGGATTTTATCCGCGCGGTCATCAAGTCATTTAACAGTCAGGGAATTCCGCTCAGATTCACTTTCACCAATCCGTGTCTTGAAAAAAAGCATCTCAGCGACAAATTCTGCAATATGGTCATGGCTATGGCTGATAATGGCTTAAACGAGGCGATCGTTGTTTCGCCGTTGCTTGAGGATTATATCAGAAAAAATTACCCGAAATACAAGCTCACAAGCTCGACCTGCAAGCGTCTTAACAATCTTGAACTGCTCAGCGCAGAGCTTGAAAAGGACTATCATATCGTCGTTGTAGACTATGACCTCAACAACCGTTTCGATATTCTTGAACAGATTCCACATAAGGAGAAATGTGAAATCCTTGTAAATGCGTGCTGTCAGGCAGGCTGTCCGAGGCGTGTAAATCACTACCGCTCAATCGGACTTCAGCAGATAGCTTATTGTGAGCATATAAAAAAGTATCCCAATGTTCCTTTTGACCCGACCCCGATTATCAATGATACTCTCGGAAAGGATTTCCACTGCTCCAGCATGGATAAAGACTTTTACGATATCAAATCCCAGCCCACTCATGTCTCTCCCGACGACATATGGGAAAAATATGTACCCATGGGCTTCAGTCAGTTCAAAATTGAAGGCAGAACTGCGGATATTCTCAATCTTATGGAGGTTTATCTTTATTATATGGTTAAGCCCGAATGCCGTGATGAAGCGCGCTATCGTCTGCTCCGAAGCCTTGATAACAACGGCGTGATTAAGATGAGCTGATTTCGAGGGCTGCCGCTCTAAGCTAAACGTTCTGAAAAAGGAGAATTAAATTAAATGAACACGACAAAAGTTAGATTCCATCTGCCCGATTTTACAAGACATTCAAAGCTGAATCTTGTGCTTTTGAACATGATGAAAAATATGCCGCAGTATTTCCGCGACGGAATCGAAATCGCCTCGTTTTACGGAGTTTTTCCGCCGTCTATGTGGAACGGCGGACGCACAATCGTCGGCGGAGCGGTATGCGGCGAGGAATACATAAAAACGGCTCTGAAAACTTTCAACGACAAGGGAATTCCGCTTCGGTTCACGTTTACCAATCCGGCAATCAAAGAGGAGCACCTCAATGACGAATTCTGTAACGCTGTAATGCGTCTTGCCGATAACGGACTCAACGAGGTTATCGTATATTCGCCTGTCCTTGAGGAATATATACGCAAAAATTACCCGAACTATAAGATTACAAGCTCCACCTGCAAGCGCATTCTTGACGAATCCACACTTGACAAGGAGCTTGAAAAGGATTACCACATCGTTGTTGTGGACTATGCACTCAACAATAAATTCGATATTCTTGAAAAGCTTCCGCATAAGGAAAAGTGCGAGTTTCTTGTTAATTCAAGCTGTATTGCGGACTGTCCTTTCCGAAGCGAGGAGTATTATATGGTCGGCGAACAGCAGATCGCCTACTGTGAGCACATCAAAAAGCATCCCGGAAAAGAGTTCAGAATGTCTGATTACGCCAAGGAAACCGTTAACACAAAGATAAAATGTCCTGCATCGGGTACGAATTTCTTTCAGGCGCAGAAGCTTGCCCATCATATAAGCCCTGACGATATCTGGAACAAGTATGTTCCCATGGGCTTCAATCAGTTCAAAATCGAGGGCAGAACCGCCAGCACGCTCTACCTTATCGAGTGCTATATGTACTATCTTGTTAAGCCGGAATGCCGTGATGAAGCGCGCTTTATGTTTATGTACAATCTTGAGCGCAACGGTGTTATCAAATACTGATAAAAGGAGCTTCACATCATGAAAGTCAGATTTCATCTTCCCGGATTCGCTTCGCATTTCAGGTTCAATCTTGTATTCACGGAGGTCATGAAAGCCTATCCCGAATTCTTCCGTGAAGGTGTGGAAATAGCTTCATTCTATGATTCGTTTCCGCAGTCGATATGGAACGGCGGACGCGTAAGAGAGGGCGGTTATGCCGACAGGAGCTTTATCAAAACCGTAATCGAAGCTTTTAACAGCAGAAACATTCCCCTGCGATTCACATTTACCAATCCGTGCCTCGAAAAGAAGCACCTCAGCGACAAATTCTGCAATATGGTCATGGCTATGGCTAATAACGGATTTAACGAGGTTATCATCAATTCTCCCGTTCTTGAGGAATACATCCGCAGAAACTACCCGAAATACAAACTCACAAGCTCCACCTGCAAGAGGATCACCGATCCCGAAAGACTGCGCGAGGAGCTTGAAAAGGATTACAGTATCGTTGTGCTCGATTATGATCTCAACAATAAATTTGATATTCTTGAAACGCTTCCTCATAAGGAAAAGCTTGAAATTCTCGTGAATGCCTGCTGTACTCCGAACTGTACACGGCGCGTGAGCCACTATGACGCTATCGGTCAGCAGCAGATTGCCTATGCCAATCACGTTCGCAAATACCCCGAAGCAGCTTTTGATGCGGGCAGGTATAATATCCGTCTTCCGGAGGACTGTCCTGCTACCTCACGGGATATCTTCTCAATAAAGGAACTCAGCACTCACGTAAGTCCCGATGCTATCTGGAACAGATATGTGCCGATGGGCTTCAATCAGTTCAAAATCGAGGGCAGAACTCTGAATATCTTCAACTTGCTTGAAACATATATTTACTACATGGTCAAACCCGAAAAATCTGAGTATGCACGGTATATACTGCTTAACAATATGCTGTCCAACAATGTGCTTACCCTCAACGAATAAGGAGTTTTACAATGAAAGCAGCGGCGGTTTTCAGCGATAACATGGTTCTCCAGCGCGGCAAAAATGTAAGGATTTTCGGCGAGTGCGATGACAGCTCTGCGGAAATAGACGTTTCCGTCCCAGAGCTTGGAAAGACGGCACGGGCTGTTGTTTCAGGAAACAAATGGGAAGCGGTGCTTCCCCCGATGGAAGCCTGCGCGGAATGCACAGTCGAAATATGCTCGGGCAGTGAGAAAATCACTTTTTCAAACGTTGTCGTGGGCGAGGTATGGCTCGCAGGCGGTCAGTCGAATATGGAATTTGAGCTTCAGAACGATTTCAGCGGAACAGAGGAGCTTTCTGCCTGTTCCGAGGAGAATGTCAGATTTTATTATACTCCGAAGTGTGCATCGGCAGACGATGAACTGATAAAGGCAGAGGAGAGCGCCTGCTGGACACTCCCGGATAAAAAATCCGCCTCAGCATGGTCTGCGGTTGGATATTATTTTGCCAAAGAACTTAGCCGGAAGCTCGGTGTTACAGTCGGAATCATCGGCTGCAACTGGGGCGGAACTTCTGCATCGGCATGGATGAAAAGGGCGTATCTTGAACGCGATAAAGCTCTGCGCATATATCTTGATGAATACGAAAAAGCAACCGAGGGTAAAACCGAGGAACAAATGATTGCCGAATACGCTGAATACACTGAATATCATGAAAAATGGCAGCAGAGAGTCAACCGCTGCTATGAGGAAGACCCTGATATCAAGTGGGCGAAGGTCCTTGAAAAATGCGGAGAAAATCGTTATCCCGGACCTCCGGGCTGCAAAAATCCAATGCGGCCATGCGGACTTTATGAAACAATGATCAGCCGCGTTTGTCCATACACTGTTAAAGGGTTCATCTATTATCAGGGTGAGTCCGACGATCATCGCCCCGACAGCTATTATCGTCTGCTTAGTGCGCTCATCGAAAACTGGCGTAATGACTGGCAGGATGATGAACTGCCATTTCTGTTCGTGCAGCTGCCAATGTTCAGAAATGCCGACGATGAGGATACCAAAAACTGGGCGGAAATCCGCGAAGCTCAGGAAAAGGTATACAAAACCGTCCGCAGAACGGGACTTGCCATTGCTCTTGACTGCGGTGAATTCAATAATATTCATCCGATACGCAAAGCTCCCGTTGGACACAGGCTTTTTTTGCAGGCGATGTACGAGGTTTACAGGGGAATTTCCGATTCCGAAGCAAATCCTCCCGTTTACAGGGACTATGAGGTGAACGGTGGCTCGATCACACTGTATTTCAGCAATTGCAGCGGATTTGAGGTTTGCGGCACTCTCGCAGGATTTGAAGCTGCGGGCGCTGACGGAGTTTACTATCCTGCCGATGCTGTGATTTCAGGCGAAACAATCATTCTCAGGAGTGATAAGGTAAGCTGTCCTGTATCGGCGCGGATGCAGTGGACTAATTATGCCGATGTTACGCTTTTCGGCAGAAACGGGATTCCCGTTCCGCCATTCAGAACAAGAAAATATTGAGAGCTTGTTTAACATCTTTTCGCACGCATCTGTTCGGTGAAATTTATCGGTTTCTGCGTTGAAAAATCTTTCCTGGTGACATTCCGCCTACGAAATTCTCCCTGAAACCAGCGAAAATTTCCTCGACAATCTGCGCCCCCCAGGATACTAAACAGACTTTAAGGCAATACCGGGCGATGTGCTTCGTGCGGTGCTGTCAATAAAAAACGCAGGTGATTCACCTGCGTTTTTCTATTCTGCAAAATGGGGATAATCTTCACGCCAGCTGTTATCAGTGTAATAAAAGCCGATAGAGTCGATGATCGCTTCATATTCGTCGTGACGTATTCCGCTGCAATCAGCAAAAATGAATATGTAGCAGCCTCCGTTGTGAACACATCGAATCAGCGTTCCGTCAACGTTTTTTCCGTTGGATTTTGCTGTGAATCCTATTCTGTCGGCAGTTATCTGTGTTGCCGCACCGGGATTATTTGAATTGTCGGCATGAATGAAGAACTGCTCCGCCGGATCGACCGAGATTTCGCTGAAATATCCGGAGAGAACATCTTTTTCGTCCGTAAAATTATCATTTCCCTGAGCAAATGAAATGATTACCCTGTCACCGCTGAACTTATCGGGATAAAACCTCAGTGGCCTGTGGCTGCTGAGACCTATATAGCGCCGCTCACGAAATATTTTCTCGTTTTTCTCTATATCCGCTTCGCTCAGCGAACCGTCAGGCTGATGTATTGCAGATATATCCGGAGCATAGTCATCGGGAACGGAAATTACAAAATTTCTGCCGGGGAAATCGTATTCAACGGGAGTTCCGCCGGGTTTTGAAATCCCGGTAACCGCTTCGGTAACCGGCTGTTCGGTCACAGCGGCTTCGGTCTTAGATGAACTTGTGGGTCTTACAGCGGTCGGTACTGCCGCTGTGGGTATTTTAGCTTCGGAGGATTCGGAAACATTCGGAGCGACAGGAGCTTTCTTCTTTTGAACCGCCGCCCGTCCCACAGCAGCCACTCCTGCGGCGACGGCAACCGTGGCAAGTCCGGCAATAAGCTTTCTTTTCGTAAACGAACCTACTGCCCTTGCAGCAGCGCGGCGTGCAGTGTAATTTGCACCGAGAACAGAACTGAGGGCAGCTGTATTCACCGCAGTTTCGGCAATAAATTCCGCGGAGCCGGCTCTGAGAGCCATACCAAGTACGAACATACCTCCGCCGACTGTGAATCCGTTCTTTACAAGCTCGTTACGGAGCACGCGGCGACTGTAGTAAAGCCGCGATTTAACTGTTCCCTCCGCACATTCAAGCTCTTTTGCGATTTCCGAAACGCTCTTTTCATCATAGTAATACATTATCACGGTCAACCGCTGAGGTTCGGTAAGCTTCCGGGAAATCGTATTCATTATAATTTGGTATATTTCCCTGTTTTCCGCATATTCCTCAGGACAGCACAGTTCTTCCTCCGCCGTGCTTTCAGGCTCATCTGTGAATAAGCAGGGCTTTTCATCACGCAGCCTGTTATAATATTTATGAAAAGCAATCGTATGCAGCCAGCCCTTAAAGCTTTCGTCACGCTGATATTGCGAAAGCTTCTCGAAAGCGGTAAGATAGGTGTCCTGAATCAGGTCTTCGGAATCCTGTGCGTTTCCGCAGAGCTTCAAACAGTAATAAGCGAGTTCCTTATAAGTTCGGTTGTAGATTTCCGTCATTGCAAGACGGTCTCCTTGTTTTGCTCTTGAAATCAGCTCGTTCATCTGCATTCCTTCTGATTCTCGGTTACGCTGTCGAGATAAGCAATAAATTCGTTTACCCCGTCGTATTCAAGGTTTATGTAAAGCTTTCTTCCGTCGGCGAATTCAAGGCGCATAGTCTCATCGCCGCTGTAGACTGCGGAAAGTTTATCCCAGCGGTAATACTTCGGCTGACCGAACATTCCGAGAAGAGCGATTTGCTCGTCGTTATAGACCACCATGTTGCTTCTGTTGGAATAATCGATAACAAGCATAATGACGGCGACTCCTGCGCAGACAAGCAGTGTCACGGGTGAGAATGTCTTTTTGATCAGCGTAATGATTATGATTGCGAGCGGCAGTATAACAGCCAGTGCAATACATATATAATGATACTGTTTTTTAGCGGTGAGCTTTCCTGTCGGTTCAAAATTCGGTTTCATTGTTTTATCCTCCTGTTGTGCTGTGATGCTTTATATCTTAGCATATAATCTTTTTAAAGTAAATCCCTTTCTGCAAAGTTTGGAGCTTCGCATAAATCGGCGAAATTATTCTTCCGGAATTTCGTCGCGGAATCATTGAACCAAAATTGGGTTTCTGTGTTGTGTATATGGTTATTGCTATTCTGAAATAATGCGGTAAAATCGGGGGTATTATATTGTAATGCTTGCAATACATATAAATGTATGATATAATGTTAGGGTAATACCGCACAAAACCGGGTGGTGTGCTTCGTGCAGTGTTGCCTTAGAAGCTGAACGGCACAAAAAATCAAAAGAAAGGTTAATTATGGACAACACAGACATAGGAAAGATTATTCTCGTCATCGTTATGATGATATTCTCGGCGCTTTTTTCAAGTGCCGAAACAGCATATTCGAGCGTCAACAAGCTGAGACTCAAAAATTATGAGGCACAGGGCGACCGCCGCGCTGTCACAGCATTGAAGCTTGCCAACAAATTTGATGATGTTCTCACTGCCGTACTTATCGGAAACAATATCGTAAACATTGCCACGTCTTCGGTCAGCACGCTTATTTTTATCAGTCTATACCCGAAAAACGGAGCGGCAGTTTCAACCGTTGTCGTTACAGTTCTTGTACTTATTTTCTGCGAGGTTATTCCTAAATCCTACGCAAAGAAAAATGCCGAAAAGCTTGCGCTTATTTTTGCCGCGCCGCTTTCAGCTCTCGTTACAATTCTGAAGCCTGCGGTCTGGATATTCAACAGGCTCTCGAAACTCGTCGCCAAGGAAAACAGCACTCCGAGCGTGACCGAGGCGGAACTGAAATACATGATTGACGAAATTGAGGAACAGGGCGTTATTGAAGAACAGGAAAGCGACCTCGTTAAAAGCGCACTTGAATTTGATGATATTACCGTTGATAAAATCCTCATTCCGAGAGTCAAGGTCGTGGGAATTGAGGCGAATTCCACAATTTCCGAGATAAAGGAAATGTTCAGTTCCGAATTGTATTCAAGACTTCCCGTTTACGAAAAGAGTATGGACGACATTATTGGCATAATCACAAACAAGTCGTTCTTCAAAATGCTTGTTGAGGGCGGAAGCGATATCAGAACGATTATTCAGGAGGTTCCTCATATTGCCGAAAGCAAGCCAATCAGTCAGGCTCTGCGTTATATGCAGAGGTCTAAAGTTCATCTTGCTGTCGTGACAGACCAGTATGGCGGAACAAAGGGAATTATTACCCTTGAGGATATTATCGAGGAGCTTGTGGGCGAAATTTACGATGAAGACGATGAGATTATCACAAGTATCGTCAAGGTCGGTGACAGAAAATACGAAATTGCAGGCGATACCGACATCGATGAACTTATTGAAAAGCTCGGTCTTGACCGTGAAGCAATTGAGACCACCTGCTCAACCGCAGGCGGCTGGGCTACTGATGTGCTCGAGCATATCCCCGAGGCGGGAGAATCTGCCGATACCGACGCATTCAGATTCACAATCCTCTGTGTAAATGAGCAGACTGTTGAAAAAATTCTTCTTGAAATCAAGGAGCCTGAATCCGAAAGCAACGCAGTACAATGATTGTACAAATAGCTCAAATTCTGTTTAATATATTTGGTAATATAGCACCTTGAATTTATCAGGAAAATCGTGTATTATTATAATAGTTGTAAGTTCGCGGCTCCTCTCAGCAGCGGCTTATGGAAAGTGTGCTTGAGGCAGAGCACATATCGTTATTTTATTTTTACGAAAAGAGGTTTTTACTATGACTGCAAAGAAAATATTATCATGCCTTCTGGCGTCGGCGATGCTCTGCGGAGCTTTCGTTTCTTGCGGAGATAAAAAGGACAGCGGAGACAAGGAATCATCTGCCAAGGAAAGTTCCGCTGAAACAAACGATGACAGCAAGGATTCAAAAGACGAGGAATCAAAGGCTGAGGGAAGCGAAAGCGGCGACGAAAGTAAAGCTCCCGTTGCTGTAGATGTTGATGATATACAGTTTGAGACTCCTGTTGCGGCAGGTTCAGGTGACGCTTATCTTGCAATCGTTGATGGTCAGTGGTGGATTCAGTACTGGGGTAAGATCGATGATGCTTCTCCCCTTGCTTATGACGCAGGTGTTGCTCACATCGACGGCGACGGCGAATATACCGTAAGTGTAAATGCAGACACAAACGGCTTCAGATATGATACAACCGGTGACGCTAACGGCGAATGTGTTCCCTCCGGACTTTCATTTGCCGCTGTAAGAATTGACGACGGTCTTACACTCTGGCCGAATATGTCAATCGAAATTACAAGCGTTAAGGTTAATGGCAGCGAAGTTCCTCTGACCGCAAAGAACTACACATCCTCCGATGACGGAGTAAAGGAAGTTCGTGCAAACATCTATAACTCCTACGTACCGACTATTCCCGAGGACGCTCATACCGCAGACGGTAATGTTTACGGTCAGGACGACACATACAAGGCTCAGATCGTTGACCCCGCAGCTTTTGCAGACGGATGGTCAACTGTTGAAGTTACATTCAATGTAACCGGCACACAGGGCTGATTGCAATAACCGAATAAAAATAAGGCAGACGTAAAGCGTTCTGCTTATAAATAAGTAAAAAAGCACCTCCGACATGATTATCGGAGGTGCTTTTTTTACTTATTTATAATTCTGAGTACCATATTTATTGCCCTGATTCATTTTTATTTTGATTTGCCGTATGCTTTCTGATGCTTTTTGCTGAGGACTTTCTTTGAAGCCTCTGCCAGCGATGCACAGGAAGCTCCTGACAAAGCCCAGTAAATCGGAGAAAATATGATGTTGCTGTTTCCGATGAAGAAAATCAGTGCGCCGGCGGAAAGAAGCATAAATGTGCATACGGCAGCGAGACTTTTGCGGTTGTGATTAACGATAGCCGCCGAATTTGCAATGAGCGACGCAATAACAGTGATCAGCAGTAGCAGCGAAGGAATTCCCCTTGTAGCGGCAGTGTACAGGTATTCATTGTAGTTTTTGTCAAATGTGTTGGGATTTTCCTGAATTATCTCACTGACATGAATCTGCGGATATACAAGCTGGTCGGGACCTGCACCTGTAAGAGGATAAGTCTTGATAATATCAAGAGTCTCCTCTGTCATATAGGGGTAGAAACTGAGAGGATCTTCAATGTCGATTTCTGTCACGCGCTGGTCAAAAATTCCGCTTGCCGACAGTCTGTTATACGAATCCCACCACATAATACGACCGTCATAGAGTTTATATTCGCTGATGTTACCGATAAGTCCGGCTGAAACAATGATTATCGAGATAATAGGTGGAATAACGGCAGTGAGCAGTCCGGCAAGTCTGATTTTTGGGGATTTAGAGATAAACGCAGCAATGATTGTGCTAACCGCGGCGACTGCTATTCCTGCAAATCCCATGATAGTATGAGTGAACGGCATTGTAAATGAAAACAGAGCCGCACAGACTGCAAGAATGATCCTCGTCCGTTTGCTTCCTGTCATAATGAAGCCGATAAGAGCTGCTGTCAGCGACAGCGTGAGAAGCATCGAGAAGAAAATCGGATTCTGAGCCAGTCCCGACACTGCATGAGCCTTGATTTTAACGGAAACATAGGTGAAATCTCCGATTTTTCCGTAAAACAGCTGAACGAGCGCCCAGAGTGCATTAACTGCTCCCGACGCGATAACACCGTAAATCAGTGTGATTACGGATTTTTCGGTTTTAAGCGAGAGTCCTGTTATAAAGAAACAAAAGTAGAAGATAATAGCGAGGAGTCCCTCTCCTCTGCCGTCAGTTCCGTAGAAGCCGACCTGTCTGTTATAGCAGTCAAAAAGCGAAACAGCTCCAAAACCCAGCATTCCTGCAAAGGCGATGACCGGAATAAGCATTTTTTTGGTTATATACTTTTTCATCATCGCGATCAGAGCAAAAATCATGCATACAACGCCGCCGAAAATCAAGCCTATCGTTTCGACTGAGAAGCCGACTTTATCGGTACATTGTGACGGAATTGCAAAAAGCGGCATCAGTACGAAAAGTCCTGCGAGAGCTTTTGATGCAAGCTGTGAATATTTTTCCTCAGTAAGATTGAGGATAAAATTTGATTTCTCCGATGTTTTGAAGAGCTGTTTTGCCATAGTGAATTACCTTCCTTGGAGTTTTATTTTTTTGAAACAGTTACCGTATAGGTATCGTTTTCAAGGGAGTCGATTGTGATTTTCACGCCCGGGTCGATCGATTCGTTTTCCGAGCTGTCATACCAGCCGAAGCCTGATATGCTGCTGTCAATGGTGTCGCCTGTATGGAAGAAGTTATCCGTATCGGTATCGTTTACGATTCGGATAAGACGAGTACCCACTCCGTCATTATTGTATTCCGAGCCGTTCTGATATTTCAGATATGTATACCAGTAATCGCGCTGCAGCTCGGCATTGATGTGATAGATACGTACTCCGCTTCCGGTATTGACCCACCATGCAGGTGAGCTGTTATTTCCCTCCGCTGTCGCGTATTCGACGATGAAATATTCCGAGAAATACTGTCCGTCAAGCTCTCCGCAGGGGATAATCAGGCAGTTTCCGTCTGCGGTCTGAGCATTTTTCAGTGTAAAGGTCTGCGAATCGGCTGAGCTGTCATAAACAGAAATCTGGCTGCTGTCGTACCAGCCGAGCATGAGTTTTGAAAATGCTCCGAAATCGGTCGTTGCATCGGTGTCCATCAGCTCAATGCCGGCGGTTCCGTGCATACCCTCGGAGTCATTGCCCCAGTAGAGGTAGTAGTCCGGAAGTCCCATGCAGTGTCCCATTTCGTGGAGATAGCTGCTTACGAAGTTTTTGTAATTGTCAGCTGCTTCAATCTGAGCATTTCCTGTAATGATGTGACCGACCGACACGCCGTCAACGCGGTAATTCGGGTCGCCGAAGCCGCCTGCGCAGGGCCACCAGTTATCATCGCCCGCTGAAGTTGGAACGGTAAAGAGAGTTGCGTCAATCATTCCGTCGCCGTCGCCGTCGAACTGTGCGAAATCAACTGAATCCTTGAATGCTTCATAGCATTCCTCCGCAAGCTTGACTTTATCGGTATCGTATGCAGAACGGTTTTCCTTTGTGGTGTAGCGGAAAGTCTTTCCGCCAAGATTCATTGCTCCCTTTGAAGAACGCTCATAGAATGCGCTCATGCTGTCGAAAGGATAGTTTGAATCCGAAGTGTCTTCTTCGCCAAAAGCGATTTCGTCTATCTGTTCGGCTGTCGGGTCAAAGTCGTATTTGCAGTCCGGGAAGTCAACATAGAATATCACAAGATTTGCTTCACCCTGTGATGGGAGGGAGGCTCCGCATTCGGCTATAGACGGGCTGATGAAGTCAGGCTTCTGCTCGGGTGTGGTTGTTTCAGGCGGAACGGTCGTAGTTTCCGGCGGAGCAGTTGTCGTTTCGGGTGGGGTGGTTGTAGGTTCTTCTTCACTGTAGATACCGATAGGCTCGATTGTTCCTGTTACGAGCTTTCTGAGTATTGCGAGATCGAGAGAGGTGATTTTTCCGTCCTTGTCGATGTCGGCGTTATATCCGCATTCTTCAGCGATAGAGCCGGTGCAGAGAAGGTATTTTGAGAGGATTACCAAATCTGCTGCGTTTACCTCCATGTCGTGATTTACGTCACCGTAATAGCCGAGCAGAGTCCGCTCGGCTGCTGCGTTGCTTTCGGGAAGCATTACTGCCGCCGAAACTGCGCCTGCTGCCGAAAGAGTAAGGGCTGCAAGCTTACATACTGTGTTTTTCATTATTAAACTCCTTTTGGCAACATCGCACAATTAACGTTTGTCACTTTAGCTGCACATATATATGACGATAATTATGCGGTTTTGCCTTTGATTTATTTCACAGGATCCGCATAGAGGGAGCGGCATCCTTATGATTCATATATATACTCTGCACTGTCGCAGCTGATGCCGAATCGTCTCAAAGTTTCCGGCATCCTTTATATTATAACAGCGCGCAGTATAAAACAAAACTGCGGACAGTAATGAACCGTCCGCAGTATTCCGCTTATTTGGCGTAGTCCGAAACTCTGCTTTCACGAATAAGATTAACCTTGATCTGACCGGGATAATCCATCTCGGTTTCGATCTGCTGGGCAATCTGTCTTGCAACAAGCACCATTTTTTCATCGTTGATAATTTCGGGAACAACCATGATTCTGACTTCACGGCCTGCCTGTACGGCAAAGCATTTCTCAACGCCCTCGTAGGAGTTGCAGATTTCTTCAAGCTTCTGGAGACGCTTGATATAGCTTTCGTAATTTTCGCTTCTTGCGGCAGGTCTTGCAGCGGAGATAGCGTCGGCTGCCTGAACTATGCAGGCAATGACCGTTTTAGGCTCAACATCGTTGTGGTGAGCTTCAATTGCGTGAATGATATTCTGATTTTCGTTGTATTTCTTACAAACGTCAACGCCGATCTGAACGTGCGAGCCTTCAATTTCTGATGTAAGAGCCTTTCCGATATCATGGAGAAGACCGGCTCGTCTCGCCATATTTGCGTCAACGCCAAGCTCTGAAGCGAGAACTCCTGCGAGCTGGGCGACCTCAATTGAATGATCGAGGACATTTTGTCTGTAGCTTGTACGGAATCTGAGACGTCCGATGAGCTTGATGAGCTCGTGATTGATGCCGTGAACGTTAGTCTCGATAACAGCCCGTTCGCCCTCCTGCTTGATGCGGTATTCAACCTCGCGGCGGGCCTTGTCAACCATTTCCTCAATGCGGGTCGGATGAATACGACCGTCAGCGATAAGTTTTTCAAGAGCGATTCTTGCAACCTCGCGGCGGATCTGGTCAAAGCATGAAAGCGTGATTGCCTCGGGGGTGTCGTCAATGATAAGGTCAACGCCGGTGAGGGTTTCAAGTGTACGGATATTTCTTCCCTCACGTCCGATGATACGGCCTTTCATTTCATCGTTAGGCAGCGGAACAACCGAAACGGCAGCTTCTGAAACCTGATCTGCGGCCACCTTGGCAATTGCCAGTGAGATATAGTTTCTTGCCTTTTCCTGACATTCGTCCTTGATCTGCTGTTCATAGGCAGAAACCTTAACTGCTTTTTCGTGAACAAGGTCGTCCTCAAGAGCAGAAATGATATATTCCTTTGCCTGTTCCTTGGTAAAGCCCGAAATACGCTCAAGAATATCCATTTCACTTTTCTTGATTGCCTCGGCTTCCTTGAGCTTTTCCTCGGCTGATTTGATTTTCTGGCTGAGAATATCGTCTTTCTTTTCGAGGTTATCGGTTTTTTTATCGAGATTTTCTTCTTTTTGCTGAATGCGTCTTTCCTGACGAGTCAGCTCTGCTCTGCGGTCCTTGATTTCCTTTTCTGCGTCCGAGCGGAGCTTATGTATCTCGTCCTTGGCTTCGATAAGGGCGCTTTTCTTTTTGTTTTCAGCGTCCTTGCCAGCGTCCTCGAGGATACGTTCGGCTTCCTTTTCGGCAGAACCCATGATAGATTCGGCTTGCTGCTTGCGCCGTTCGATTCCTGCTTCAACGCCCTTGCCGTAAGCGATAAAACCTGCGGCGGCAGCGCCGATGAGCAGTGCGGCGATGATTAGAACAATAGCTAAAATCGGGTCCATACAGTGCATTACCTCCTTTTCAAAAATAAATAAAATTTTGTATCATAAACTTTATTACTACCGAAAGGCGGTAAATGCCGCTTTTTTTATTCATTTGTAAATATATAAGCAAGAATCCTTTATAGGGATTCGCAAAACTTTTAAGAGCCTGTATTCGTGGCTCCCGGACGAAAAAACGTCCTTTATTTGTTTTATCATATTTTTAAACCGCCGTATTGGCGAAATGATTTAAAACAAAGCTGCAATTACTGCCATAGTAATATTCTGCAAATAAATACAACACTATTATTATAAACTATTTCAGAGCTTGTGTCAATAGATTTTTTTGAATTCTTCCACAATCAGAATTTGTATGTAAATTTTACAAATCCGCGCTGCACCGGCGGCAGAGAACGGATTAGATCCGATGGAGGTTTGGCTGTGAGGCGACAGGAAAGCTGCAAGAGGTGTGCATAAAAGGCGGCGTTTGCCAATTGTCTTAAATCAATCTCTGTTTATTTGTGCAATATTGTACACATTTTTCTTGACATTTTTTAAATAATGTGGCATAATTAGGTAAATATAAGATACGGTTAAACCGTAATGAGAGGAGCTTTTTATGCTGAAAAAAATTTTAAGCGGGGTGATTTCTGCCGTCATGCTTACAGCAGCTGTTAATGGAGCAGGCAGCGTTCCGGATGCCGGAGCGGCGTTTGATGCCAACTATGCCGAAGCTTTACAGAAATCACTTTATTTCTATGAGTGCCAGCAGGCAGGACCTCTGCCTGACTGGAATCGCGTTGAGTGGCGTGCCGACTCCACAATGATTGACTCTGTTCCCGGCGGTTGGTACGATGCCGGTGACCATGTCAAGTTCAATCTTCCTATGGCTTACACCGCCTCAATGCTCGCGTGGGGAATTTATCAGTACCCGGATGGGGTTGAAAAATGCGGTCAGATGGATATTTATGTAAATAATCTCACCTTTGCCCTTGACTATCTCGCTGCCTGTGATTTAGGTGATGAGGTCGTTTATCAGTGCGGAAATGGTCAGATAGACCATACATGGTGGGGACCCGTTGAGCTTTATCAGTACGGAATGGAAGATTCAGGCACATCCTATGAAGCGGCTCGCGCAACTCTTTCGGCGTCCGAGGGCTGCTCGGCTGTATTCGGCGAAATGGCAGCCGCTCTTGCCGCGGGCTGCTGCGCACTGAAGGGAAAAGTCGATTCCGCGAAGCTTGATGACTACCTCGCCCATGCAGAGAATATCTTCAAATTTGCCGACGCTTCAAAGAGCAACGATGTCTATAATAAAAGCGACGCAAGCGGATTCTACCGTTCAAGCCATTTCTACGATGATCTTTTTTATGCCGCAAACTGGCTCTATATGGCTACCGGAGACAGTTCCTATCTTGACAAGGCTGCGGGTTATGTACCGAATCTTGATAAGGAACTTGGACTGGACGAGATGAAGTACACATGGTGTATGTGCTGGGACGACGTTATGCAGGGCGGACTGCTGCTTTATGCACAGAATACAGGAAAATACGTCGACCGCGTTGAGAAGCACGTAAATTACTGGACGAATACTATTGCGACAATTAACGGCACGGATGTGGGCTACTGCGATACATGGGGCTGCCTGAGATATGCCGAGACTGCTGCATTCATTGCAGCCGTTGCGTGTGACACGGTTCTTGCCGGCAAAGATACCTCCGCATACGAGGAATTCTATGAAAATCAGATAAACTACGTCCTTGGCGATAATGCAGACAACCGCAGCTACGTGGTCGGATACGGTGAAAATTCACCGAAAAATCCTCATCACAGAACAGCTCACGGTTCATGGAAAAATGCTCTTGATACTCCGGATGAAAACCGTCATATTCTCTATGGAGCACTTGTGGGCGGTCCGAAACAGGACGGCTCTTATGAGGACGACCGTCAGAATTATATCAATAACGAGGTTGCCGACGATTATAACGCAGGTTTCACTGCGATCCTCTGCAAGATGATTGATAAATACGGCGGTGAATGCGACCCTGCTTTCCCCGAGAAAGAGCTTCGCGACGGACCTGAGATTTACGTTGAGGCGAGCATGGGCAAGGCTTCCGCAAGCGGAGTAGATCTCAGCCTTAAAATAACCAATCACACCGCATGGCCGGCAAGAGTTGTCGATAATGTTTCATACCGCTATTATATGGATCTCAGCGAGCTTATCGATGCCGGTCTTTCACCGTCGGATGTTGTTATCCGCTGTGACCGTGATCAGGCTGCGATGTATTCTGCCGAGGGTGTTAAGCCTGCCGAGATTTCTCAGCCGATACATTACAGCGATAATATTTATTACATTGAAGTTACCTATCCTGACGGAAGAGCTTTTCTTCCGATTTCCGAGGGCAGATACCAGTGTGAGCTTATGCTTGCTCTTGTATACCCCAATTATGGCAGCGGCTGGAATGCGGATAACGATTTTTCCAATACAGACCTTACCGATGACGCGATGATCTCACCTTATATCCCCGTTTACATTGGCGGCGAGCTGTACTACGGAACTGAGCCGGACGGAACATCGGCAGACGGTTCGGGCGGAACAGGTGAAGACGTTACAAAGCCGACTCAGGAAGTTACTACCTCAGCTACCGGCCCGGTAACCGATACGACGGCTGACAGCGGTGAGAAGCTCCTTTACGGTGATGCCGACGATAACGGAGAGATAAACGTAAACGATACGGTTACCGTAATGTGCTTTGCGAACGATCCGGAATCCAATAAGCTTGTGTCTGAAAAGGCTGAAAAGCAGGCTGATGTATTTAATAACGGAGACGGAATCAATGCCTCCGACGCTGTTTCAATTCAGAAATACCTTGCTCATCTCATCGGTGAACTCCCGGAAAGTTAAGGCAATATCAAGCGGTTCCTGTAATAAAACCGAGAGGTATGCATTGTGCGGCGCTGCCTCAGGAAAGTACCGGTTAATCCGGTAAGCAGGATGTGTAAAGCCTGTGTTAAAGGAAATATTTACATATACCGGAGAGCCGCTGTGTGATTGACAAAGCAGACAAAATAATATATAATTACGATAAACTCTGCCGCATATAAAATTGCGGCAGAGTCATGTACATAAGGACATTTTGATGAATCTCCCGATATATACAGCTTTCGGGACGAGAACCAAGAGGAGGATTTAAAAATGAAGAAACTGATTTCAGCTGTTTCGGCAGTGGTAATTGGAATATCGTCGTTTACCCTTGTTTCGGCATCAGCCGAAAAAGGGAACGCGGCGGCAGCCGATATTACCATGCTTGGAGACAGCATCGCCACGGGTTACAATAGGTCGGGCTATGTTGAACATAACTACGGCGAACTTATCGAGGATTATCTCGGATGCAATGTGAATAATCTTGCGGTTAACGGAGCAAAGACGGGCGATCTTATTACACAGCTTGACGAAAGCGGAACTGTGGAAAGCATTAAAAATTCGGACTATGTTGTAATTTCCATCGGCGGAAACAATCTTATCACCGATTTGTCGGAATTTGTGGGCAGCTTTGCTATTGAAAACGACCTGCTCAAAGATGAGTACGCAGATGAAACGAGCATCAATCTTCTGCTCAAGGAGGACCTGGACAAGCTTGACAAGGAAAAATTCAAGGCTCTCGGCTTTTCCGGTCAGCAGGCTCTTGCAACCCAAATGGAGTCGACTCTTACCGGCGAGAATTCTGACGGCGGAACGCTCTATAACGATATTATTCCCGATACAAGGACGATTCTCGAAAAGGTTCACGAAATAAATCCCGATGCCGAAATCGTTCTGCAGACGGTTTATCAGCCTTTTTCGTTCAGCAAGGAGTACTATGCGTCGTATTTCGGAAATTCTGATGCGCCGTATTACAGCTACAGACTGTTCATCAGCTTTCTGCGCGGAATTTCAATCAGGACGATGGATAAATATTCCGCAGCGCTGACAAGTCTCTGCACAGAACTGAATGCCGATGGTGAGTATGTAAGACTTGCAGATGTTTATGATGTATTCGCCTCATTCCCCGAAAATTATGATTCCTCTGAATGGGGAAGCTGCTGGTATTTCACCGATATTCTTGAAGCGGGCGAAAAAAGGGACTTCCACCCGAATCAGAAAGGTCACCTTATTATTGCCGCTCTCGTTCTTGAACAAATCGGCGAGCTTCATGATACTGCCGCAGACTGTCTTATGAGACAGGTTATGGCTGGTGTCGACGATATCGAAAACTGCCCCGAAAAGGCTGTTGCTGCTTATAACACCGTAGTCGGAAAGCTTATTGACGAGCCGACAACCGAACCGACAACAGAAGATATACATATCGAGCCGCTGGGCGTTATTTCAATTGCTCAGAAGCCCGAAAAGACTGAATATGCAGTAGGCGAAGAAATCGACCTCAGCGGTCTTGCGGTAACTCTCGATTATTACTACGGAACAGAAGGTCACCGCGTTATTTTTGATAAGGCAGACCCCTCTGCTTTCCCCAATGATTTTATTGTTGACACCTCGGATTTTGACAGCAGCAAGCCCGGAACGTATACGATTACAGTTTCCTGTACTGAGGAGACTGCCGGTGAATATTGGGTAATCAATAATGCTTCGACATTTGAGGTTGTCGTAAAGGAAACTGCTTCCGGGTATATAAGAGGCGACGTAACCGGAGACACTGTTGTTGATGCCAAGGATGCTTCGGCAGTCCTTGCAGAATATGCGAGAAGGGCAACGGGAGCAGACTCAACCTTTGATGATGCTCAGATTCAGGCTGCCGATGTAGACGGCGATACGATAATCGATGCCAAGGACGCTTCAAAAATCCTTGCCTACTATGCAGCTGCCGCTACAGGCGGATCGCCAAGCTGGGACTGATTCACGACCGTAATTACATCAGGAAAACTCTAAAATCTTGTTTTAAGTTTTGTGAAGCTTCACAGAATCCACCTTTTATACTTTTTAGATTTCAAAAACAGGAGCTTTAGAGGCTGCCGTCATTGATATTTGCATTAAGAGGAGGCTTAAAATGAAAAAACTTGGATTCGGACTCATGCGTCTGCCGCTAACCGATGCAAATGACCCTGCGAGTATTGATATCGAGCTGACTAAAAAAATGGTTGACACATTCATTGAAAACGGCTTCACATATTTCGATACTGCGTGGATGTACTGCGGTTTCAGGAGTGAAAACGCTGCAAAGGAATGCCTTGTCAGCCGTCATCCGAGGGACAGTTATACCCTCGCCACTAAGCTCCATGCAGGCTTTATCAAGACCAAGGAAGACCGCGACCGCATTTTCAATGAGCAGTGCGAAAAAACAGGCGTAAGCTATTTCGACTATTATCTTATTCACGATGTGGGAGCGCATCACTATGAGATTTACAAGGAGCTTGATTGCTTTGAGTGGCTTCGTCAGAAGAAAAAAGACGGTCTCGTAAAGAAAATCGGTTTTTCGTTCCATGATAACGCAGAACTGCTCGACAAGGTGCTCACGGAGCAGGAGGGTTTCGATTTCGTCCAGCTTCAGATAAACTATCTCGACTGGGAAAGCGAGGGAGTTCAGTCGCGCAAGTGCTACGAGGTTGCTCAGAAGCACGGTATGCCTGTTATTGTTATGGAACCGGTCAAGGGAGGAACTCTTGCTAATGTTCCGGAAAGCGTCGAAAAGCATTTCAGAGATTACAATCCATCAGCTTCCGTTCCGTCGTGGGCAATACGTTTTGCTGCGAGTCTTGACAATGTCATGATGGTTCTCAGCGGCATGAGCAATATGGAACAGCTCCTTGACAATATTTCGTACATGAAAGATTTCAGACCGCTTAATTCCGGGGAGCTTGATTTAGTTCACCGTGCGGCGGATATTATCAATTCAAACATTTCAATTGCCTGCACAGGCTGCTCTTACTGTACTGACGGCTGCCCGATGAATATTCCTGTTCCCAAATACTTCTCACTCTACAACGCTGACAAGCAGGAATGCAAGGAAAAGGGCTGGACTCCGCAGGGTGAATACTACGACAATCTTACCAAAACCTTTGGCAAGGCGAGCGAGTGTATTCAGTGCGGTCAATGCGAGGGCATCTGTCCCCAGCATCTGCCTGTTATCGACCTACTCAAAACTGTTGCCGATTATTTTGAAAATCAGTGATTTTATTGCAGAGGACTCCGTTCAGAGTCTGTATACAGTTAAGGCAAATGTTGAAAAAACCTTGATATCCCGATGAAAAATGCTCAGTCCCCGCAAAGTGGATTGAGCATTTTCTGTTGGCTGTTTAAGGAAACCTCTCACAAGGCGTACACTGACCGGTTCTGCACCGAATCATACAGATTTGAATATAATGGTAAAAATGCATGAAAGAGCGGTGGATTTATATGGACGGGATAATAGTAACAGCAGTGATTGTGCTTGCGGTTATAGCGGTTATAGAAGCGGTCAGTCTGTTCTGCAAGCCGCACAGTATAAAGGCGGAGCATATTTTCGCCGTAACTGTACCTGTGTTTCCGGAAACGGAAAATATTTACGGCAGGCTGGAATATATTGCCGGAGAGCTTGCGGGATTTCACTGCGGAAAAATCAGGATAATCATCGTAAACTACGGTATATCGGCGGCTCAGCTTGAGGATTGCCGCGCATTCTGTTTTGATTATCCGTCGTCGGTCATAACCGACCCGGCAGGGGTGGAAAAAATATTGTCGAAAACATTTGCAATTAGCAGCAAAACATAGTATAATAGAAAAGAACGGACCCCGGGCGGCGCCGGATAAAGGAAGGCGCGCAGCTTGTATGCGGTATATCTGCGGATAATAGCTGCGCAGCTGCCCCGCACAGTTTATTTTACATCAATTGCGCCGCAGAGGTACGGTTGGGAATGTTTATTAAGGCGGTGAACGCATGGATAACGATACTCTGCATATTGAGGGGACGGTTGAAAATGTCCTTTTCAGGAACGAGGCTAACGGATATATCGTCCTTGACCTCGACGCAGGCGGCGAGCTTATTACGGTTGTCGGCGAACTCGGCGAGATCGAGTCCGGCGAGGGCCTTATTCTTGAGGGAAGCTACGTTACGCATAAAAAATTCGGTACGCAGTTCCGTGCGGTATACTGTGAAAGGAAACTGCCCGATACGGTAGTTAATATTGAAAAATATCTTGCATCAGGAGCAATAAAGGGTATCGGACCTGCACTCGCCCGAAGAATCGTAAACGAATTCGGAGCGGCTACTCTCGATATAATGGAGCATGACCCCTATCGCCTGAGAGAGATTAAGGGGATATCTGAGTCAAAATGCGGAGAGATCGCCGATGAAGCAAAAAAACTGTTCTCTCTCCGCAATGTGATGACCTATTTATCGCAGTACGAGGTGAAATCTCAGTTCGCCATGAAAGCGTATCAGAAATTCGGCGACGGGGCGATGGATATTCTGAGAGATAATCCCTATCTGCTGTGCGGCGATTCAATTGAGCTTGATTTCCGTAAGGCGGACGAAATCGGACATGACCTGCGTATCGCACGCACAGCCGATAAAAGGGTCATTGCAGGTCTGCAGTATATTTTAAAGGTGAATTCCGCCGCAGGTCACAGCTGTATGCCGCTGAGCGTGCTGTGTGACAAGGCTCAGCCGGCGCTGAACATAGGCGAGCGCGATTTTTACAGCTCCTATAATACGGCGCTGGAGGAGGACGAGCTTTTTCAGTACATAAAAAATGAGCGGGAATATGTCTATCTGCCCGATTACTACAGAGCGGAGCATTTTATTGCCGACCGAATCAGAGTGCTGAGGGATTTTTCGTCTCCGATTGATTTTAATATCGATGCCATGATCGATATTGAGGAAGAGGAAAACGGTATAAAATACGAAAAGCTCCAGCGACAGGCAATTACTTCCGCTGTGTCGAGAGGTCTTATGATTATGACAGGCGGTCCGGGTACAGGTAAGACAACGACTCTGAATGCGATTATTTCGATTTTTGAAAAGCAGGGGAGCAGTGTGCTTCTCGCCGCTCCGACCGGACGTGCGGCAAAACGTATGTCAGACCTCACCGGACGCGAAGCAAAGACCATTCATCGTCTGCTTGAAGTTGAGTATGACGTTGGCGGAAAGCTGCGGTTCAAGCACAACGACAATAATCCTCTTGCCTGCGATGTCCTTGTGGTGGATGAGATGTCAATGGTGGACGTGCTGCTGTTTGAAAGTCTGCTCAGAGCAGTCAGGCTCGGATGCAAGCTGATTATGGTGGGCGACAGCGACCAGCTTCCCTCGGTGGGAGCAGGCAATCTTCTCCGAGATATCATAGCAAGCAATACCATAACGGTTATCGAGCTGAAAGAGATTTTCCGTCAGGCACGGAGCAGCTGCATTGTCACCAACGCCCACAGGATAGTTTCGGGCGAATATCCGGATCTTACGCAGAAAAGCAGCGACTTTTTCTTCTTTAAACGGGAGGACTTTGACAAGGCTGTTCAGCTGATCGTTGACCTTGCGAAAACGCGCCTGCCGAAAGCCTATAAATATTCACCCACCGATGATATACAGATTCTGACTCCATCGCGAAAAGGAACTCTCGGCACGGTGGAACTGAACAAAGTTCTGCAGAACGAGCTTAATCCGCCGGCTTCTGACAAGCAGGAATATAAAAGCTATCTTTATACCTTCAGAACTGGCGACAAGGTAATGCAGACGCGCAATAATTACGACATTGAGTGGCACAGGGATGACGAGAGCGGCGCAGGCGTGTTTAACGGCGATATAGGCAAAATTGTGAGCATAAACAGGACGACGATGACCGCTGTAATTGATTTCGACGGCAGAATCGCAGTTTATCCTTTTGACCTGCTTTCACAGGTGGAGCTGGCTTATGCCATTACAGTTCACAAAAGTCAGGGCTGCGAGTTTGAGGCAGTGATCATGCCGGTGCTTGGCGGCTTTGAAAAGCTTTATTATCGTAATCTGCTCTATACGGCAGTTACAAGGGCAAAAAAACTGCTGATACTTATCGGGTCGGAGGAAAAAATCAACAGCATGGTTGACAATAACAGAAAAATAAGACGTTATACCTGTCTCCGCGATATGCTTGCAGGTACGGGAACCGATGACAGCGACCCCTTTGCACGGTTCCTGAACAGTGAAAATGATGAAGAACAATCTGAGAGCGAGGATACATAAAATGGCAAATACCGATATTGGAATCGATCTGGGAACAGCAAATATCGTGATGACAATGGGCAATAAGGGCGTTGTGCTCAGTGAACCGTCTGTCATCGCATATAATACACGTACCGAGAGGGTGCTTGCAGTCGGCAGGGAAGCCTACGACATGATCGGCAAGAACCCAGACTATATCGCCGTTGTGCGGCCGATAATCGAGGGCGTTATTTCCGATGACGACCTCACACACAGCATGATCCGCGAGTTTATTTTAAAGGTTACGGGGCATCAGCTTATTAAGCCGAGAATCGTAATCTGCGTGCCCTCGTCAATTACCGACGTAGAGAGCCGTGCAGTTGTCGATGCTGCAAGGAGTGCGGGTTCACGTCAGATTTATCTGATTCAGGAGCCGATTGCGGCTATGATCGGAGCAGGAGTTAATATAACAAAAGCGAGAGGGCACATGATTGTCGACATCGGCGGCGGAACTACGGATGTGGCAATCGTCTCGATGAACGGTGTGGTTACGTCCCATACGATCAAGACAGCAGGTAATACGATCGATAAATCAATCGTAAAATATATGCAGAATAAATATAAGCTCCTTATCGGTGAAAGGACAGCAGAACGAGTAAAAATGGACCTCTGTAACCTCTACGACCCAAGCGACGAGAGAACCGTTCTTGTCAAGGGCAGAAGTCTGCTCAAGGGACTGCCGGCACAGGTAATGCTTAGCGAAACAGAGCTTTTTGAGGCTATTGAAGATGACGCTTTTGCAATTATGGAGGCGATACGTAAGGTGCTGGAGGACGCTCCTCCCGAGCTTGTGGGGGATATTTACGACAATGGTCTGCTCCTTACCGGCGGCGGCTCGCTGCTTGGCGGACTGACTCAGCTGATAAAGAGGACTTTGGGCATCAACTGCCATATCGCAAAGGATGCGATAAACTGCGTGGCAAAAGGAACAGGAATGGCGTTCGGTAAAATGACAACTCTGCTGGACGGCTTTGAGGTCGCTCCGATAAGCAGATACAGATAAGACAGAACAATACTTTACGGGGGACAATATCATGAATTTCACGGAGAAAGACGTCAAAGCAGCAATAGAGCGTGGAAAAAATGTTCATGACTTCATTCAGAAAAGTGCAAAAATATGGGTAATTGCCATATCAATCTATGTTGTTGCCAGCATTATTCTTATGATTTCGGGGTTTGGCGGAATAAAGTTTGTATTGATCTCGGCTGCTGTTGACTTGTTGCTGCTGTATTTTCTGCCTTTTCTTATATCGGTGTCGACATTGCTTAACAAGAATGTAAGAATGCAATCGACTGTACGGGAGTTTTACGATTCATGGCGGTATTCAAGGAAATACAGAAATCATCAGTTTATCGGAATTGAAGCGATGGACAGCTTTGGTAAAAGGGACTGGGTACGGTATATCGACTCGCTGTTTGCAGGCGAAAAAAACAGATATAACCGCTGCACTCTCCTTGGTGCGAAGCGTGCGTATCTTGATATAAGCTGCCGCTTTGACGAAGCTGAAAGTGTTTTCCATGAAATCGAAGCAACAGCCCCCGGATACCTCAGGAACAGAATTCTTTTCAAAAAAATGTCACATTATTGCTCATGTGGGCGCGATGCCGATTTTATATCATTGTATGAAAAGAACCAACGCGAGATTGGAAAGCTCTACGACGGCAATCTTTCTGAGGTGAAGCTTGGACTTGTTTTTTCTTCACTGTATGAGATGAAGAAAGGCAATTTTGAAAAGGCGACGGAACTGAGACAGATGAGCATTGAGGTAAGTTACGAGGATAAAAAATTAGTTCCTGGCTGAAAAAATATCCTAATACATTGTAACCTCTAAAACTTTATAAATATGTACATCGCTACTTTTACTACTAACAAGGAAAACAATAATATTAAAAACCATTGAAAAATAAAGTTTTAAGTGTGACACAGTACTAATTATGTTCTGATTGGTGAAATTGAGGCATATATTGATCTTGCGGAGTGCTATGCAAAGCTTGGAAACACAGAGCAGGCAGCAGCGGGTCTGGAGCTTATCGACAGTAAAATTGATGAACTCACCTGCGAACTGCCGGATATCTATGCAAGGGAAGCGGCAAAGCTGCACAATCTTATAGATTCTGTACCTGAAAGCAGCAAAGATTCCGGAAATATTTCAGCCGCCGAAAATGTGTGAAAAATTTTTGCGATTTTTTTGAAAAAGTGCTTGACAAAAATTAAAAGCTGTGATATAATAATTCAGTCGTCAGTTGATGATGACTTGAATGGAATAGGAATGGGAGCTTAGCTCAGCTGGGAGAGCATCTGCCTTACAAGCAGAGGGTCATAGGTTCGAGCCCTATAGTTCCCACCATATTCCTTGGCCCGGTAGTTCAGTTGGTTAGAACGCCAGCCTGTCACGCTGGAGGTCGTGAGTTCGAGCCTCATCCGGGTCGCCAATGCGGATTTAGCTCATCTGGTAGAGCGCCACCTTGCCAAGGTGGAGGTAGCGAGTTCGAGCCTCGTAATCCGCTCCATAAGCGGCGCTATAGCCAAGTGGTAAGGCGTGGGTCTGCAACACCCTGATCCCCGGTTCAAATCCGGGTGGCGCCTCCATTCAGGCGAATCAATTCAGTTCGCCAGCA
>JAQXHC010000043.1 GCA_029007035.1 Oscillospiraceae bacterium
TGCTGCCGAGCTGAGATATACTCTGGGTACTCCAGAGAATCAAAAAATCTCTCAGCTCAGATAATTCTTTCTTCTTAATATTTTTCATTTCTTTGCTCCTTTTTGTGTCATGTATTCTTTAAAAGAAGCAAAGTCTGAGGATATCAGCGAGGTGCTGTTCCTCCATGCAGTTTCCTCAGACTCTGCATGGAGCTGTTACAATACAAAGTTTCATTTTATTTCCTTTCGTGACTTTTTTGTCCAAGTAAAAGCCATAGTATCTGCCAATACGATACAGCTAACGAACGTTTTTTGGTACCATTATATCACACCAATGTCCTCTTGTCAAGAACATTCTGTTTAAAGAACAGATTTTCAATATTCTGCTCTTGACAACAGCGAACCATTAAGCTATAATATAAGAAAACGAGCGTTAGCTATGTAAGGAGAAATGTAACATGGAAAAACTGCCAACCAAAGACAGAATTTTAGATTCAGCGCTTACTCTGTTTTCCGAAAAGGGATATGACGGAGTTGGAGTTGACCTTATTGCAGAAAATGCGGGAATCTTTGCTCACCACAAAATACAGTATTGACAGCGTACAGGAAATATATCATCGGATATTTCAGGCGATGATGGACTGCGGCATAATGCGCAAGGGTGACCCTGAATTAGTTTCAATGACCTTTGCGGCACCTGTGTCGCTCCTTATCCAGATGTGCGACAGAGAGCCTGAGCGCGAGCAGGAGGCTATGGAACATATTGAAAATTTTTTGGTATTTTGCTGAAGAATATAAGATTTAATCAAAATGGAATATGGCTGGTATAAACCGTAAGCACAGTATATTTAAATGAAAAGAGGTACGATATGCCCAATAAAAAAACAAACCCGACTTGCCCCTGCAAAAAAAAAAGCTGTCCACGTCACGGCGACTGCAAAGCCTGCCGCAAACATCACGCAGAGTCAAAACACAAAATGACTGTTTACTGCGATAAAAAAATATCCCTTCGCAAATTCCGGAAAGGTGATGAATCCGCCATTTCCGATGTTATATGCACAACGCTATCTGTCAGCAACAGCAAGGATTATTCCCCTGAATTTATCGAGGAGAACGTTAAGAGCCACTCACCAGAGGTTATTGCATCAAGAGCGGCTGAATCGCATTTCTATGTTGCCCTTGACGGCAGAAAAATCATCGGGTGCGGAGGAATTACAGGCTACTGGGGGAGCGATACCGAGAGCTACTTGGTATCCATTTTTGTATTACCCGAATATCAGGGCAGAGGCATAGGCAGAAGAATTATCGAAACATTGGAGGCTGATGAGTATTTTCTCCGTGCATGGCGAACAGAAGTCGGCTCATCTCTGACCGCTGTCGGTTTCTACCTCAGAATGGGATATAAATATAAAAACGGTATTACTGATCCCGACGAATACGAAGTAGTAAGGCTTGAAAAAATAAATGAAGATAACAGACTGTAAAATTAAAGATAACTCGAGTCAATTCCGACCGGTCTAAAAATATGTATGAGAATATTAACCGACGCAAGTATCATATACATCTACATCAATATACTGTCTGCTTGCATATCCAAAAAATGTTTATGAACCGGAATAATTCAAGCATAATTGATTGAAACAGAGTCAGATATAGGAAATATCTACTGGGCAGTTTCCTTTAACAAAAAGAAATATATTTGTCCCTGTTATAACCTTGAAACTCTCTTAAAAATGTATGCATTACTGCAATTTTTAAGGCAATACCACATAAAGACTTGCACATCTGTAATGCTGCAAATTTACGGTATTGCCCTGAGTTTTTGAGATATATCCCTGAAAATTAATAACCAACAATATTGCCAGCCGGAAATTCATTAATCCTGCCAAGCAAATAGTTTTGCATTGTAACTGCATCAGCTATGTTGATTTCATTGTCTCCGTTAGTATCTGCGGCTGCTTTAATCTCTTTACTGCCGGCAAGCTCAGAATTCAGGATTATTTTTCTCATGGTTATCATATCGAAAATATCAACGCTCATATCCAGATTAATATCCCCGACTATAACCTGTCCTGACTCCTCAGAAATTTCTTCCTTTTCAGTATAATAATACTCCGGTTCAGCAACTTCCTTGAAGTTAACACGAAAATAATCCATAGAGCCATTCATACCGTCTCCGATAAGGTATGAGGCATTTTCGGATACTATGTCTATGGGATCTGCCGCAATAGTACCGCTTGCGGCAGTAATGCCATTAACTGCAAGCTTAGCCGTATCGTCTGTAAGTATAACACTGACCGTTGACCATGTTCCAGGCTCATAGGCATTTTCAGCCTTAACGACCTGTGCGCCACTGCCATTATTTATTTCAAATGTAAAGCTTCCGTTTTCAGCAGTAAGTGACATATATTTCTCGTTATCTCCAAAGCGGAAAATTGTATTTGCATCATTGTCCCGGAGAAGAACAGCAGTCTGATAATCAGCATCATGGAGATATGCGTAGGAACTGTCTGAAATCAGATACTGATTATTACCATCAAAGGTGAGAACGCCCTTACCGCTTGTTTTTATTTCACTCCATACAGGACTGCCATAAGTTGTACCATAAGTAGATGTATACATATCAGCTGCAACATCTGAGCTGTCTGCTTCAAATTCCAGCGCAGCATACTGTCCGTCTTTATACGGTCTGCTGTTTACATAGCTGTCGGGACTGGTCCAGCCGTACATTGAGCCTGCCTGAATGGTCCTGCTGGAGTCATCATAGTAATCACCGTCCGGCATTGCCTGACCTGTTGCAGAGCCTCCGACCATGCAGAAAGCAACTCCTTTTACAGTTGCATTACCGCTTACCTTGTAATTATCATAAACAAGTCCGCTCTCGATTACCCTTGCATTATCAGAGACAACAGCGCTGCCCATAACACCTGCATAATCGCCAATAATTGCATTATCCATGATCTGAGCACGTTCCGCAACTACAGCATTACCTGTAACAACTGCATTGCCTGATACTGATGCACTTCCTGTAACAGTTGCATACCCATCGATAACAGCATTGCCTGATACTGTTGCATATCCGAGAACCCGTGCGTTCTTTCCCACATACACTGAATCATCAACATTTGCTGTTGATGCTACAAATCCTCCGCCGTTGGGATGATAGCTGCCCTGAGCAAATGCAGAGTTGTCCTGTCTCTGTTTTATGCCGGCACCCTCAATTGTAACGGCATAAGGATAACGTGTTTTACTGAGGAAAGGATAGTTATTTTCGTCAAATTCTCCTTCGCTGTAAGCCCATGGAACACCGACCTGCATAAGGGTATCACTATCAGGAGTTGCAGTTACTGTCAAATACGCGGCAGAATCCCTGCTCTGATCAAATGACATTGTGGCTGAGTCACCGCTTGCAAAGAGGTCGGAGTATCTGGTGGTTCCGTCATGCTGTTCAACTGCAATACAAGCCCGCCAGTCTGCACCCTTGACATTGGTAAGACCTTCAAGGGTCACGGAAATTGTATCTCCGCTAACCTCAAGCGGAATAATATTCAGTCCCATTTGCTGAGGGGCACGTTCTGTCGGAACGGTATAGTAGTTATCAGCTTTTCCGCTTTTTTCAAGAATTGTATATATTTGTCCCCAGTTCCAATCGCCCCTTGCAAACAGCTCGTTCTGACGTGCACGGTAGCGCTCCTGCATTTTAAGGTCTAAGGTAGCCATACGCTTTGCATAATGTCCAAGCGTATCCTTAAGGTCAGCACCTGAAAGACGTTCGATTTCAAGATACGGATATTCATCAACTTGTCCCTGCTGCATCAGATTCTTTATGAAATCACTTCCATAACCATCAAGGTTGTCAGGATTTTCGGTCAGATACTGGAGAAATGCCCATGAAGCATAGTTATCTCTGCCAAGAATAGGCGTAAAACAAAGATTTTTCATGTATGTTTCAAAGTAGTCTGTACCGCTTGCCGGATCAGTTACCCACTGCTGGTAGTAATCTGAATAAAGGAATTGTTCACGATACCAGTTACCAATGGCTTCCCACCATGCCTGAGTATATTTGTTGCTGTTCCAGCCAAGTTGGTGAGCAGTAACTACATGACCAAATTCATGAGGCAATACCCACGAGGGATTCGGTGAATTCTGCATTGCGCCTACACTGCAGAACATAAAGGCATATCCCTGACTGTCATAGCCCATGTATGCCCAGTCATCCTCAAACGGAGTGAGACCTGTTCCGGAAATATAGAAATTGACCTTATACTGATTTCCGTCCCGAAGTGACATATTTACCGACTGTGTAGGCGGTTCCATAGACAAATCGTTCATATAAACGTCCCAGCAAGCCTCAAGATGTCTTGCGTTCTCTTCGAGAAAGCTCTGAGTTATCTTGCTGGAATCAGCACCACTTTTTCCCCATATAAACTGAAAATGCTCCGACTCCCAGCGGTTTACATCTTCTCCGGCACACCAGACATCACGGGTAAGCAGTGAGTCAGCTGCTTCTGAGACACTGCTGCTCGAAACATAAGGTATTGCGCTCAGTGACAATGCTGCTGTTGATGCAAAGGCAACAGCTCTTTTTGTAAATAGCCTCATTAGTAATTCTCCCTTTAAAAAAATTTATTTGTTATGCATCAAATATAAAACAAAATCCGCAAAAGAACAGCAGCTTACTGTTTGTTCTGTTTATATAAAATATTATTTACATCATGCCATAATATAAGCAACGTGTCAATGATATATTGTCTTTAGAATCTGATATATTATGCTTCTTGCATTAGATTGTTCCGAAGCATATATATTTGATATGTTCTATTAATATTTCTTCCGAATGCCAGTAAAAGCGGCTGTGTTAATGCCTAAAATATCACAGTCGCTTTTTCTGATTTGTCCCTTATAGAGTCCCCAAAAGGAAATTTATCAAAACGTCTGTTTTACATAGTGCAGATATAAAACATACGAAATGAACGAATAATGTTTACTGAGTCAGAATCAACTTTCTCATCATTACCATATCAAAAACATCTATTTTTCCGTCCTCGCAGAGATCGCCTGCCTGCCAGTCAGTGAGAGAACCGCTTCCGAGGAGGAAATGCTGCATCATGACGAGGTCAGCGATATTGAATGTCTTATCATTATTTACGTCTCCACGTATCCTGCCTGAATCCGGATCTGTGTCGTCAATCTCCTCGCTGCCAAAGTAGTTGGTTTGCGGCTCGGCAACCTCCTTGAAGTAGAAATTGATGTAGTCGATCGCACCCTTGAAATTATTGCTGTCAAATCCCTTTCCCAGACAGCCGTAATCGTTCTCCGCTGCACTCATTACTTCAATGGGAGTTAAAGAAACTAACTTGCTGTCCACCTGATTGCCGTTAATAAGAAGCGTACCATTGCCGTCGATAATGCGTATTGTGACCTTGCTCCACTCTCCTTTTGCAAGAGGAGCGGAAGCAGTAAGCTTCTCAATTTTCGTGCCGTCAGTTATTGTCAGCTCCGCCACTCCGTTCTCGTTTGAGGGAGTAAACGCCATATACGCATTTTCGTCGCCGAAATGAAAAAGCTCCTGCTTGGCGGTGCCACCCTTCCAGAGAGCACCTAAGCTTATCTGAAGGTTATTAGTTTTCATGACAGAATTGTCAATCAAAGCGTAGTCGTCTGCACCGTCGAAGCTAATAACTCCGCTTGCAGATGTTCGCTCGGATTGCCACTCAGTGCCGAGCATAAGCGCATCAGTTGCCGCATAAGTGTCCTGCGCCCATACATTAGTATTGCTGTCGAAGCCATAGGAGGCGATATAACCGTCCTCAGTGGAGTGCCAGCCATAATCATCCAGCCAGCCGAAGCCTACACCGCTGTCCTTGGTCTGCTCGTTGGAGTAATCGCCATCAAGGATAGCCGTACCTGAATAATTTCCTTTACCGTAAACATAAGACATTCCCTTTATCACGGCGTTATCGGAAACCGTAACAGCCTCGGCAAGATAAGCCTTTTGCAGCACCTTTGCATTGCCGGAGACCTTGCAGGAGTTTGTAACGACCGCACTGTCGCTTATTACAGCGTTTCCACTGAGAGTAACGCTGCCGAATACCCAGCCGTTGTCGTATATCATTCCTCCCCCGTCAACTACTGCATGACCGCTGATAACAACATTATCGGAAGCATTTACACTATTGGCAACTATCGCATAGTCCTCAACCCGGACATTTCCGGTAAGGTTCGCGCTGCCGAGAACCATTGCATTAGGTCCGACGTAAACAGAGTCCTCAACGTTGGCGTTGTCGGACACCCAGCCGCCGCCATTTGAGTGAACGTGACCGCTGCTCCTGCTGTAGCCGCCGGACTGCTGAACCTCAGCGCCGGAAAGTTTTATCCCGTAGGGATAGCGTCTGCGCTCATCACCATTCTTATATGAGGAAACATTGTCTTTATGAAAAGCGTTGACGGTATACAGATTCTCAGGCATTGCAGATACTGTCAGATAAGCTGAAACTGCACCGTTTGAGGATACGGTCATGGATTCTCCGTCGCCGAAGAGATCAGAATAAGTCTCGTTTCCGTTTCCGTCAACAGTAACTATGCTTGCCTGCCAACCAGCAGAAGTATCATTGGAAAGTCCCTTGAAATCCACCGTAATGGAATTGCCGGTGATATTCAGCGGAACGATGTTTATACCGGACTGCATGGGGGCATCCTCTTCGGGAACAACCAGCCAACCGCTTCCGTTGTCCTCAAGAACTGTGTAGAACAGATTCCAGTAGAAAGGCGACTGTGCCAGCTTTTTGTTGAACTCGCTCTGATACGCCTCCTGCACGCCGAAATCAAATGTCGCCATACGCTTTGCATAGTGACCGAAAACCGTCTGAGCGTCTGTGCCGAAAAGACGTGTTATAGTGTCAAACGGGTATTCACCAGGCTGAGCCTCGGAGATGATACGTTTGACGCAGTCGATACCCAGACCCGGCAGATTATCTGGATTGTAGGATATGTAAACAAGAAACGGCCACACCTCGTAGTAGTTTCTTCCATGAGGAAGCGTAAGACTCATATTGCGGATATAAGGCTCAAACCAGCAGGTCTGAGTTGTACCGGTGTAATACTCGCTTCCGAGATACATTTCACGAAACCAGTTAGCGAGCGGCTCCCACCATGCTCCCGTTATATCCTGATCCACCCATGCCTTTTGCTGCATCGTAACAACATGACCGAACTCGTGAGCGATAGTCAGGTCATCCAACATGGCATTTGGACTGATTATCTCGATACCGTATCCGTCCTCAGCGCTCATGAACGCCCAGCCGTCGGGATACTGGTCAAGTCCGGTGTAGGTGAGGTAGACATTTGTCTTGTATTTCTGTGTGCTCTGACCGTAGATATCAACATTCATGTTCTCCATGCCCAGATACTCGTTGTAACACTTCCAGAGCTTTTCATAATCCTCCAGATTGCGCTGCAAAAATGCGTCGTTGACTTGTCCGGTTGTATCGTTATTTCCGTAAAAAATAACGAAATGCTCTGATTCTACGTAGTTTGCCGTTGTACAATAGCCCCATTTGTCGCGGATAAGGTACTCCTCGTTAGCAGCGCCTGTGCTTGCCGGCATAGTGCTAAGCATAGATGCTGCCATCACACCACAAGTAATAGCAGCTGTGATTTTTTTCTTCAAATTTATTCCCCCTTTTTGATTACGTCATGTATGTAATATTTGCACAAAACATAACAATTAGTATAGTTCTATTGTATATCATTACCATCGCGCCTGTCAATTGAATATTGTATGAATCTCAAAAATAAATTTACAATTAAATATATTCTACTGTAATATTGTCTTGATTTTCGCAGAAAGATATGGTATAATAGTGCAATAACACTTTTTAATGTCTGGGGGAACAGACGATGCGGCAAAAACCATTGATTGGGATTGTGACCTCACTTTTAGCAAGAAATCATATGCGAAATATCGTCCGCGGTGCAATCGCACAGGCACGAGCGTGCGGCTGTGATGTCATTGTGTTGGCACCGCTGATACATTTTACCTACAGTACACCGGAACACGGACTTGCCGAACGGGAGATTTTTCGGTTGATCGCATCCGAGGATTTTGATGGTTTTCTGTATGTCAAGGATGAAACCACCATGGGAAACGATGTCATTGCACAGATCGAACAGCTTCTGATGCGTTCCAATAAATTTATCATGACTGTGGATGAACGTGAGCACCCTGTGTTTGACACCACGCAGTATGATGACTACGATGATTTTGGCAAAATTGTTGAGCATCTGATCGAAGTACACGGCTACCGGAAAATTTACTGTCTGACCGGTCCAGAGGACAGCTTACAAGCGCAGACAAGGCTGCGTGCCTGGCAAGATATGATGGGGCAGCATGGTCTGTATTATGATGAAACCTATTATACCTACAGCACATTCTGGGTTGATTCTGCCATCGATTTTGCCAATCGGCTGATCTCCGGCGAGCTGTCCATGCCAGAGGCAGTTGTCTGCGGCAATGATGTAATGGCAATGGCACTAATCAAATCTCTGCAGGCAAATGGCATCCGTGTACCGGATGATGTTGCTGTAACCGGATATGACGGCTTTCCTTTTGCTGCCAATGTAGATGTAATGCTGACCACCTATGTGCGCAATCACTTCCAGCTCGGAGCAGATGCTGTCCGTCGGCTATACCGCAATATGACAGGCTTGCTGTGCAGCAAGGTGCATCATCCTGAAAGCGGCTTTCTGATTGGAAACTCCTGCGGATGTACCAGTATCCCGGCAAAGCAGCTATTATCCGATTCGTCTGCTGCAATTCCCAGAATGTGGGAGGAGCAATATTTTGATGATAGCATGGCGTTTGATCTGGCACAGGCGAAAACGGTTCCTGATCTGCTTCATCGGGCACTCTTTCACAGCAGGATCCTATATTTGATGCAGTCAGTGCGCGTTTATTTATATGAGGCAAACGGACAGTGCCGCCTTGCAGCGTCCTGTTTGGCAGACGGCGTGTTAGAAACAGAAAGCAAAAAAATACAGCAAAACAATGCTGCTTCCTTTCTACAGCCATCAGATAAGCCAGAGATTTTGTTCCTTTCTCCCCTGCATCTGAATACAAGGCAATTTGGGATGATCTCAATTTCCTATGGGGAACACGATTGGGTCTATGACCGAAGCTATCTGCATTTTGTATCCGATCTTGAAATGGCACTCGACCGTTTGCCGGATTATCGAACCGATGTGATTTCAGCACAACCGGAATCTGCCAACATTCGGAATCGTGCCGCCATGCGGGATAAGCTCAATCGACTCCGCAGCACCCTCCGGGATTCTCCGAATCTGCCATGGACAATTGAAATGCTGTGTCTTGAGTCCGGTATTCCCAAAAGTACGCTTCAAAAATATTACAAGCAATTCTTCGGAAAGAGCGTCTTTGAAGAGCTTATTAGATTTCGTGTGGAAATGGCAAAGCAGCTTCTTGCAGAAACAGATCTGACACTTAAAGAGATTGCTGTCCGCTGCGGCTATTCCACAGAGAGTTATTTCATGAAACAGTTTAAAAACGTAACAGATATCACACCGACTGCATATCGCCGCAGTATTAAATATAAATGACTCGTTGACTTTTTTATCACAGAATGATACAGATCAGTCATAAGCAGAGACCTTTTCTGAAACACATTAGAAAAGGTCTTTTTTTATCATGTTCTGATTTCTCGATTGCCTCGGTGAAATACCATAAATATTCTTCTATTCTACTCACTTTTGAATTACTCAGCTTATATTAGAAATATTATGAAACATAATTTAAGATTTATTATAACTCTGAATATGTTGATTTCAACCTATAAGTATGATATAATATAAAAAACAACAGCAGGAGATTTTGGAATGACTTAATATAATTTTGCAGGTCGACTTTTAAAATACCGTAAGCGATGCGGATTAACGCAGGAAGCACTTGCTTGTTTGATGAATGTCACACCATTGACTGTCTCCATATTACGATCCGAATACTGAACTATGGAACAACGGTACCTTTAAGGTACCTGAAGTGAATATATCTCAAAGGAAAGAGAGGAAATGAAAATGAAAAACAGAGTTTTCGCTGCATTTACATCGGCAGTCATGCTGACTTCGCTGACTGTCTCCGGACTTCCCGCTGTTCATGCTGCCTCAAGCTATGCTCTGGATGTGAAGGTGGATCTTAGTGCAGACCGCAAGGCGATAAGTCCCTACATCTTTGGAATCAACGATGCAGGCTATCTCGACAGTGTAACCGTAGGTGCGGTGCGTCAGGGTGGAAATCGCTACACCGCTTATAACTGGGAGAACAATTACTCCAACGCCGGCTCCGACTGGCAGCACAGTTCAGACACTTACCTTACCACAGGCTACGGCTCTGAACTTGCAAATACTCCGGGAGCCTGCGCCATCCATCTGGCACAGGACTGTAAGGAGAATGATGTCTCCTACAAGATGACCACTGTGCAGCTGGCAGGCTATGTTTCAGCAGATGCAAACGGTGCTGTCTCTGAAAGCGAAGCTGCTCCATCGACAAGATGGAAAGAAGTAAAGGCATTCAAAAACAGTGAATTTTCTATGACACCGGATACGACTGATGATTATGTGTACATCGATGAGTACATTAACTATCTGGTGAACACACTCGGCGACTCTCAGAACGGCGGTATCAACGGCTACAATCTGGATAATGAACCGGGACTATGGTATGCTACCCATTCTCGTATGCATCCGAACGCAATCACCTATGCTGAAATAGTTGAGAAGTCTACGGAATATGCCAAGGCAATCAAATCAGTTGATCCTAATGCCGATGTATATGGTCTGGCACTGTACGGTGTTTACTCCTATTACAATCTTGTTGATGCCCCGGATGCTGACTCCTCCTATGATTGGTTTCTCTCCTATTATCTTAACAAAATGGCTGCTGCTGAAAAAACAGCTGGATATCGTCTGGTGGATGCCATTGATGTCCACTATTACTCCGAGGCAAAAGGTGATAATCGTGTGACCGGAGATTCTGCGACGACTGATGCCGATATCGCTGCTCGTGTACAGGCACCACGCACTTTGTATGAGAACGGCTACCGTGAGAAGAGCTGGCTGACTGATACTCTTAGCAGATATATGCCTTTTCTGCCGACTATACAGAAATCGATTGACACTTACTATCCCGGCACCAAGATTGCCTTGACAGAGTATAATTTTGGTGGCGGAAACCATGTCTCCGGTGCTATCGCTGAGGCAGATGCACTGGGAGCTTTTGCTAAGAATGATGTTTATCTTGCGACACTCTGGCCACTTTCCACACAAATTGATTATCAGCTGTCAGCTATTAATCTTTATACCAATTATGATGGCAAGGGAAGTTCGTTTGGTAATACACTTATTGGTGCTTCAACCTCAGATGCAGAGAAGGCGACTGCATATGCCTCTATCGAAGATAACGACGATTCCACAGTCACACTTGTACTGACCAATAAGGATATGAACGATACACAGCACGCTACCATTTCTCTTGCAGGTACAGAAACTTCCTACAGTTCTGCCACAGTGTATGCTATCACCGCGGACAACAGTGAAATCAGAGTGATCGATGTACAGAATGATATTGCCGATAATACCGTAACCATAGATCTGCCTGCATTATCTGTAGCACAGATCGTACTTTCTGATGTTGCATCTAATGCAGATATCACAGATGTTCCGAAAACTACTACGGAAGAAGTCACCTACCGCTTTGACGAACTGAAAGAATCTGAAAATGGCTACCTGATGATTCCGATTGAAGATGCTGATGCTCTGAAAAAAGCAGTTATAAATGCTGATGTAACTTGCACATCAGGCGCGACATGGATCGGCGGAGGCGGCGCTCTCTGCTTTAATCATGTAATTCCGGAAGATGGAACCGAGGTATGGGGAAGCAAGTCCTTTATGTACAGCATGAGCAGCAGCGGCAATACCGAAATAACAGTTAGTTTTGATGGAAGGTTCACGATCATAGACGACCCTGTGACCAATACCACTAAGGAAGTCAGCGCGAGCTTTAAGGACACCTATATGGAGTTTCAGGACTGGTGGAAGTCCTCCTCTAATGATGAGACAGGCGCAGACATCACCGTTACTTACAATACTATCACTCTTTACTATGAATATCCGGAAATACAACTTACAAATGTCAAAGGTGATGCAAATAATGACGGTGAATTTAACGTAGCCGATTTAGTTCTTTTCCAAAAATGGCTCTTATCTGTACCCGATATAAAACTTAAAAACTGGCAAGTTGTTGACTTTTGCGAAGATGAAAATCTTGATGTATTCGATCTCTGCCTAATGAGACGTAATCTTATAAATGGTTAATAATCTCTATATTTGCACATTAAGAGAGTTTTATATTGGATTTATGCGTATTGACAATAATACAAATCAGATAATAAAGGAAAAACCGCATTTCTGTGCGGTTTTTCTCTCGTTTGTCCCATAAAACAGGCTGGGCTTTTGTAAGCAGCCTATGCATCCCATACATTTTGCAAATATAATGACAGTCTGACACTGCTTATATGAGTTCTTAACATATGGTTTGGTCCTATATATCAGCATTCCTCCAAAATACGAATATAATGGTTCGCTTCCCGCAGCACATGATCCGCAAGTAATGGCAGGATCAGTGAACGAATCTGACAGTTTGAAATGCCTTTTGTACCCTCAGACTTGAAATCTCTGAATTGCTTTGTTTTAGCGAGAACTTCTTCAGGCATTGTTCTTTCCTGTGCCTTACAGCACGCTTTTAGCAGTACTGAATAATCATCAGCAAATTTATCAGCAGAGTGAATCAGCTCGTTTTCTGAGGGATCCAACAAGCCGCGAATAAACAGTGCATGCTCCATCATAATCTGATTCCAGAAACATTCCACTTCTTTCATAGAGTGCATAGATAATGTTCCGTCCGATTCAAGCATCTGCACATATTTTCGATAAAGCTTAGCCTCTCGCAAAATATGTTCTATCAGCAGCGGATAGTTCATAGTGAATATCTGGCAGTGCAGCACCTTATCAAGAATTTCTTCTTTTAGCGCAATCAAACCGTTCAGCAAGCTAAGTGCAGTGCGATTCAGTGCTTTCACATGACAGCTGTTATTCACTATGTTTCTGCATTTGCAGGTACACAACTTCAAAGTTCTGCCTGTTATGCCCTGATTAATTGAAATGCCTGTATACCTTTCCGTCTGACATTCCGCAGCAGCTGTAAACTTTGTAACAATTTCTCCGGACTGCAGCACATTCTCAGAAATTAATCCATTACTGAGAGATACCGCACGGTCGAGTAACTTTTCAAATTCATTTTTGAAAAAATCAGCTTTTGCACTGTATCTTTCACCGGCTGGTGTAAAACCAGCTTTGAGAAAAAATGCATGCTCTTTCATAATTCGTCCAAAGAACAGATGAAGTTCCAGTGAAGCAACAACATAATCTTTAGTTTGCATAGTGACCTCCATAAATAATGTGATATTAATATCATATGAAAGAACACATTGCATTGTGACAGAATCGCCCATTGAAGTACTTTAATGAAATATTTAAGAAATTATTGAATGATTTCCTCTTATACAAGGAACCATCACAAAAAAAGCTTCAAAGCACAGCAAAACTTAAAAAGCAGAGTGAAAAAATCACTCTGCTTTTCGCTTAGTACACACTACACACGATAAATTATCTTCATCGTCCTTCAAACCCAACATCGTAATTCTATCTGAATTACTCGGACTGCTCATCAGACTGAGTTTCAGCAACAACATCAGCTTCAACATGCTCGGCTTCGTGAACGACTTTTGTTCCGCATTTGTCACAGAATCTCTGCTCCTTTTGAAGAACTGCACCGCATGTCGGACAAACGGGCTTGTCATTAAGAGCGTCGAGTTCTTCCTTAACCTGTGCAAGCTCGGCATTCTTTGCTTTGAGCGACTCTGCAAGAGCAGAGATATTCTCCGGAACATTGTCCTTGTTGTTCTCAATATAAATTTTTCCTATTGTTGAGTAAATCTGCTTGATTTCACTTTCAAGGTCTGTAACCTGCTTTTTCAGCTTCATTTTGTCAGTAAACTTCTGAGAACCATCGCTGACGCTTTTTACACCCTTTTTGAATGTATCGCCTACTTCGCCTGCAACACCTTTAACTTTATCCATAAAACCCATGACTAAAACCTCCTGATTATTTCCGGAACCGTACCATTCGATCACTCAATGGACGATTTCCATTTTCTTTATTGTAGCATATTATTTATAATTCGTCAAGACTCCTTATAATATTTTCACAAATTTCACAGCATTAAGCGCACGACGGGCGGACTCGGTAAAATCACTGCAGACTGATGAACAGAGCGTCATTATCGTCTCGCCCTCACCGACTATCTGTCCGCACTCACAGTTCATTACTATTCCTGCGCTCATATCGATTTTATCCTCCTTGGAAATTCTGCCTGCTCCGAGCAGAAGCGAAGTCATTCCGATTTCCTCGCTGTTGATTGAAATTATCTTCATATTATGTGCCGCTCTTACATTATAACTGTATCTTGGCTGAGGAAGAAGCGATGTGTCACGGCATATTCTGCTGTCGCCGCCATGAAGCTCTATTGTTCTTTCGAGAATCGAAAGCGCCTTTCCCGAAGCTATTGCGTTCTCCGCCATTCTGATACAGTCTGCATTAGTGCCTTTTCCGGCAAGTTCCAGCATATCTGCAGATAGTCCGATACAAAGATCGTAAAGACTTCCTCTGCACTGTCCGGAAAGGACATCAACAGCTTCCCTGACTTCAAGGGCATTACCGATATTTTTTCCGAGTGGAATATTCATATCCGTCACGATCGCTCTGCATTTCTTTCCTACGGCTTTGCCCGTGCGCTCCATTAGCTCGCCGAGCCGACAGGCATCCTCGTATGTCTTCATGAAAGCTCCGCTTCCGTATTTGACATCAAGAAGAATACAGTCACAGTTCATCGCAAGCTTTTTGCTCATTATGCTCGAACAAATCAGCGGTATGCTGTCAACAGTTCCGGTTGCGTTTCTCAGACTGTAAATCAGCTTATCTGCCGGACAGAGCATTTCACTCTGAGATATAATTGAGAAACCTGTTTCAGACACAACTTCAAGGAACTTATCAAGTGCAAGCTGTGTATTATAACCGTTTATACTCTCAAGCTTATCAATAGTACCGCCTGTGTGACCAAGCCCCCTTCCCGACATTTTCGGGACATATACTCCGCAGGCGGCGGCAATCGGTCCGATTATAAGGCTTGTTTTATCTCCGACTCCTCCTGTACTGTGCTTATCTATGGTCGTTCCGCCGATACAGCTTAAATCCATAACTTTTCCTGTATCGCGCATCGCATAAGTCAGAATCGCTGTTTCATCATCAGTAAGACCATTCAGGCAAACCGCCATAAGCCATGCCGACATCTGATAATCAGGAATTTCTCCATTGGTAAAACCTCTTACAAGCGCTTCGATTTCTGCATCGTTCAGTTCTTTGCCATGTTTGGTTTTATTTATAATGTCGATTATATTCATAAGCTGCACCTCCTGCTATTATTTTACATCTTTAATGTTGAAATGTCAACTATTTTATTAAGATTAACGAAAAATGTATCCTACAAATTTTCAAGTATAACAAGACAGATTACAAATGGGACTCCCAGAACACAGCTGCCCGTTATATTAAAAGCGTTCAAAGGTATATCAGTTCCAATTGCTCCGCCGAATCTGTTTACAAGTATCAATGCCGCCGCACCGGTAATAGCTCCGAAAAGAGCCGATGTAATTTTTCTTTTGCGCTTCAGATAATAAACCGCCATAATCAGAACAGCTGCTCCGCAAAATACATAAAATATTTCATTCACAGTTATATTCATTTTCCGCTCCTTAAAGAAGAATATATCCAAGGGCTATAAGCAGCTTTTTATCTGCGCCGTCCTTTGCAAGAATAAGGATAAGCACAGCAATAAGCAGCTTGTCACTGTCGAGCTTTTCTCCGAAAATATTTCTGAGCAGCCCTGAGATGTCTTTTTTTTCATTGCTGCGCACTGTAACCGGCGGCAGACTCGGCTTTGACTCATGCTCATACTCATGTTTCCCGGCAGGCTTTTCATGTTCATCGCTCTTTGCCTGTCCCTGAGAAAAATGTTCCGTATTAACGGACGAACGGCGGTACATTTCATGTGACCGCCTTATTGCGTCCTGTCTCATTTTGTTCATTTGCCTGCTGTCGTACATTGCCATTGGAGCTGCCTCCCTATAATATATCATTGAGCATTCCACTGTCCTTTAATACGTTCCAGATCGCCATCAGTTTCATTATTTTCACTGCTTTATCAACGCGTTCCTGCTTGCTCTCGGTAAGGTGCGGCTTTAAAGCGAGCAGCAGCTCGGTATTTTTATCTGTGCCGCTCACTGCTCCCATTATGTCCTGAAGCTTCATCAGCTTTGAGAAATCAAATCCCAATCCGCCGTCTGATCCGGATTTGTCTCCTTTTTCTTCACTTTCACCGCTCTCTGAACCGCCGCTCATAAACATCTGAGCAAGCTCAGAAAGCTGCTTTACACTTTCTTCATCAGACAGCAGCTCTCCGATTTTTGCAATTGTATCGTCCATGCTCCTGTCTCACCTGCCTTACTTACCCGAGAGTTTTTTATATATTGCCTGCGCCTGCGGTGTACTCATAAGTTTTTCTACGATCTTCGGATTATTTACAGCCTGACGGAATTTCTCTGCGTCCTGCTTGCTCATGCCTGCTATCGCACTGTCAAATTTTCCCGATTCAAGCTCACGCCTGAGCTGTTCGGGAGATACTCCGATTTTCTTGCTTACTACGTCAAGAAGTCCGCCTATAGCTTTCGGGTCAATATTATTCTTATTCATAAGTACCTCCAATAATGCTTTTTTATGATAATTATACTTTCATTTTCATTTTCTGACTTTGGATTTTATCCGTAATTCCGCCGGTCAGAATAATGAAATGCAGATGTAATTATTTTCTTGCTATCCTCAAAATAATATGATATAATAATGCTATCATATTATATTATCGAGGAGGATTTTCATGCGTATTGTAGTTATGTCCGATACACACAGATGCTTTTCCGGATTAGACAAAATAATTCAGCGCAATCCCGATGCAGATCTTTACATTCACCTCGGCGACGGTGATGACGACGTAGACAGAGCCATACTGAAATATCCCTCTATTGCTCCGAAAATATTCCATGTTGCAGGCAACTGCGACTCCGGAAGCATGAGCCAATCCGAGCTTATTCTGACCCTTGAGGGAGGTCATAAGCTTATTGCTGCCCATGGTCACCAGTACGGAGTAAAAATGACTCTCGGAGGAATAAAGAGAGCCGCTTCTGAATACGGCTGCGATATTATTCTTTACGGTCATACTCATGTCCGGTATAATTCCTATGAAGACGGATTTTATATTCTCAATCCGGGAAGCGCTTCCTGTCCCCATGACGGAAATAAACCCTCGTTCGGTCTGATAGACGTTTCCGAAAATGGCGTAGTTATGAACATTGCCGACATTTAAGCATCTGTAATCATATTATATGCATATCTGCGAATATCTGTTACAAAAATAAACCGCACGGTCTGATTTTTTTCATGACCGTGCGGCTTTTTCATCACTATTGAGGAAGTATTTTTTCGAAGCATAAATCATCGGATATATTTCCGATTCCAAACAGAAAAAGCGTCTGTTCGTAATCGTTCACGTCAATAAACTCACCCAGATTCTTATCAAGCTGATCCGGTGACACAACGCAGATTTCACTGTAATGCTGAGTCAGGAACGATATAAAGCAATTGGCAAAGTCGTCCTTAATTACAAGAAGCCGGCGCCCGTTTCCGAGATTTGTTTTTATATTGATTATCGGAGCAGGCTCTCCAAGATACAGACGATACATATCGTTCGTGTTTATACTGCTTTTGCTGAAAAGTCCCCTTTCGCGGATATTCCCGTTGTTATCGATGGCGACGCATGATGTTATCTCCGTTCCGCCGCTGTATTCGTAAATATCAAGCATATCTGCCTTGATTGAACTGTACTGCGACTTGTTGTAAAGATTACCTCTGAAATCGCCCGTTACGTGCTCTATAGTGTATTTATCATAGGGAATCGGAGAGAAACCCAGCTTCTGAATAACTGTTCTGTACACGCAGTATGCTCCATAGCTCGTCCATTTTGAATCGTTGCGGTAGTAGATATAATTGTCGTTGAGCATTCTCAGGATACTATAAGCATCAATTTTCTTAACTGAGCTGTCCAAAGAGCTGTACAGACCGTCAATCTGTGTCTTTTCGCTGCCGATATTCATATATTCGGGCAGAAGATCATCATAAACTCCTGATGAACTTGGTATCGCCGCAAAGAAAACCGAGCCTTCGCAGGTTTTCGAAAATTTATTGATCGTGTCAGCAAACTGAGCTGTTTCTGATTGTTCTCCCCGGTCAATTCCAAGGAGCATATTATCGGCGATATATACATCGTTGACTATTCTTTCCCCTACATTTGTCTCAATAAAGCTTTTTGCATTCATCCATCGGCTCCTGCCAGCAAAATGATCGGCAATATATCCGCTCAGCTGATTTACATATTCACCGTTTATGAACGCACCGGTACACACCGATGGCTTTGATTTCAGCAGTCGATTCTCCTGATACGATACAGTGCCCTTTTTGCGAATAATCGTCGCAGTAAGAAAAGCCAGTGTGAATGCAAAAAATAATATTGCCGTAAGGATATTTCTAAACTTTTTCATTGTGCCCCCCTACAGAATATTCAGCATCATTGCCGATTCACCGCTTCCGGATATTAAAGCTGTGCAAAGTATCAGCAGTGCAAGCATGAAAAACGGTGTTAGAATATCAGCGGCTGCCTTTATAATTCTTTTTTTCGAGCGTATTAAAACATTACGGAACAGATCTGTCGATGCATATAGTCCGACAAGAAAAACAACGATATAAGTCTTGAATAAGGTCAGAGATGCAGTATCGGCTATATTGTTTGTCCCGCCGACCATTGCGAAAAGATATCTGAGCGAATACGAAAGCGTATCTCCGAAGAAAAATACCGTGCACACAAGCAATATAATCGAGGTGTAGATCAGCGCAGTAGCTCTCAGAGGTCGCTTTGCAGCAAGTCTGCGTTCAATAACAGCTGCCGATCCGATAAGGCATCCCCATATAAACAGACCGGGACGAAAACTATACCACAGTCCTATTATGCCTCTGCTGAGAATAAATACAGCAATCTGAACTATCCCGGAAGCATTTACTTTTCTAAGAGGAGCGATAAAATACTCATCAAACCACTTCACAACAGAGATATGCCAGCTTCGGCAGAATTTGCCGAGTCCAGAACTTACACAGGGATAATCAAAGCTCTTTCTGAAATGGAAACCAAAACACTGCGAAAGTCCGGCTCCCATATCTGAATATCCGGACAGTGTGAAATAAAGGCAAAGCAGATATGCAGCCGAGCCAAGCCATGCCGAGATTGCCGAAACTTCACTGATATTCATTGAATGAACCGCATCGTAAAGTGCGTAAAGATTATCCGCAAAGAAAATCTTTTTTGCAGCTCCGATTATAAAAAGTTCGATTCCGCCTCCGAGTGTACTTATATTGCAGTCCCGGTTGTCAAGCATTGCTGAAAAAGCTTTATAATTGACAATAGGCCCCATGGGAAATTTAGTGAAAAGCATCAGATACAGTCCGAGTCGGAAAATGTCTCTCTCAGCATCCGTCTTTTTCCTGTTTACGTCAAGAAGATAGCCAATTGTATTTAGAGTGAGAAAACAGATTCCTGCAGAAGCCGCTGTAATTCTATGCAGCCCTACATTAAATGCACTGATTCTGAAGACAAAGAATAACGAAAGATTTCCCGCTATTCCGAAGAAAAGTAATATTCTCCTTAAAAATTGTTTTTTTCCGCTCCCGATAAGCAATCCGAATAAATAATTCCAGATAACCGCAGAAATAATAATCACCAAAAAGCTCAGACCATATAATCCGCAAAACAGCGCACTCTCAGCCAGAAGAACACCATTTCTGAATTTTTTCGGAGTAAGCATAAAAATCAGCACAGACAGCGGAAAAAATCCGTATATAAACAACAGACTGCAAAATTCCATTCTAAGTCTCCTTTATATTTCTTACGTATTCCGCAAGCTCCCTGCTGTCCATCATGGTATTCAATACCTCAATCAATGACGAAGCAGACATAAGCTGTGGAAGTCCGAGACTCCTCTGCAGCCGCTGACGAAGCTCCCGGCTGCCTTCACCTCCACTCAGTCCAAGCTCATATAGCGTTAAGTGAGTAATATCACGAAGACTGTTATTGTTTTCCGTAATAACTCCGGATTTTTCAAATGCTTTGATCAGCAGCTCTGCGCTTATTCCCTCAACTCCGAGCTTTCCCTCCGCCGAAGGCTTGTCCTTGCGCTTTTCCTTTCCGAAAATATCGGGAATAAATATATTTTTTACACTTCCCTTTCCTACTGCGCCTTTTATATAATTTCTGATTTTAAGACCTGCGCTGTCGGAATCGGTAAGTATTATTATTCCGGTTTTACGTGCATAATATCGTATAAGCTCCAGCTTTTCCCTGTCACGGAAAATGCCGAAGCCGTCGGTTACTATTATTACGGCATCGACTATTGAGGAAAGCTTTATCTTATCGTATTTGCCCTCAACTATTATCGCCTCGTTAATTTTTATCATAGCATCACCGTTAATTCTTTACAGCAAGCATCTGAGTGACCGCCTCTTCAATAAGTATCTTCGGGTCTGCAGCGCTTGAATTCAACTTAAATGCCGTATCACGAAGTACAGTGATACAAGCCCTTATGCGCCTGACTGACATACGGGAGGTATTTCTGAATGCATTCTTAACCTTGAAATCCCATTTATACTCAAAGTCAGATATTACATCATTAAGACTTTTTCCGCTGCGTTTTGCACAGACAGCCCGATACATATCGATAAACACACCCGATATACTTCCGAGGATTGAATTCGGATTCGCCCTCTGTGCGAAAAGCTCATCGAGAGCGTCAAATGCCGCTTTTTTATTAAACACAGCAACTGCGTCAGCAAGGTTGAAAACAGATACGTCGTTTTGACGCGGAACAAGCAGATGAACCGTATCAACAGTTATTTCATTACTTCCTGCATAGGAGCAGAGCTTATCCACCTCGTTGGAAATCATCAAAGTATCACACAGACACATCTCAGCAAGCTCTCTTGCGGCAGGCAGCGTAATCATACCGCCGCGCACCGATACCTTTGTACAGATTTCCTTTGCAAGGTCAGAAGCTGTTTTCAGTGGAGCTTCGCAGGCTATACCGATTTTTACGGCTAAATCGGCAAGTTTTTTGTTTTTGCCCTGTATTTTTTTCTTTCCGTCCTTTACGTCAAATCCCGTGATATTAAAAATCACAATCGTCGCGGACGGTATAGCCTTTAAAGCCTCAATAAGTGCTTTTGTGACTTCTTCTCTCTGCGTTTCGCAGTTATAATCATTCACGAGAATGCAGTTATATTCCGACATCATGGGCATCATTTCAGCCATATCGCGGAATTTTGACACGTCAAGATTTCCGCCCTCAAGCTTGTTAAGAGCAAAGTCTGTGTTATCTCCAACTGCCTTTTTGATAATAGCCGCAGTCAGCGATTCGACTGTGCTTATATCCTGACCGTAGATATAATAGAAGTTCTGTAGTTCGCCATTTTTAAGCTGAGACATCAGCGTTTTAGGGTCAATCTGCGCCATTTCAAAGCCTCCTAACCGACCATTTCCCATCCTCTGCGGAAACAGTTATTTCAAAGTTGTTTATACAGTCACCTTCACTGCCTCCGCCAAGATAAACCACACTGCCGTCAGCTTTTCCGACAGGATGGCTGTACAGCTTCCCGTAAAGTATCGTTATGTCGTTTTCATCTCCGAGGTATTCATAACCTGTTGAGGGACGTATTTCCGCTGTGAATTCACCCAGCTGAGCAGTAAGCACCTTATCATAATATGTTAAAATACAGTCGTTTCCCTCGGTTACAGATTTCATGTGATCCGCCGAAACAGTGCAAAGAGTTTCAATTTTCTCATCTGTCACATATCCGCCGATATCAATCAATTCAAGTTCCTTCCGGTATGCAGCGTACTGCGACGCCTCATTATCCGTAAGAAAAACAGCATTAACACTTCCGATTCCGTTGCTGTAAAGATACTTGCAAACATACTGAGATGTCTTATAATGTCCTCCGAAATCATATATATACACATCGGCTCCGGTATTTATTACTACTGCACAGTCTGCTCCCTTTCCGAGAACAGCAAGCCTGAACTTATCACTGCCACGTATTTCCGTAATCACTGAACTGACAGTGAAAATCGTGACTGAGACCGCCAAAGCAAGAGCCGTGAGTTTTCGGCTTCGGCAGACAAAATATATCAGAATCGTCATAGCGGCGCATATTAAAGTCACCGTGAACAATATACCGTTTCCCGAAGAAATATGTGTTATGCTCAGCCTTCCGAGTCTATCGGTCATCACTCTTACCGCATCAATGCATATTCTTGCTATCAGAAGAACAGATGTATTTCCGAAAGAGATCACATAAATAAGTCCCGAAATCATGGCAGTAATGCAGAGAGGTACTATCATCAGATTTGTAACCGGTGATATTATAGATACCTCGTCGAACCAATAAAGACTCACCGGCATCAGAACAATCGATACGCAAATGAATATTATAAGGTTTTTTAGCGTCCGAGGCTTGATTTCCCCAGCAATATACGGACCAAGTACGGCTATTCCGTATGTTCCCGAGACTGAAAGCATAAAGCCGGCATCATGTATGATATACGGATTGAAAAGACACATCAGCAAAACTGCACAGGCAAGAGAATTAAAGGTATCATTCTGCCGCAGAAATAGACGCGCTCCGTAAAAAAAGCTGAGCATAATTGCCGCTCTGACCGCTGATACGGGATATTCCACCAGTGCAATCATCAGAAGAATAAACAATTCCATAACTGCAAATGATATATATTTATTTGAGCCGAGTGCATTCATTAGCATATATATCAATGCGGCTATCAGTGATATATGAAGTCCAGATACTGCAACAACGTGACCGATTCCGCTCCTGTACAGCAATGTCCTTTCGGAATTGTCAAGCTCCGAGCTCTTACCGAATAAGATTCCGTTAAGAAATGCTCCGTCCTCCGCCCCGGTTTCACTGCTGAATTTAAGGGACATTACATCACGGAATTTTTTCAGAGAATTTGCAAGCCTACAGTCTTCGTTGCGTCCTATTTCCTTTATCTCAGTTTTTTTCGACTGAAGAAAAATATTGTCCGGCTTATAATATTTCTCGTAATCAAACAGATAATCACTGTCGGGAATTTCCAGTTGGCAGTTTTCAAGATAAAGAGTATCACCGATTTCAACATTTAAAGAGTCGGTATACAGCATTATTTTTGCCCCGGTTTTTTCGTCTATTACACCATCGAGAATATATGCAGACCTGGCATTGCTGTAATCCTTGTAATTGACTATCTCACCTTTGAAAGAGCAGCTGCATCCCGAATAAGCAATGATTTTATCATATTTCAGATGAGTATGAAGCTGATACGCTGAAAACGCTGCGGAGAAAAAGAGACAAATGATTACTATATCGCAGATTTTCAGTTTGAAAAAGAAACGGCTCAGCACAAAAAATACGGGCAGCAATATGGCAAGCAGCAGGAAATCGCTTCCCTCTGTAAAAAAGGAAGCGAAAAACAATCCCGACATATATGCTGCTGCCGCACCAATCATTTTTCGCTTCATATATTTATGATTTTTTCTTACTTGAAGAACAGAGGAAGCTTTTCAAGGAAAATGATATCCGTTCTATCTGCTGCGTCACCTTCTGCAAGCACCGCAGATTTGGCGGCAATTATCCCCTCTGCCCTTTCGGTCAGCTTTTCAAGAGCAGTAAGCGACTCACCTGTACTGATAACGTCGTCGACAATAAGCACTTTTTTTCCGCGGAGAAGCTCTGCCTTTTCTTTTGACAGATAAAGAGTCTGCTCGGCTGCTGTCGTAATCGACTTTACATTTACTGAAATCGGATCTGTCATATATAGCTTAACAGATTTTCGCGCCACAACATATGGCTTTCCCGACTGACGCGCCATTTCATATGCAAGAGGAATTCCCTTCGATTCAGCAGTAATAATTACATCGAATCCGGGACATTTCGCAAGAAGCTGCTCAGCACAGGCCTCGGTAAGCTCAACATCTGAAAACATAATAAATGCAGCGATATCAAGCTTATCGTTAAGCGGACAAATCGGCAGCTTTCTTGTCAGACCCGCAACTTTAAGTGTATACTCAGCCATAGCTCCGCTCCTTATTCCTCTGGGCAGACCGCTGACGCGCCCCAACCCATTTTTACTCCTGCAAGCAGATGGAAGTGAAGATGCTTAACAGTCTGACCGGCATCGTCACCGCAGTTATTGATAATACGGAATCCATTTTCTATTCCCTCAGACTTTGCAATTTTAGCCGCAGCCTCAAAAACATGGGCGACGAGAGACGAATTATTCTCGTTAATATCTGCCGCACTCGTTATGTGAACCTTTGGAATGATAAGATAGTGAATCGGAGCAATGGGAGCGATATCCTTGAAGCAGTAGACATATTCGTCCTCATATACCTTTGTGCTTGGTATTTCTCCCGCCGCGATTTTGCAGAATAAACAATCCATTATAAATTCTCCTTATGCAATAAATTTATTAACAATCTCTTTGAACTTTGCCAATGCCTTATCGATCTCGGCAATATTGCCTGCACCTGCCATTGCCGAGTCGGGTTTTCCGCCGCCCTTTCCGCCTGTAAGAGCCGCAGTTTCTTTAACAATCTTTCCTGCATTGGCTCCTTTCTTTACGGCTTCAGGAGTACATACGCAATAGAATGTTCCTTTTTCGCCGTTTATGCCTGCGAAAAGTGCCACCGCCGCTTCATTCTTGTCCTTGATGCTGTCGCCGAGCTTTCTCAGCATATCGGGCGCTGTATCTTCAAGCTTTGCCGATGCAATCCTGATTCCGTTAATCTCCTCAGCATTTTCTATAATTGATGCGAGCTTAGCATTGGCAATCTGCTGATTAAGGCTTTCAAGCTTTCTGTCCTTTTCCTTTGACTCAGCCGCCATTGAAAAACACTTCTCGGATAGTTCCGATATATTTGTAAGTTTCAGAGCTTTAGCGGATTTTTCAATTGTATCCCTGTAATCATTCAGAAGTCCGATAACTCCGAGTCCGGTAACAGCTTCGATTCTTCTTACACCTGCAGCAACCGAACTTTCGGAAACGATCTTGAAAAGACCTATCTGTGATGTATTTGAAACATGCGTACCGCCGCAAAATTCAACGGATTTATCAGCAGTTACAACTCTTACGGTGTCGCCGTACTTTTCTCCGAACAGAGCCATAGCACCCATCTTTCTTGCAGCTTCGATAGGCATTTCTTCCATTGTTACGGGGAAAGCTCCCATGATTTCATCGTTGACAATTTCTTCAACCCGTGAAATTTCGTCGGCAGTCATTGCGCTGAAATGACTGAAATCGAAACGGCAGTTCTTTTCATTTACAAGCTGTCCTGCCTGATGAACATGTTCCCCGAGAACGGTTCTAAGAGCGTTCTGGAGCAGATGAGCCGTGGTATGGTTTCTCATAATTGCAAGCCTGCGCTGTTTATCTATCTGTGCAAGAACCTTATCGCCCTTTGAGAGGCTTCCCTGCTCAATAGTGGAAATATGCAGGAAATGTCCTTCTGATTTTATAGTATCATCTACGGATGCAATATTTTCACCGAAGATAAGCGCGCCTGTATCACCGACCTGTCCGCCGCTTTCCGCATAAAACGGAGTTACATCAAGAACGATTACAACATCGTCTCCTTCGGAAGCCGTTTCGACTTCCTCGCCATTTTTGTATATTGCAAGTATTTCGGCATCGGTTGTATCAAAAGACGTATAACCCGTGAATATAGTAGCAGGAGCTTCCACCTTGATGCTGTTGTCCGCCCACGATGAGCCTGCTTTTGCAAGATGATCCGCGCGCGCAGTTTCGCGCTGGAGTTTTACAAGCTCTGCAAATTTTTCGGTATCAACCTTGAGATTCTTTTCTTCGCAGATTTCAATTGTAAGGTCAATCGGAAAACCGTAGGTATCAGAAAGCTTGAATGCATCGTCGCCCGAAAGGGTATCCTTTCCGTCGGCAATTAGCTTGTCGGTAAACTGTGTAAGAAGCTCCGAACCCTTGTCGACAGTCTTTGCGAAGGCTTCCTCTTCAACTCCGATAATTTTCTTGATATACTCACGTTTTTCAGCAAGTTCAGGATATGCGATTTCGTTTTCCTTAATTACAGTATCGCAAACCTCGCAGAGAAACGGTCTGTCGATTCCGAGCATTCTTCCGTGACGTGCGGCACGTCTGAGCAGACGGCGGAGAACATAGCCGCGTCCCTCGTTTGATGGCATAATTCCGTCGCCTACCATGAAGGTCGTGCTTCTGATATGGTCGGTGATTACACGGAGAGATATGTCCGTTTTCTCATTTTTCTTATATTCAACGCCTGCTATGGACGAAATATGCTTCATTATATTCTGAACGGTATCAACTTCGAAAAGGTTATCTACACCCTGCATTACACAAGCAAGTCTTTCAAGTCCCATTCCGGTATCTATATTCTTTGAAGCCATTTCGGCATAGTGACCGTTGCCGTCGCTGTCAAACTGACTGAATACAAGGTTCCAGATTTCAATTACTCTGTCGCAGTCGCTTGCCTGCTCAAAGCTTTCGAACGGACCATAGCTATCGCCTCTGTCGAAATGGATCTCCGAGCAAGGTCCGCATGGTCCTGAGCCGTGCTCCCAAAAATTGTCAGCCTTGCCAAGACGGATTATTCTGTCGTGAGGAATACCAATTTTGTTTTCCCAGATCTGCTCTGCCTCATCGTCGCTTTCAAAAATAGTAATCCACAGCTTTTCAGCAGGAATTTCAAGCACCTTGGTAAGGAACTCCCATGCCCACTCGATCGCTTCTGTTTTGAAATAATCGCCAAATGAGAAGTTTCCGAGCATCTCAAAATATGTACCGTGACGAGCTGTTTTCCCGACACGCTCAATATCCGGCGTTCTGATACATTTCTGACAGGTAGTCACTCTTTTATTCGGAGGAACTGCCTGTCCGAGGAAAAACTTTTTGAGCGGAGCCATACCCGAATTGATAAGAAGCAGGCTCTTATCACCCTGAGGGACAAGAGATGCACTTGCCATTCTTGTATGGCTTTTGCTTTCAAAGAACGAAAGATACTTTTCACGAAGTTCGTTTAAACCGGTCCACTGCATAAAACATTTATCTCCTTTTGATAAAATATTCAAATTTCATACCAACAAAAAAAGCCCTGTCACCGCTAATGGGACGAAGGCTCTCGTGGTACCACCCATATTCAAGGATAAACAAATATTGCTATTGCCTTATCCTCCTCGTTACCTTTAACGCAGGAATACGCCGCGGTTTCCCGCGGAGACTACGGGTAAGCACCTGCCGCACTGCCGAAAGCTTTCACCAGCCGCTTTCTCTCTGTAGACACTGCATATACCGATTTACGGTTGCAACAGTCAGTCCCGTCACCGTCAGAATAATTATAATTATGTTATTACATATTATTTTATACTATCTTTTGTAAATTGTCAATCCCTTTTCTTAAATTTTTCCTCAATGAAGGCACTATCTAAAAACCAATACTAATAATATTTCCACATATCTCTGCGGCTTATTTCTTAACACCCGATACAATTAGACCCTAACATCTGCATAATATCTTATCGGTACAGGTAAAAAATGTGTTCAAAGCGCTTGACATATTGAACATGGTGTGGTATAATTAAAAAAGATAAGCCTGCAATGAAGATGTGTAAGTAGCTATGTAATAACCATATCAGAGAGTGAGCATCACGGCTGAAAGTGCTCACAGTGGTTTACGTAGTGAATTTCAGCATCGGAGCGGTCTGCGAAAATCGTTAGAAATAAGCAGAGTGATGCCGTACACGCAATTGCGGCATAAGAGTGCGGGAGCTTCTCCCGAATTTGAGTGGTACCGCGGATTATATCCGTCTCATGAAATCATGGGACGGTTTTTTTATTTTTTCATAATGTCAGGAGGTCTATTATGAATTCACAGATTGATGAATTGAAAAAGAATTTGGAAGAACAGCTTGAAAGCATTAAAGCAGCCGCAGAACTGGAGGATATCAGAGTCGCTTTTCTTGGCAAAAACGGCTCAATCACAGGTCTTTTGAAGCAAATGGGCAAAATTTCGGCGGACGAAAAAAAGAGTTTCGGACAAGCCGTAAATTCCCTTAAATCATACGCCTCCGAGCGGATTTCCGCTAAACTTGCTGAGCTTCAGCAGCTTGAAATGGAGCGTGAAATCAACTCTATGCCTGTTTTTGATGTCGATATGCCGGCACATCTCAGACGCGGTTCATATCACCCGATTACGCTCGTTCAGAGAAAGTGTGAAAACGTTTTCCGCTCTATGGGATTTACTGTCGAGGATTACAGCGAAATTGTCACTGACTATGAATGCTTTGAATCTCTCAATATTCCGAAGTTTCACCCTGCCCGTGATATGCAGGATACCTACTATCTTGAAAACGGTCAGCTTCTGAAGTCGCAGACCTCTGCCGCTCAGAATGCCATTTACCGCAAATACCGCGATTCTCTCATCAACGAAGGCAAACCGATCCGTGCCATTTTCCCCGGAAGATGCTTCCGAAATGAGTCCACTGATGCGTGTCACGAAAACACATTCTTCCAGATGGAAGGTGTTATGGTTGATAAAAACATCTCGATTTCAAACCTCATTTTCTTCATGAAAACTATGCTATCCGAAGTTTTCGAACGCGATATCAAGGTCAGACTCCGTCCCGGATTCTTCCCTTTTGTTGAACCGGGTTTTGAGCTTGATATAAACTGCCTTATCTGCGGCGGCGATGGCTGTCCATCATGCAAGCACAGCGGCTGGCTGGAGCTTTGTCCCTGCGGAATGATTCATCCAAATGTCCTCCGTGAGGGAGGCATTGACCCAGATGAATACACCGGTTTTGCTTTCGGACTCGGACTTACACGTCTGGCAATGATGAAATACGGCATCAAGGATATCCGCGACCTGAACAGTGCAGATCTTGAATGTCTTTCGCAGTTCACCGAGGATAAATAAGGAGGGAAATACAAATGCTACTTTCAATTAACTGGATCAGAGACTTCGTTGACCTTAGCGGTCTTGACATTGACGAGATTATTCATAAATTTTCACTTTCAACTGCTGAGGTGGAGAATGAAATTTTCCGCAAGGGCAGTGATATCAGCGGTATTGTTGTGGCTGAAATCAAGTCGGTTGAAAATCATCCGGACTCTAAAAAGCTCCATCTTCTGAAGGTTGATGCAGGGGAAGGTGAACTTGTTGACGTTGTATGCGGCGCTCCGAATGTCCGCACAGGTATGAAAACAGCGTTCGCAAAGCTCGGCGCTCATATCGGCGGTATTGAAATCACTCCGCGAGATCTCGCAGGCTATACTTCATGCGGAATGTGCTGTTCTGAAAAAGAACTCGGAATAAGCGACGACCATTCGGGAATTATGGAAATCACTGACGATATTCCAAACGGCACTGACCTTAAAAAAGTATACGAAATTGATGATATTATTTTCGAGGTCGATAACAAGTCGCTCACAAACCGCCCCGACCTATGGGGGCATTACGGTATAGCACGCGAATTTGCAACCCTTACAGGAAGAAAACTTAAACCTATCGAAACCGCTGACCTTTCCGTTTACGATAATCTGCCAAAGGTTGATATCAAAATCGAAGATCCGCTCTGCAAGCGCTACACAGGTATTCAGTTTGAGAATATCACGCGGAAAACAAGCCCTGTAAATATGAGGATACGCCTTTTCTACTGCGGAATGAGAGCTATAAACTACCTTGCCGACCTGACAAATTACATTATGCTTGAAATGGGTCAGCCTATGCACGCTTTCGATTCGCGGAAGGTTGAAAAAATACGAATAAAACGCTTTGATAATCCGTTCGATTTCACAACTCTTGATAATGTTAAGAGACATATCGACGAAAATACTCTCATGATATGCAACGGTGATATTCCTGTTGCAATTGCAGGAATTATGGGCGGTCTCGACTCCGAAATCGTGGACGACACGACTTCACTCACTCTTGAATCAGCTAATTTTGACGCTGTTTCTATCAGAAAATCATCGTCCCGTCTTGCTCACAGAACCGATGCTTCAATGCGATATGAAAAGAGCCTTGATCCTGAGATGACCTCTGTTGCCTCTGCACGTTTTGTTAAGCTGCTTTCCGATTTTGACAGCGGAGTTAAAGTAACCTCAGCTCTCACAGATGAATATGCCTCACATTTTGACAAGATTACTCTGAGCTTCGACAAGGCATTTGTGGACAAATATACCGGCATCGAAATTTCAAACGATACCATTGTAAAGACGCTCACCTCGCTCGGCTTCGGAGTTAAACTCGACGGCAACAGCTTCACGGTAGATGTTCCGTCGTGGAGAGCAACAAAGGACGTTACTCTCAAAGCCGACATCATCGAAGAAATCACCCGTATCTACGGTTATGACAATTTTGATGTGAACACAGCCTGTGCTCCGCTGTATCCTGTACGCATAACCGAAGAAAAAAATGTGGAAGAACAGATCAAGGACATTCTTGTTAAACGTTTCTCTCTCCACGAGGTCCATTCCTATGTATGGGCTTACTATGACGAATATAAGAAACTTGGTATTGAGATCGAGGACAATATCAAGCTCCTCAATGCAACAAATCCGAATATCGAGACTATCAGACGCTCTATGATTCCGACTCAGTTATGTCAGATAAAGTCTAATTCGTCCTATGACACCGATTTCGGCATCTTTGAAATCGGACGCGTATGCGACGGTGTTGATGAAAACAATATGTGCCGCGAATATAAAAAACTCGGTATCACACTGTTTTCAAAGACTGCTGATTCTCAGGAACTTTACCTGAGAATGACCGATATGCTTGCTGTTGTAATGGATGATGTGCGTCACAGCGAGATAACTTACAGAACCGTTGAAGCCGATCACAGCTATATCCACCCGAAGAATTACAATGCTATAATATGCGGCGGAATTGAAATAGGACGTATAGGACTTGTTTATCCGACCGTACTTAAAAAAATCGACAAAAAAGCAAATGTGGTTTTTGCGGAGCTTGATATCAAGGAAATCGAAAAGGTCAAGAATAACGGAATCGTTTACAATGAAGCTTCAAAGTTCCCGTCAATCGACGTTGACCTCACATTTATCAGTGATAAGTATACTCCAATCAAGGAGGAAATTGCAAATCTGAACTCCGAACTCATCAAAAACACAGAGGTTACTGATGTCTACAGCAGTCCCGAAGGAAAAGCAATTACAGTCAGACTCAGTTTTGTTCACCCCGAGAGAACTCTCACTAAAGAAGAAGTAATGGAAATCGCGGATAAGCTGATTTCATCTCTTGCTGAAAAAAATATTGCTCTGAAGCAATAATACTGGCTTTACAGACTCAAACGGCGGACGCATATCAGCGTCCGCCGTTATTATATTTGCACATAAGACGTTTCAGTCCATGTATTAAATTACGTTCCGCACACACAATATTACTGCTGAATATCATAACACCGAATGAAAGAATCAGCGGTATACAGGAAATTCTGATTGCTGATATATCAAAAAAATCTGTCAGTATAAACCCGATACCTGCGCCCAGTGAAAATATTAAGATTACTCCGAAATATACGCAGGCTGTATACAGTTCTGATTTGTTTTTACTGTGAAGAAATGAACACAGTGATTCAGCTCCGCCTCGAAGATTTCCTATACACATTGTACTTACATATGATGTATTTCCAACTTTTCTGAACGACTGAACCTGCAATGCACAGGTCAGCGAAACAAGTACATTTGCAGCTATGTCATATTGATGGGGAATCGCTCCGACAGCAAACAGCACAACAATTTCAAGCATGACGATTAACTGCCGCCAATGGATATGAGAAGTATTCCTGAAGTGGCGGTGGATAAGTTCGGCAGTGAAAACCCCGATTATAAAGGCACACAGCGGAATGAAATACCGGAACGCACGCCCCCAATCCCCATGAAATATATATCCTGCCATAAGTACCACATTTCCTGTCTGTCCGTTGGCAAATACCTCTCCTCTTGCACAATAGGTATAAGCGTCCTGAAAACCACCGGAAAAAGTCAAAAGTGCGGCTGTTAAAAATGCCTTGGAAGCGTTGTAGTTTTTATCCATCATATATCTCCTTTTTTCATGGCACACACCGGTATATCCGCGAAATATCTATGCAATCTTCCGGATAATCTGACTGTGCAATCGCGCATAAGATTTAATCAGCGCTTCCTTATCAGCATAATGCTTGACATTCATGTTCCTTTATATTATAATAAATAGACATGCATATGTAAAATGTATATTTTGTATTTGAAAAATATCAATATTGTATGGAGAAAAAAATGAACATCAGCTACGATTATTATAAAATATTCTATTTTGTTGCAAGATATGGCAGCTTTACAAGAGCAGCAGAAGTTCTGATGAATAACCAGCCTAATATAACCCGTTCAATTAAAAACCTCGAAGGCGAGCTTGGATGCACACTTTTTGTACGTTCAAATAAAGGTGTGACTCTGACTGCCGAGGGTGAAAAACTGTTCATACACATTTCAGCGGCAGTCGAGCAGATTACTGCCGGTGAGGAAGAGCTTTCATTTGACAAAAGTCTTCAGGGCGGTACTGTCTCTGTAGGAGCAAGCGAGACGGCTCTGCATGGACTTCTGCTCCCGATAATTGATGGTTTTCACAGAAAATATCCGGGCATTAAAATACGCATTTCAAACCATTCGACTCCTCAGGCGCTCAACGCACTGAAAAACGGACTCGCAGATATTGCGGTAGTCACTACTCCTGCGGATATTTCAAAACCTCTCAGCAAAAAAATTATCAAATCGTTCCGTGAAGCTGCAGTCTGCGGCGAACGGCTGGCTTATCTTTCGAAAGAACCTCTCAGCATAGAGAAGCTTTGCAGCTATCCGCTGATTTCTCTCGGACGCGAGACTAAAACCTTTGAATTCTACAGCAATCTCTTTTTGTCTCACGGACTTCTGTTCCGTCCGGATATCGAGGTTGCCACTGCCGACCAGATTCTGCCTATGGTGCGGAACAATCTCGGAATCGGCTTTCTTCCCGAAGCATTTGCAAGAGAATCGGTTCAGCGCGGTGAAATTTATGAGATAACGCTTTCAGACAAGATTCCCGAACGATTTATAATACTTGTAAAACGCAGCGACCATTCCCTGAGTATCGCAGCAAAGGAGCTTGAAAAGATGATTTATCTTGCCTGCTCCGACAGTGTCAATTAGGGCGTGTTGGCACTAAATTCATTCGCACGCCAACTTAATGTCAACACGCCCTAAAAACAGGAGAAATATATGAGAAACAGGCAAATTTACAAACAAGCATTAAAACTCGCCGTACCGATGATGATTCAGAACGGAATAACCAATATGGTCAGTCTCATTGATAATGTAATGGTCGGAAGTCTTGGTACAGAGGAAATGACCGGCGTATCAATTGTCGGTCAGCTTATTTTCGTATTCAACCTTGCAATTTTCGGAGCACTTTCCGGCCCGGGGATTTACGGAGCGCAGTTCTATGGTCAGAACAACATCGAGGGTTTCCGCAATACATTCAGAATGAAACAGTTTATCTGTGCTTTGTGCCTTATGGGCGGACTTGCAGCATTTATATTTTTCGGAGAACCGCTTATCGGACTTTATCTCCGCGGCGAAAGCGAAACTGTTAACCCTGTACTGACAATGAACTTCGCCAGACAGTATCTGTCGATTATGATTCTCGGACTTCCGCCTTTTGTTATAACTCAGATTTACGCAAGCAGCCTGCGTGAAACAGGCGACAGCATTAAGCCAATGACTGCGGGTGTTGCCTCGGTCATGATCGATATCGTCTTCAATTATCTGCTTATTTACGGCAAATTCGGTTTTCCTGCCCTTGGAGTAAAGGGCGCGGCTATCGCTACAGTTATGGCACGATTTGCAGAAATGCTGATTGTCGTAGTATGGGCGCAGCTTCGTAAAAATGAGCACATTTTTTTGCAGGGAATTTACAGAACATTCCGTGTACCCCGTGAGCTCGCAGAAAAAATAATAAAAAAGGGACTTCCGATTTTTTTCAATGAATTTCTGTGGGCAGGTGCAATTGCAGCGCTTACACAATGCTATTCCACACGAGGACTCGACATCGTTGCCGGAATAAATATCTCCAATGCAATATGTAATCTGCTGAATGTCGTTTTTGTTGCTCTGGGAAATGCTGTCGGAATTCTAATCGGTCAGACACTTGGAGCGTCACAGTATGATTTAGCAAAGAAAAACGCTTTCAGCCTGATGTGGTTCACGGGAGCAGTCTGTATCCTGCTTTCCACAGCTCTTATCAGTCTTTCGGGAACATTTCCCGAATTCTATGATACTTCGGAGCAGGTCAGACTCTACGGACAGCGATTTATAATAATCACTGCGCTGTTCTTTCCTGTGCAGGGATTCCTCAATGCCCTTTATTTCACGCTGCGTTCAGGCGGAAAGACGTTTATAACTTTCCTGTTTGACAGCGTTTACTCATGGACCGTTACCATTACAACCGCTTTTTTGCTGTGCAGATTTACAAGTCTTTCGATATTTACGATTTATGCGATTGTACAGTCCGCTGATATAATAAAGGTTGTTGTCGGATATATTATGATAAAAAAAGGCATTTGGATAAGCAATCTTGTTGATTGTGAAAAGGGTGAAAACGCTGTCTGATGCTATAATGACAAATCACGATATTATACATCTGCAGGTCATATCGAAAAAACACACGATTAATTAACACAGATATATGTAATATAATTAAAATAAAAACGCAGGAAGGTGTACAAATGGAAATTACGCTAAACAGCGATGTTTCAAATAAAACAATTCGCAAAAAAATAAAAAAATTATATCTTACTGCTTTCCCGGCAGAAGAAAGAGCACCATTTTTTTTGATTATGTCGAAAGCCAGAAACGGAAACGGAGAAATGCTTGCTGCATATGACGGGGAAAAGTTCATTGGCTTTGTATATATGGTCTGCTATAAAGATTTGGCATATCTGTTTTATCTTGCGGTAGAAGGCGGTGAACGCGGAAAAGGATATGGCGGAAAAATTCTTAGTGCTGTAAAGGAAAAATACAGCGAAAAACGGATTTTTCTGGCAAGAGAACAGCTCGACAAAAATGCTGAGAATTATTCGCAAAGAGTAAGTCGCCGCAACTTTTACCTTCACAACGGTTTTACAGATTTGCCCTGCCTGATTAAAGAGGCAAGCGTGGTTTACGATGTTATGGGCATCGGAGGTTCTGTTTCAGCGGAAGAATATGATGCTCTGATTACGGCATGGATAGGAAAATTCCTGAGAAAAATTGTTGATATGAGAATTATTGAAAAATAAATTCTATATTGCCTTTATGATAAACACGAACCGGTTATTCATTCGGATTGAATCAGAACACAAACAGCGGAGGTTAATTATGATCGAAAAAATAAGGAACAAAAAGGTCAGTGACTCGATTACAGAGACAACAAAGCTTTTACAGTACCGTGAAATAAACGGACAAAACCGACTTTTCGGCGGACGCTTAATGGAGTGGATCGACGAAATCGCGGCTCTTACAGCTATGAGACACTGCGGAGGCTTAGTAACGACCTGTGCCGTGGATAACCTGCGTTTCAAGTATGGCGCATCAATTAACGAAGTCATAGTGATGATCGGAAAAATAACCTATGTCGGTAATACGTCTATGGAGGTCCGCGTCGATACCTATGTTGAAAATATCGAAACAGGTATCAGACGAGCTATAAACCATGCATATCTTATATGTGTTCATGTAGATGAGAACGGTAAGCCTGTTCCGGTAAAATATGGTCTTGATCTCGAAACACTGTCGGAGAAAGCCGAATGGGAGGGTGCAATTAAAAGAAATACTGCTCGCAAGCGTCGGGTTAACGACGGATATTAGACCGTGACGGGGCATAAATGACTGTCTGCACCTCATTCATAACCATGAGCAGTTTTGGAGCAAAGACATAAACTGAACACTGACTATATTACATTAAACATTTTTTCTGATTTTATCGTGCGGCTGTCATGAAAAGTCATGCCTCCGCACTTGTTTTTTATATGAATATGTGATATAATGAAAACAATATAATTTAAGGAGGCACCGGATTTGGCTATAACAGAAGCTGTTGAAAATTATCTCGAAACAATTCTGATACTTTCAGAGAAACAGTCGGATATTCACGCAATTGATATCTGCTCATATCTTGGCTACTCACGTCCGACGGTTTCAATCGTGCTGAAAAAAATGAAAGATGATGGTCTTGTCAGTGTAGACGGCGACAATCACATAACCCTTACCGGAGCAGGAAGAGATGTCGCAGAGCGTATATATGAACGTCATATGGTGATCTCCGAACTGCTTATGCGTCTTGGAGTCAGCCGAGAAACAGCTGTGACAGATGCCTGCAAGATCGAACATGATTTGAGTGACGAAACCTTTGAGTCTTTAAAAAAGCACTACTATAAGTTCAGAGACAACTAATTGTCCGACAAATCAGGAGGAACAATGGATAAATTTAATCGGTTAAGAAAAGAAAATCCGCTCTTTGTCTATAAGGGCTGCCATATAGCTGAAAATAATGATAATATTGATATAATCTACGATTTTGAAATAGAGGGACTTGCGGAATTTCATCCCGGCTGGAGCTTCCCGAATTCCGCAGATATACCTGTCGGTAATAATCTGACACTTGAAAGACTTGCATTTTCGCTTGGAATGGCTGAAGCACTGAGCTACTGGAAAGCTGCGTGTTCACCGGTAATGCGTATAGAGTGCGGCGAACTTGACGAGCAGCAGGTTAAATGGTGGAAAAAACTTTATTTCATGGGACTCGGAGAGTTTTTCTACATTAATGGAATTGAAGCGGATTCAGAGGATTTTATAAAAATCGAATCTGTCGGACAATTTGAAAGCCATGATGAATACAGAATTCCGCTTAGCGGATGCCTCGTTCCAATCGGCGGCGGAAAAGACTCTGCTTTAACTCTTGAAACGCTTATCAGCGCAGGTCAGAAGTGTCAATGCTATGCGATTAACAATAGAAATTCTATTGTTAAAACAGTTGAAACTGCAGGGCTTCAGAAAAATGACTTGCTTGTAGCTAAAAGAAAATTTGATCGTTCGCTTATTAAGCTGAACGATTCAGGTTATCTGAATGGTCATACCCCATTTTCGGCAGTCGTGGCATTTTCGGCGGCAACAGCCGCGTACCTGAACGGTCTTCAATATATCGTGCTTTCCAACGAGGCGAGCGCAAACGAAAGCACAGTGGCAGGAAAAAGCGTTAATCATCAATACAGCAAAAGCTTCACATTTGAAAGCGACTTTCACTTTTACGAAGAGAAGTATCTCCGAACGGGAACATACTATTTCAGCTTTCTCAGACCACTCCTTGAATTTCAGATTGCAGAGCTTTTTTCCTCGCACCGGAAGTATCTTCCCGTATTCAGGAGCTGTAATCTCGGCAGCAAGGTTTCCCCTGACATTTGGTGCGGAAAATGTCCCAAATGTCTGTTTATAGCCATTATTCTTTCACCTTTTGTAGAACATGATGAGCTTTGCGCGATATTCGGAAAAGATATGCTAAACGACGAAAATATGCTTCAATATTTTATTGAACTTATCGGTCGGAGCGAGCATAAGCCCTTTGAGTGCGTGGGCAGTATCAGCGAAGTAAATCTTGCTGTTTCAATGACGATTCGTTCATATATGAACCGCGGTGAAGAACTTCCGTTTTTGCTTCAGAAATATATTGATGCCGGTCTTTACGAGGCTGACAAAATCGACGTACAGCTTGCGGAACTTCATCGCTACTACAACGAAAACAATCTTCTTCCCGACGCATTTACGGAAATACTTAAAAAGGAAATGGAGCGACTTGCTTGAATAAATTCAATGAATATCTGAATAATTATGTAAGCGGAAAAAACGTCTGTATTCTCGGCTTCGGCAGAGAAGGAAAATCGACATACAAATTGATTGATAAATACTGTTCATGCAGCTCGATAACGATTGCGGACGTAAATCAAATTGACCGCATGGCAAACAGTCTCCCCGATAAAGTTAAAACAATTTGCGGCGAGACATATCAGGATTCACTCGGTAATTTTGACATTGTTTTCAAAAGTCCCGGAATAGTACTTAAAACCGACGCCTCGGAGCTTGACTGCGAAATTACCTGCGAGACTCAGGTCTTCTTTGAATTTTTTCGCAGGCAGATTGTCGGAATAACTGGTACAAAGGGCAAAAGTACCTGTTCTTCGCTGATATTCCATATTCTGAGTGAAAGCGGATGCGACTGCCGCCTTGCAGGAAATATCGGAATTCCGGTTTTTGATATTGCTGAGAGCATTACCGACAATACAATAATTGTCTGTGAGCTTTCATGTCACCAGCTTGAATATATGACCGTATCTCCGCACATTGCAGTAATGCTTAATCTTTACGAGGAACACCTCGACCATTACGGTACAATGGAAAAATACGCTGCGGCAAAGCAGAATATCTATCTTAACCAGCAGGCTGACGATATTCTGTTCTGCAACAGCGATATTCTCCCGAATAATGCACGCCCATTGGTGAAGTCAATTTCCGCAAGCAATCCGGAAGCGGATATATACGTGAGTGACAGAATTATCCGCTGCGGAAACGATGAATATGAAATTCCGACGGATAAAATTCATCTGCTCGGAGTCCATAATCACTATAATATCGCAATTGCCTATGCGGTTTGTAAAATGCTTAATATCAGTGAAAACAGCATCACTACCGCGTTATGTACATTCAATCCGCTTGCACATCGGCTTGAATATGTCGGAACAGCAGACGGTGTTTCCTATTATGACGACTCGATTTCTACTGCCTGCGCTACAGCAATTGAAGCCGTAAAAAGCGTACCAAATCCGGGTACGATACTGATTGGCGGAATGGACAGAGGAATTGATTACACCGAGCTTATTGATTTCCTCGACAGTACGGACATAAACGTGATTTGCATGGAACACTCGGGAAAACGAATTTTCGATATAATAATGTCCGGATCTTTCAGAAATCATGACAGAGTTCACTATGCCGCACACCTTGACGAAGCGGTGAAGCTTGCACATCAGATAACAAAAAAAGGACAAAGCTGCATTCTTTCTCCTGCATCGGCAAGCTACGGTATATTCAGAAATTTCGAAGAACGCGGTGATGCTTTTAAGGAACTTGTCGCCGGTCTGAAAAAGGAGGAATCGATGCAGGATGAGCAGTGAAGCGTCAGTTACAGAGCTTGGAAATCCGGCAAAGCCACAAGGTGAAGCAGGAGCAGTGATGCTGACCCGAATGAATGAGTCTCACTATAAGCTGACAGGCTGGGCTATGGATTTTTTCGAATTTGATGGAAATGAACGATTTCTTGATATTGGCTGCGGAGGCGGCGAAACTCTGAAACGAGCAGCAGAGAAAATCCCCTTCGGATATCTCACGGGGGTTGATTATTCTGAAGTTTCTGTCCGGCAGAGCAGCATTAACAATAATTCGGCTATTAAGCTGGGAAAAATGAAAATCGTAAATGCATCGGTCGAGAGCCTGCCCTTTGATGACTGTAGTTTCGACATGATTATCACAGTTGAGAGCTTCTATTTCTGGCCGAATCCGCAAGAAAATCTCAGGGAAGTTTACAGGGTTCTCGCAGAGGAAGGAAGATTTCTCCTCGTCGCGGACATTTACGGAGACGCGGAGCTTTCCGATGAGAGTGTCGAAAGTATAAAAAAGTATAATCTGTTCAATCCTACTCTTTCTGAATTTAAAGAACTGCTTGTAAATGCGGGCTTCTGTGAAGTGAAAATCCATACTAAAGACGGCACAAGCTGGGTCTGTGCAGAGGGCCGAAAGCTTTGACCCAGAAGTAAATTTGCCTGTACTGCGATATGTCGCTAATTTGAGTTATCTGTTGAACACAGACGGCGACGGCATTTCCGATCAGCACTTATTTCCACTTGACTTTACCGCGCCAATGTAGTATAATATAGCTATAACAATGGCGAAAGCCGGAATGGAGAATGATATGTCTGAAATGAACGAGTACACCCCCGAGCTTTTTGAACTTATCGACGATGAGGGAAACAAAAAGCAGTTTGAAATGATTGACGCTGCAGAGATTGAGGGCGAGCAGTATTTTGCAATGATTCCGGCTATTGAGGATGACAATTACCTTGACGAAGACTGCGAGCTTGTAATCCTTAAAGCTGTCGAGGACAACGGCGAGGAAATTCTTGCATCAATCGATGACGATGAAGAATTTGAAAAAGTATCACAGTTTTTTATGGAGCGCATTTCCGATATTCTTGACGACTGTGATCGTGACAGTGATTGCGAATGTGACTGCGATGACGGCTGCTGCTGCCACGGAGAATAATTTTTCGGAAATACATAAAATACTATTGATTTTATAAGAAAAACGTGGTATAATAAACATGAAATAAAATATTCTGCCCTGTTCGGGTAAATATAGTTTTTATAATCCAACACTTCTTATCAGGGAATTCAGCTCCGTCTGTGGATTGCAGACCTCCCGGTTTCGGACGAAGGGAGCGTGAAGCAAACGGGCGTTTACCCACCTGCCTTGTGCGGGTTTTATACGCTATGTGACGGCAGGGCGGTTTATTTTATTCGATCCTTCTATCGTAAAAAGAAAAGATTTTAGCCGCTTGCTGTTTGGTAAATAATAGCAGCGGATTTTTTATTTTGTTTAAAAATTCAGGTGAGACATATGAAAAAAATCAGAATCAATACAAGCAAACCCTACGACGTTATAATTCAACGCGGCGGACTTAAAAATGCAGGAGAATATATTTCCTCGGTAATAAAATCTAAGCGTACCGTCATCATTACCGATGATACGGTCGGTGGCATATATGGCGAAATTCTCGGAAAATCGCTGGAAAAGAGCGGAATCAGCTACGATATATTTACCTTTCCTCACGGCGAGGCTTCAAAGAATCTTTCCACTCTTGGGGATATTTTCAATTTTCTGTGCAGCTGCGAACTTACACGAAGTGATTTTATAATAGCTCTCGGCGGCGGAGTTACCGGCGATATGGCAGGTTTTGCAGCAGGCGCATATCTCAGGGGAATAAGCTTTGTTCAGATACCAACTACCCTGCTCGCACAGATTGACTCATCTGTCGGAGGAAAAACTGCTGTCGACTTGCCCGGAGGCAAAAACCTCGTCGGATTATTCAAGCAGCCTGACCTTGTTATCTGTGACAGTGATACTCTTGATACTCTTACCGATGAAATTTTTGCTGACGGAATGGCTGAAGCTATAAAATATGGCATGATTCGCGATAAAAGTCTGTTTGAATTGATTGAAAATCACAATTCAGGCAACATCAGGGACGTAATTGACGATGTTGTCTACAGCTGTATTGACATCAAGCGTGACGTGGTTGAGAACGATGAATTTGAAAGAGGAGAGCGGATGATACTCAATTTCGGACATACCATCGGTCACGCGCTTGAAGCTCACCATAACTACACCGATTACACCCATGGACAGGGTGTAGCCGCAGGAATGTGCTATATCTCAAGAAGATTTGCTCCGGCGGATATTTCGGAACGACTTGAAAAATGCGTAAAATGCTACGGACTTCCAACTGATGACGAAGCGGGAATTGAAAATCTTCTTTCCTACTGTTCAAGAGATAAAAAGTGCGAGTCAGACAACATAAATTACATAGTATGCGAAGAAATCGGAAAGGCTCAGATACGCAAAAGCAGTCTCAGTGAATTTCGCTGTTTAATGGAGGAAAAAAATAATGGACGTTAGAATTCAGCCGTCGGTTCTCCGCGGAGATGTCGATATTCCTGCATCGAAGAGCTATGCTCACAGAGCGATAATCTGTGCTGCTCTGGCTGATGGCTCTTCAGTAATCAGCGGAGTTACAATGTCCAACGATATTTATGCAACCATTGACGCAATGAAAGCCCTCGGAGCGCAGATCACGGCACTATCCGATACAACGCTCAGAATTGACGGTATAAAAAAAGCTCCCGAAGCCGCCGAGATTGACTGCAATGAAAGCGGCTCGACGCTGAGATTTGTTATACCGATAGCTGCGGCTCTTGGCGTCAGATCTGTATTTAATGGCAGAGGACGGCTGCCTCAGCGTCCGATTGACATATATATCCGCGAACTTGGGAAACATGGAATAACCTTTAATTACAATAATACAATGCCATTTGATATTTCCGGCAGTCTGACCGGAGGAGAATATCACGCAGAAGGAAACGTATCGTCCCAGTTTATCACGGGGCTGTTATTTGCATTACCATTACTCAATGAAGATTCTGATATTATCCTGACATCAAAACTTGAATCCAAACCATATATAGATATTACAGCCGAGTGCATGAGACGATTTGGAATTAACGTCGAAGAAACGGATAAAGGCTACCACATAAAAGGAAGCCAGAAATATAAACCGGCAGATATAATGATTGAGGGTGACTATTCACAGGCTGCATTCTTTTACACGGCTAACGCTCTCGGCTCGGAGATAAAAATAAACAATTTGAACCCTGAAAGTGTCCAGGGAGACAAGAAAATACTTGAAATCATTTCCGGAATGTGCTATAATAATGAAAGATATAATTTAAAGAGCTTTAATGCTGACTGTTCGGATATACCGGATTTGGTTCCGATTCTCACTGTTCTTGGCTGCTTCGGCAGTGAAAAATCCGTCATATTCAATGCCGAGCGTCTGAGAATCAAGGAAAGTGATAGACTGCAAGCTATTTCCGTCACCCTGAATACTCTCGGAGGAAATGTGCAGGTTACCGACGACGGTCTTATAATCAATCCTGTCCGTAAATTCCACGGAGGAGTTGTCGAAAGCTTCGGCGACCACCGTATAGTAATGTCAGCTGCGATTGCCGCCCTTAAAGCTGACGGAGAAATCATCATCAGAGGTGCAGAGGCAGTAGAAAAATCATATCCCGGCTTTTTCAGGGATTATAATAAGCTTGGAGGAAAAGCATATGTCATCACTTTGGAATAATCGCATCTCCATATCAATATTCGGCGAGTCCCATGGACCTGCAATCGGAGTTGTTATCGATAATCTACCTCCCGGAGAGTATATCGATATTGAGGAGCTTGGACGTTTTATGAAAAGGCGTGCTCCCAAAAAGGACGGTACAACTACGTCCAGAAGCGAAAAAGATATGCCGCAGATTCTTTCGGGCGTAATCAACGAGCATACAACCGGAACACCTCTGTGTGCATTTATTCAGAATACCGATATGCACTCCGGAGACTATTCAAATATTCAGCGCTGTGCCCGTCCGGGTCATGCCGATTATACGGGAGCGGTTCGTTATAAGGGATTTAATGATGTTCGCGGAGGCGGTCATTTCTCTGGAAGATTAACAGCTCCTCTCTGTTTCGCAGGCGCTTTGTGCGGTCAGATTCTCGAACGCAGAGGAATCTATACAGGCGCTCATATCGCAGAAATCCACGGAATCAAGGATAAGGCATTCGACAGTGTGAACGTCAGCCGCGAAGATATTTTAAATGTCCGCTATAAGGATTTCCCCGTCATCAACGACAAAAAAGGCGAGAAAATGAAAGAGGACATAAATTATGCAAGAATGAACTGTGAGTCACTTGGCGGAATCATCGAGTGTGCTTCCATAAATGTCCCGGCAGGAATCGGTTCACCGATATTCGACGGACTTGAAAACTCTATGGCGCAGCTTATTTTTGGTATTCCTGCGGTTAAGGGACTGGAATTCGGTGCCGGATTCGGAGTAGCCAAAATGGTCGGAAGTACAAATAATGACGAATTTTATGTTGATGATCACGGTCACGTACTTACAAGAACGAATAATCACGGAGGAATTCTCGGCGGAATATCATCCGGTATGCCGATTACTCTTAAAGTTGCGATTAAGCCGACTCCTTCAATTGCAAAGGAACAGCCAACCGTTGATATGCACGAAATGAAGAACGATACAATAAGCATACACGGCAGACACGATCCTTGTATTGTTCCCCGTGCTGTACCTTGTGTCGAAGCAGCTGTTAATATTGCTCTGCTTGCAAAAATGCTTGATTATCCTAATTTCTGTTAAGGTGATTTCTATGCAGGAAGAAAACATTATGAAAATGTCCGAAATGGCTGATACTGCCATAAAGGATGTTCCTACGCTTAACATTCTGCTTTGCTATCTGCTTTATAAAATTGACCGCCCTGTCGAGCCTGAACAGCTTTATGAAATTGCAGTAAGTACGGAACTGATAAATTATTTCTACTATCAGGACTCAATTGATTATCTGCTGAAAAGCGAGTGTATTGCTCTTGAAAAGAACAAAAACGGAGTCGAAAGCTATGTTCTGCTTGTTAAGGGCAGAGAATGTGCCAAGGAACTGAAAAAATACGCTCCGAAGTCTTATCGGGATAAATTGGTTCTGGCGGCTCTGAAATATTTTGCTAAACTGAAATATGAGCAGGAAATCAAAATTGAATATGTACCGATTGAAAATGGATATTACACTCATGTCCGCTGTCTTGATGCTAAGTGCGATTTAATGGATCTGAAGCTGTTTGCTCCCGATCTGACGCAGGCAAAGCTTCTCGGAGAAAAGATTATGCTTAATCCCTCGGGTTTTTACGGCAAGGTTATTGAACTTGCACTTTCAAATAAGGAAGTCCCCTATGACCTTTCGGACAATTAAAGCATCAACTCCTGTTGTACATTTTCTGTTATATATTAATAATGGGAGACGTATCTGTCTCCCATTTTTATTTGTCGGCTTTTGTAATTTCATCAGCAATTTTACGGAATATCGGAGCGGCAGAGTCATTTCCGTAGCCTCCATCCTCCACAAGTACTGTGACAGCATATTCAGGGTTGTCTGACGGAAAAAAGCCCGTAACCCACGCATTGCATATTTCCAATCCATCTTCATTGAATCTGCCCGTCTGGGCAGTTGATGTTTTAGCTCCGGCGGTTGTTTTCTGAGGACGCGCATTGGCAGTCTCATTATCGTAAACAGCAGCAGTCATCATATTTTTCAGCGATTCGGCAATGTACTCTTCAAGCACATAGGCATACTGCGGTTCTTTTTCATTTTCAATAGTTTCCCCGTCTTTCGTCAGGCCTTTTATGATTCGTAAAACAGGCATTTTTCCTCCGCCTGCAATCGCACATGTCAGCTGTGAAATATGCAGCGGCGTTGCTGAAAGCTTTCCCTGACCGAACGAAAAATTGGCAAGCTCAGCCGGAATCAGCAATTCCTTTTCTGTAGGAAGAACGCCTGCAGAAGCCGTCATTCCCGAACAAAGATGAATTTCTCTTCCGAATCCGAGTGTATATGCAGTCTCACGAAATTTCGGAACACTTATAAATCCACTGAGATTGATGAAATAAGTGTTACAGGAATTAACAGTAGCTTCAGTTATATTCTGAATCCCATGACCGTCGTGACGGTGACATCGAAAGGCTTGTCCCCTGACATCAATTGCTCCCGTACAGTCGTAAACCAGTGTATCAACATTCTCAATAATTGCTTCGGCAGAAGTGACAAGCTTGAAAATCGAGCCTACGCTGTAGGAATAAAGACATCGGTTAATCATAGGACTTTTTTCGTCGTTTATCGCTTCGGCAAGATTATCCGTGCTGTATGACGGCAGACTGACCATTGCGAGAATATCTCCCGTACTCACCTCGCTTACAACAACCGCGCCGCATTCAATGTCCGAAGCAGCTTCTTCGCAGATTTTCTGGATTGTCTTGTCAAGTGTCATCACAACTCCGCTTTTGTCTTCATCGGGACGGTTTACAGTCTTTTCTATTCCATTCAGGATATTTCCAAAACCGTCCGCAGAATAAGTCACACTCTGCTCGTCAGCGTTACCGCGCAGAAGTGAATCGTAGGCATATTCAATCCCGGACACGCCATACCCCTGCGATATATATCCGACCGCATGACAGGCTGTCTGATGTTCCGAATATCTTATTGGAACATTAAAAACCGTCAATCCGTCGCTTTCCGGAGTATTTTCTTCACACTCGAATGTAAACAGTTTGCCGCTTTCGTAGCCCTTCATAAATTCGTCTGTATTACAGGCGTATTTGATCAGTGTTTTGTCTGTCAATTCCGGAACTGCGGCGGCGATAAAAGTATGTTTTTCATTGACGAGAGGTGAAAGACTCCTGTCGTATATATATCCGTCACTGCTTCCGACGGAGTAAGAAACAGTCTGGTATTCAAGTCCTGCATCAACCGATTCGGGATTGGCAGCAATTCGGAAATATACAAAAATTATCCACAGGAACATCATTGCAAATATCAGTCCAATAATCATTATTCTTTTGTTCAGTCCGGACATAAAATCACCTCGCATTAACTTATTATCCGCATAATGGA
>JAQXHC010000044.1 GCA_029007035.1 Oscillospiraceae bacterium
ATTCGGGATTGGCAGCAATTCGGAAATATACAAAAATTATCCACAGGAACATCATTGCAAATATCAGTCCAATAATCATTATTCTTTTGTTCAGTCCGGACATAAAATCACCTCGCATTAACTTATTATCCGCATAATGGAGAATTTTATGTATAAATATTACGCTATAATTCAGAATTGCACTTCCGCTTTACATAAGAGAAAAACAGATAAAAAAATACCGCAATTCCAGTGAAAGCACTGAAATTGCGGAAATTTTTGGTCGAGGTGACAGGATTCGAACCTGCGGCCCCTACGTCCCGAACGTAGTACTCTACCAAACTGAGCCACACCTCGATAACGTTAATATTATATCACAGTTTTATTTTTTTGTCAATACCAAAAGATAAAATTTACATAATTGACCAAATTTAAACAAAAAAATTTTTAATGCACGAAAATGGGATTGTAAATTGTGTATTAAGTAAAGCAGAAAAAATCATATGCGAATTCGCCTTTCTGCTTCATGTATTCCTGATATAAGAGGAGGGAAAATGTGAATATAGTATCATCAAATATTGCTCTTTATGCCTTTGAACACTTTGGAAATACGGTGCTGAGAGCTGCTTTCGCCCACACAGGAAACATGAGTGAAGCTGAGGATATTACTCAGGATGTGTTCCTCTCGCTTCATTTAAATCCTGTTAGATTCAACGGTGATGAGCATCTAAAGGCCTGGCTGCTGCGCGCAGCAGTTAACCGATGCAGAAATTATCACAAAAGCCGTCGTGTCAGAGGAAGAATCGCTCTCGATGATATAGGTGAGGACAAATTATCATATCCATTTTCAAATGAGGAAACAGAGCTGCTGGAGGTTGTCATGTCCCTGCCGGAAAAATACAGCTCTGTAATTCACCTATACTATTATGAGGGCTATTCCATCAGAGAAATTGCCGATATTCTTGAAAAAAATGAGAACACAGTAAGTTCCCTTCTCCAAAGAGCACGGAAAAAAATGAAAATTCAACTTGAAGAGGAGGATTCATATGAAGAAAAAAGATTACAGAAACGCACTTGATAAAATCAAATGCAGCGACGATTTCTGCGTTAGGATTAAAGATAAACTAAAAACTCCGGTAACCGAAAGCCATGAATATGCCGACACTGTAAGTCATCTTGAAAAAGCCAAGCCGCGCTCGCTCAGAAATATAGCTATCGGAACAGCTGCCTGCATTGCCGTTGGAATTTGTGCACTCGGATTCTACAAACTTGTGCTCATACAAAACAGTATAGATTCGCCACTTACGAGCGACATCGAAACAAGTTCCGATTTCACTGAATCCGGAACAGCAGGAATTAATCAAACAGTCACCGAAGTCTTTGAATCATCAAATGCGGAAAACGATAACTGTGGAGAATTATCCGCCAATGAATCTGTAATTCAAGCAGTCTCCGAGGCAATCGAAAAATATAATTCCAATGAATCCGTAGAGGACACTGCATGCATAATGTTCATTGAAGGAGACGGTCAGTTTGATACGGCATATCCCATTGGCGAAAATAGTAAAGAACAAATATCTGAAATTATTTCTTCACTGAAAAATCTGAATTGGAAACGCGCTGAAAAAATTGATTACGGTTATACTTCGTCTGCGTCTCAGTTTAGAAACAGATATATGATTTACAACATTGTTGCCTACAGTTTCGGACTGAGTTTGTCAGATAATTCCGGATATTCGTATTATGTGCCTGCCAACAGCGAAAGTGCAGAAAAATATACTGAACTCTATGATGAACTTCAGCAGATTCGTTTTTATAACATCGAAAATGTTCTGAGCGCGGGCTATGCACGTCCGATAATGTCAGCAGATATTGACGTTTATGATGTTGTCAGTAAAAACAATGTAAATTCGGTTTATGAAACATCAGGCAAGGTCTATTACAACGACTGGGAAAACCCGCATGAATTTACTTATACCGAAGGAACACGTTATATTGAGGGTGATACAAGCAATGATAAGAAAAAAACAATTGAATGCTGTCAGAATTTTAACTCCACTGTCTCTGTACTTGAACGGATAATCGATGATTCCGCAGGATACAGAGAGGAAAATTATCAGGATAACATTGTAACCTACAAAAAGTCATCCGACTGCGATTACTCAGATTATACTCCCCTCCCCGGCGACTATTTCGGATTAAAAGCATCTATAGTCAAAGCTTTAAACGAGGATATTGTATTGAGTGAAAACGATCAGCTTTCCGATCATATTATGGTCACCTTTGATACCGATGAGAACGGATATTTTCTTGCCCATATTCTGATCAGCTCCAATCAGCTTTACATGAGTAAGGCGCCTGAGTGGTCTATTAATTTTACTATCAATGATTTTGGATTCATTACTCAATATAATCGCACCGAATACGGGAAAGAAGTATCGAGATATGAACTGAGAAACATCAGCTATGAAGAGTTTGATATGCCTGAAATTAATGAAAAAATTAAAAATCTGACTGATTCTCAGCAAACAACAGAGGAATCATCACAGCCAGATTAATCAACATTTCATTTCTATCATAAACATAAACGAACAAGAGAAATCAAATATAAAAAAACCGCTGTGCAAAAAAACGGAAACGCACGGCGGTTTTTCTGTCATAATTTTATAAGCACTTAAAATTTAATCTCAATTTTTCTTTTAAGCTCAAAGGAATAAAGGCATATCTCCGACACACTCTGACCTGAAATCAGTTCAAGAGCCGATTTATAAAGCCTGAGCTGATTTGTGTAACGTTCCGCAAGCTGCTTTTCAGATGCCCTCCTGTCAGACTTATAATCGACGATTACAAGCGAGCCGTTTTCTTCAAAAACAAGGTCTATAATACCTTTAATCATTCCGTCGGAATTTTTGAATGCTTCTGAAAGCGGCAGCTCAATATCAAGGTCAGCAACAGCTGTCATAAACTTTCGCTCGCGCCATACCCTGTCCGCTCCTTTTATTCGGCTATACAGCTCACTTTCGAAAAATGCAGCAGCATTTTCGCGATCGATCGAATATGCCTGAGCACGAGTTATGAAGCCTCTTTCGGCTACTCTTCTTATCTCTGATTCAAGATCGGATTCAGCAGCTGAAAAATCACAATACTGGAAAAAAGTATGTATAGCCGTTCCGCGCTCCGCTCCGGTAAATTCTGTCTCTTCAGACAGAAAACGCGGTCTGCTGAGCTTGAAATCAAAGAACTCATCGTTATTGCCGAATTTTTTTGTTATCTGTGTTACACTCAGCTTTGAGGGGGTTTCTGAAAGAGTAATATCATACTTAAAACCTATAATGTCACGAATTCTCGCACATATTTTCTCATCGGGAACGGCAGTTTCAACATCAGCTGACTCGTCTGTAAAATCAAGCTCCGACGGCGAAACAGTTTCGAGCATGAAAACGTCGTCGGTATATTTCACTTTCGGAAGCTCATAGGCATCAAGTCCGCTTTCAAGACTGCCAAGCTTTTTTTCCGATATTTTAAGTTTCCTTTGCTTATCGCTATTTTCGCGGATTGACGCAATTTCTCTGCGGAACAGTTCAATAATATCCGCAAACCGTTCATGCTCCATCAATGACATCCAAAGCCAGTCAGACAGAAGTCGTGCCTGCCCTGCAAGCTCATTCATATTTCCGCTATAAACTGCATACTGCTCCATGAGATATTCAACCCGGCTTATTGCAGATACCCCGAATTTAAGGTTGATGAAAATCTGCTGTTTCGCCCTCGTCAGCGCAACATAAAGCAAACGCATTTCCTCACTGACAGTATCACAAACATTTCTGCTGTAAATATGCTTATACTGAGCGGTTTTATGTCTGCGCACATTCTCAGGAGAGTAAAGCACATAGCCGATTTTGCCGTTTTCCGCGCAGACAGCACTTCCATTATCAAATTGGAATCTGCCTGATGTTTCGGCAAGAAAAACAAACGGATATTCCAGTCCCTTTGACTTGTGTATCGTTTTAATCGAAACGTAGTCTCCTGCCGAAGCACTTACTTTTCCCTGAGTGAAATCTCCTCCGTTTTCAATTACTCTGTCAATATAGCGGATAAATCCTGTGAGTCCGCCTGTTCCATCTGCGGAAGATGTCTCATCATAGCTCTTGGCATACTGAATCAGCGCACGAAGATTGGCTCGCTTTTTTTCACCATCGTCCAGCATCTGCATTACAAAAACGAAATCGGTTGTATCATAAATCTCAGCTATCAGCTCGCTGACGTTTTTGGTCACAGCTTCAAGGCGAAAATCTCCGAGAGTTTTCAGAAATGCTGCACATTTGAGGCTCAGCGGCGTTTCACAGCCATTTTCCGCGCACTGTTCGGAATATTCATTCATCACACTGTATATGCTTCCGTTCTGTCTTAAAGTCCGCAGAAAAGCAAGCTCCTCCAGATCAAACATATACATCGGCGAAAGCAGCACAGCCGCCAGCGGAACATCAAGAAGCGGATTATCGATTACTCTGAGCAAATCAAGCAAAACCGCAATTTCACGGGAAGAAAGATATCCCTTTTCCTCCTCTCCACGTGCATCGATTCCGCGCTTTTTAAGCTCAGAAACAAAGCTTTTGGTGTACTTCTTTGCACGGATTAAAATACAGAAATCCGACATTCTGCATGGGCGGAGCTTTCCATCCGTTTCAACGACCGGAGTTTTGCTTCGGAGCATACGACTGATTTTTTCCGCTGTACATGATGCCTCTGAATCAACCGATGCTTCTGATTCCTCACCGTCATCAGTATCGGCGCCGTCGTCCGATGAATCAGTGTTTATCAGCATGATACACGTTTTTGTCTCCGGCTTTGGCTCTGCCTGATTGTAACGGATCGCTCCGAAATAGAGCATCTCGTCCTTGTTGTAATTTACATCGCCGCACTGACTGCTCATGATCTGAGTGAAAATATAATTTACATAATTGATAACCCCCTCAGAACTTCTGAAATTTCTGTTAAGAAAAATTGATCTGTTTGGTGAATCAGTTTCATTTTCATAAGGCGCTGCACCTGCGAGGGTGTTAATGAAATTTCTTGGATTTGCAAGACGGAATCGATAAATCGACTGCTTTACATCTCCTACAACGAAAGCGTTTGTGCCGTACCGCGGCTGCTCTTCTCCTGACTTGAAATCCTTTGAAATCAGCTTGAAAATCAAATCTTCCTTGTTATTGGAATCCTGATACTCGTCCACCATAATTATGTCATAATAATCAGCAATTTTGCGTGCTGTTTCGGACTGAACCACGTTTCCGTCCGCATCAGTTTCGGAAAGCAGCTCCAGTGCAAGGCGCTCTCCGTCATCAAAGCTTATAGCATTCTTTTTGCATTTCTTTCCCCATATAAGATGATGATAATCCCCGAGCATTTCACAGATTATCCGCGTAACACGCCCCGATTCTGCGAAGTCGTCGGCAAATCCGGATAATACGCTGATATTATCCCTTACTATTCCGACTATACAAGTACGCTTTGCAGCATAAATCCTGTTCAGCTCCGCATCAAACTCGCTCTTGTTTCTCGAATAATAACGCCGTTCAAAGCCGCAGCAATATTCCTTCTGCTCGACGGTCGGTTCTTTTCCGCTGCGAATAATTTCAAGCGCAGTTTCAACACGCTTTCTGTCATCCTCAGACTGAGCATAAAGCTTAGCTGCTGAGCTGCAGTCCGGGTCAAAGAAAATTTCCCCTATCAGCTCAAAGCATTCCTTTCCAAGCTGTGCTGCTTTTTCAAGCTCCTTAACTGCTTCGGCGCAGACTGCTTTGAAAAGTACGCTGTCCTCCGCCTTTTTGTCAAATTCAGCAGCCGCTTTTTTTAACCATAATTCTCTGAATGCCTCAGACCCAAGGTAATTATCGACCGAGGCAAGAACATCTGCAAGACTGCTGTCGCTTTTTAGACAGAATTTATCATAAAGAAACGATATATCGTCATATCTGTCTTTGCTCCAAAGATTGATAAGTTCGTCCATTGAACGCGATTTGATGAGCTTATCGTCAGATTCGTCAAGGATTCCGAATCCCGAAGTTATCTCCTGACCGTCAATGTTGTCTCTCAGCAGGTCGAAGCAGAACGAATTAATTGTAGATATTTTTGCGTTCCGAAGCAGAGTCTGCTGCTTCAACAGATAGGTATTTCCGGGATCGGCGGATATAAGTCTGCTGAGGTTGCTGTCAAGTCTTTTGCGCAGCTCCGCCGCCGCATCGTTAGTAAAGGTTACGGCAATTATGCGGTCTGCGCGGACGTGTGCAGATTCGTCCGAAATCAGCCTTGCAAGTCTCTCGGTCAGTACAGCGGTTTTACCACTTCCTGCCGCCGCTGCCACGATAAACGATGCATCACGGGCATTTATTGCTGTTTCCTGCTGTGAAGTCCATTCAGTCATATTTTGCGTTCTCCTCATTGTAAATATTTGAAAAAACGTTGTGGCTCTCGTCTCAGACATCCTTCTTTTTTAACAGAATTTCTTCTGCTTCAGAAACGTCGATGTCGGATTTTCCACGTGAATGTGTCAGTCCTGAATCTCCGCATACATTCCGGAAATCGCAGTTATTGCACGGATTTTCGTAGTTGTTCAGTATAAGCGGCTCTGCATCGGCGTTTCCGCTGTGAACATTCTCTGCCATTCTGATAAGCTTTTCGTAGGTAAAATTTTTTAGCTCTGCGAGTCCCTCTGTGCTTATACAGCTTGATTTATCAGCTATATCGTCGTTTTTGTCAGTTGATACAGGAATGAATCTGTTTTTCAGCTCATGCTCCATGGCTTCAAGCACTTCCCTGTCACCAAGTACAAGTCCGCTTGCCTTGAGATTGCTGTCAACAGTAACCGTATCCTCACCGTCTATACGTGTTTCTGTGCTTTTTACTTCATTGATTCTCACAGGTGAATACAGAACTCCGGCAGGTTTATAGCCACTGAAAAGTCCCCCATCTCCTGTAATTGCAAACAGATAAAGCAGCATCTGCATATTTATTCCGCAGCTGAGATGAAGCGGATCGATTCTCTTTCCGGAGCTTTTATAGTCGATGATTCTCACATATCTGCTGTCTCCGATTTCGCAGATGTCCGCCCTGTCGATCACGCCGCCAAAGCTCAGCATTTTTCCGTTCCCGAAAGGCAGATTCAGCTGATGCCTGTCGTCACCGTCACGAAGATTTATCTCAAACGCTTTAGGAATAAAATTTGACTCGCGCAGCTCGTTCTGCGTATGGACAAACACCTTCAAAAGGCGCTCCGAAAGCTTTCTGTATGCAAGCTCAAATCTCGGATTCTTTGAATAATCACCGCCCATCTCACTGTTTAGAAATTCCTCTGAGGCAAGTGATATCTCACGTCTAAGCTCGTCGATTCCAAGCCTGATGAAATCTTCCTTTGAGCGCGGCTCCATTATGCGGCGGAAACAGTTATGAATCATACTGCCCGAATATCGTGCGTCAAGGTCAACCTTTTCACGGGTGAACAGCCGCAGACATTCCGAGCAGAAATATCTGAAATGGCACTGATTATATGTCTCAAAAGATGACGGCGATGTACGGAACGGGTCGAAGTTTCTTAGCCGCTCAACGGTTTTCGTAGAGACGCGGAAATTCATTTTATTCTGTGAACGGTCAGCAACAAATTTGAGCCTGCCCATATATTCGCCGCTCTCGCTGAGAACTTTTTCAATTGAGGCAATTGATTTACCGCCGCGCTTTCTGTCCTGCATATAGCGGTAAAACGCCGACTTCATTGTAACAGAATAAAATTCGGAAGGAATGTCGGCTTCGGTTTTAAGCATTGATTTAGTTCCGAACATCTTATAAATCGAGTCGATTACGGGGGAGGAATACTTCGACTGTCCCGACAAATCTGACAGTGAATAACTGATGAAAAGTCCATCTGACGCGATTGAAAATGATTTATAGACAATGAGACGCTCTGATGCGATAAGCTCCGGAAGCTGTCTTGAAATATCAATTCCGCGCTCTGAAAGCTTCTGTTTATCTGTCTCGGAAAAAATGCCGTGAGTGCTGACATTGTTCGGAAAATCACCGTCATTCGCGCCCATTACGAATACAATTCTCGGACAGTTCAGACGCGCTGTTCTCGCCGAAGCAACAATAACACTGTCAAGTGTCTGCGGCGGCACGGAATAGCTGATTCGTGCAATCAGCGACCTGATTACTCCTGCAAGCTCGGAAGCCGTCATTTCCTCATCACCAAAAGTCTCGGCAGTACTGTCAAGAATTCCGGTAAAACAACTCCAGATACGTTTCAGTTCCGAAGCGGCATAGTCCTGATTTCTGTCAATAAAGCTGCCCATAAGACGTGATACAGCCTTTTCCGCTCCGCATTCCTCTATATGAGCATAGATATAACCACACATTTTCTCGGCGGTATTTTTTTTTCGCAGTTTCTTTTTAAGACTGTTCAGCGGCTCGATAACGGACTTTCTCAGTTCTTCAAGACGGTCAAGGTTTATGTCATCAGCGCGGAAGCATTCGTTCCAGACATCGCCGTCCACGCTCCATTTGTAGCAGTAATTTTCAAGCATTGCCGCGTCCGTAAGTGAAATACCGGTCATTCCGCATTTTATGTAGCGGAAAAGCTGTTCGGAGCGGTATTTTCTGCTCACCGCAATATCAAGCAGCGAAGTTATAAAAATCATCAGTGAATTATGCATTACAGGCTTTTCAAGGCTCAGAAAATACGGTATTTCATATCGCGCCAGAGCCGCTGTTAGCACATCGGAATACTGCTCTATTTTATTGGAAAGTATTGCTATATCACCGTATTTAAGGCTTCTGTCGGTGTAGACAAGATTTCGGATCTGCGCACAAACATAGTCTGCTTCGCCGTAGAAGTCACGCGCCTCAAAAATAGTAATATTATCAGGTTTCGGAGCTTGCTCAGTATCCGGAGTTTTATTCCTCATAATATTGGCACTCAGATATGCAAGATCAGGGTGTTTAAAACGATACTGTTTACCACATTCCGTGACGGTAAACTGCTTACCAAGCTCACGAAAAATCTGAACCAGGCGATTGTACGTAGCATTAACCGTTTCAAAAAGGGTATACTCTCCGCTGTTCACATCGTCGGTTCTCAGCGAAATGCAGACATTATCGGCAGATGCGGCAATTACTTTTATAAATTCGAGCTGGTCTCCTGTAAAGCTTTCAAACTCGTCTATAAAAACATCCATTCCGCTGAAATATCCGTTCATTCCAGCAATTTCAGCAGCGGCACGAATATCGTCGAGACTGTCCTTGAATCCATATTCCCGCATCAAACGGTCGAATTCAAGGTAAATATCCGCCGTGTCACGAGTCTTTTCCATAAGGCGTCTTTCAAGAAACAGAGAGCCTTTTTCCAGCATTTCCGCAGTAATTCCCGAACGTTTAAGATCTCCTATAAGACGGAGCATTTCCTCAGCGAATCCCTGATGCTGAGCCTGTCTCTCAAAGCAGCGGAAGGAGCGGGGATTTTTCAGTGAATTTCTTATGGCGCAGCAAACGAGTATCAGCCTTATGTTTTCATCAGCATATTTTTCGTTTCGTCTGCCGTCTCCATAGGTCTGAAAAAGCTGACGTGAAAGCCCCGTGAAACTCTGTGACATTATTCCGTTGAATCGCTTAGCCCCGACAGACTTATATAAATTTTTGTCGAACTCATATGAAAACTGTTCCGGCACAATTATACAGACGTTTCTCCCATTATCAGCAGCTTTGATTATTTTTTCGGTCATAAGTGCAGATTTTCCGCTGCCCGAGGCTCCTAAAATAAATTCAGTCATTCTGAGCAAACTCCCCTCATACTTAAAACGCATACCACAATATAGTGGTATGCGTTCATTGATTTATTTATAGTTGTAATCAATATCCGTTGCAGTGAGCACGCTTAATTATATATGGATAGTCAATATAAGCATAGTCCAGATCGACATCGGTTGTGATTCCGTTGACTCTTCCGGTGCTGGAATACTGCCACATTCCGTAGGGTTTGCTGAAGTTCGGCGCGCTTACATTGAAATGAGCAACAAAGATATTATACTTATCAAGAACATTGCTGTAAACCTTTGTGTTTAAAAAGCTCGAATAGCTGTAAAGCGATACGTAATATCCCTTTTCCTGCATTCTTGAACAGAATGCGTCGATTATTGCAGAAACAGTTGCTGTACTCAGTTTTACCTGTGTCGGGTCTTCAATGTCGAAAACAAGGGGATACTCAAATTTATACCCTTTAATTACGGAATAGCAGGCTTCTGCCTCCTGATAAGCCTCCTCAACAGTAGTTGCATAGCTGTACCAGTACACTCCGCGCTGTATTCCTGCTTTCTCAGCATTTATCATATTAGTATCGAACATCGGGTCTTCCTGACTTGCAAGCTTTCCGTATCCGGCGCGGATTATTGCGTAATTCACTCCGTCAGCCTTAACCTTGTCCCAGTCGATTGTACTCTGCCATTTTGAAACATCGATACCGTATATTCCCATGCTCGCGTCAACCGGATTGTTCGGTTCGGCTGCCTGAGTTGTCTCAGTCGGTTTGGTTTGGGAAAGTGAATCCATATACGCATCATAGATGTCAAAAACATTAAACTGCGGCTCTGTCACTACAGCCTCTGGAATAACAGGCTCTGCTGACGGAAGAGTCATACCCTCAGAGGTCGGTTCTGCTGAAATCAATGTTGTTTCCTCAGCTTCGGTGGTTTCCGATGCTATGTCTGTTACCGTCTGAACGCTTTCGGTGACAGCCGGAGTCTGTTCCTCAGCTGAAATCATGCCTGTTCCGAGAACATATGTAACAGCCAGCGAACATGAAATCGCGGCGGCAAAAATCTTTCTTGTAAACATCATTTTTCAAACTCCTTAAATATTCGGCGAACAGAGGGATTCGCCGAAACAATATATTGATATTATACCATATTTTATAAAATTGTCAAGAGCAATAAGAATATTTTATATAAATATCAACAAAAATGTAATGTTTTAACTATTAGCCCATATTTGACTTAAAAGCCGTAATATGGTATAATAATCGAAAGTTTATCCGTAGAAAGCAGGGTGAAAAATGACAGAATTTACCATAAAGAAGAATGACAGCGGTCAGAGAGTTGACAAATTTATTTCTAAGGCTCTCCCTGATATGCCGAAAAGTCTGATATATAAGCTGATCAGAAAAAAAGATATCAAGCTCAACGGAAAACGATGTGAAATCTCTGACGTTCTGCGTGACGGAGATATTCTGAGAGTATATGCTCCTGCAGATTTTTCTACTAAAAAGACTGACATGGAATTTCTGAAAGCTCCGTCCGATATTGAAATTATATATGAGGATGAAAATATAATCGTCGTCAATAAGCCTGCCGGACTTGCAGCTCACAGCGGAAACGACCGCGAGTCCGATACGCTTGTTAATCGCATTAAACACTATCTTTACTTACGCGGAAGCTATGCTCCCGAGTCTGAAGCTTCCTTTGCCCCTGCGCTGTGTAGCCGTCTTGACAAAAATACCTGCGGTCTTGTAACTGCTGCAAAAAATGCCGCTGCTTTACGTGAAATGAACGCAGGTATCCGTGACGGCTTTGTAACAAAAATATACCATTGTGCAGCTGTCGGAGTCCCTGCTGAAAAAAACGGAATTCTTTCGGCATATCACTTTAAAATGTCAGAGGGAAATATTGTAAAAATCTCCGATTTCCCAAAAAATGATTATCGTCCCATAAAAACCGGATATAAGCTCCTTGCACAGTCAGACGGGCTCTCGCTCCTTGAAATTACGCTCTATACCGGCAGAACACATCAGATCCGCGCTCATCTTTCGCATATCGGATTGCCGGTCCTCGGCGACCCGAAATATGGCTCGTCTGCTGCAAACAAAAGGTATGGTGTGCAGGTTCAGGCTCTTTGCGCATACAGACTCAGATTCAGTTTCAGTAAAGACTCTCCGCTTGAATATCTTAACGAAATATCAATTACCGCGCCGAAGCCTGGTTTTGAACGTATTTTTATTGAAAAATAACCTATTTGTCTTGACTTCACTCCATTTAAATGTTAAAATAGAAAATGTGATACTCCGCATACTCTCTGCGGAATTTTCAGGAGGCTCTTTATGAAAGTAATTCTGCTTGAACATACCCCCGAACCCGAAAAACTTATCGCAACAGCTGCAAAGCTCTGCTATTCAAGCAGCGATATCTCTTCACTCAGGGACGGTCTTACCGATGAAAAAGTCGGAAACTATATAAATATGCTCATGTCACTCGGTCACGAAAGTGTTTTCGAGCACGTATATTTCACATTTGGCATTGAAGGAATTTCACGTGCCTGCTCTCATCAGCTGGTCCGCCACAGAATTGCCTCTTACTCACAGAAAAGTCAGCGTTACGTTAGTGAGGATGGCTTTGATTTCGTAACTCCGCCATCAATTTCCGATCTGCCCGAAGCAAAGGCTGAATTTGACAAACAGATGACCGCCGTCACCGAAACTTATTCAAAAATCGCGGAGCTCCTTACAGAAGCTCACAGCCAGCGGCTTATATCGGAGGGAATTCCGGAAAAAGATGCCATTCAGAAAGCACGTAAACTCGCCAACGAAGATGCACGTTTCGTTCTTCCAAATGCCTGCGAAACCAAGATTGTTGTAACTATGAATGTGCGCAGCCTGTTCAATTTTTTCAGACACCGCTGCTGTAACCGCGCCCAGTGGGAAATACGCGATGTTGCAAATGAAATGCTCAGGCTATGCCGTGAAACCGCTCCGAATGTTTTCGGCTGCGCCGGTCCCTCATGCGTAATGACCGGAAAATGTCCCGAAGGCAAGATGACCTGCGGCAAAATCAACGAGGCCAAAGAATTTTTTTCAAATCTCGGAAGTAAATAAATCTAATCTTAAATTGATCAACAGATGTATCGGACCGTTGTTCGATTGAAAAACAGTATATTGGAGGTTATATGCTCGAATTCAGAGATATTGACATCTCGGATAAGGACAGAATTAATTCTGCACTGAAGAAATCACTCTTTATGGGATGTGAATACTGCTTTGCCAATAACATGGCATGGAAACGACTTTCAGACACGAAAATTTCATTTTATAAGGACTTTTACATTTCCTGCGCCTTTAAAACCGGCGACGGTATCCCGTCCTTTACGTTTCCGTCAGGATATGGCAGCTATAAAGACCTGATCTCCGAGCTGAAACGATTTACGGATAATATGGGCGTTCCGCTCAGATTTACCGGAGTAACAGACGCGCTCCTTCCAGTGTTCAACGAGCTTTACGAAGGACGTTTTATCTGTGAGAATAACCGTGATGATTCTGACTATATTTACAATTCGGAGGATTTAATTACACTCCCCGGAAAAAAATATCATCAGAAGCGAAATCATCTTGCAAGATTTCATGAACTTGACTACACATATTCGCCTATCACCGAAAATGACATTGATGATTGTATCACATTTCTCGTTCACACATACAACGCCAAAACAAGTGACAACAAACAATCATTTATCGCCGAACAGTATGCTATAAATACCTTTTTCACCTATTTCCGCGAGCTTGATCTCTGCGGAGGAATCATCCGTATCGACGGTGAGCCTGCGGCGGTTACGTTGGGCGAAGGCGGATTCGGAGATGTTTTTTACGTCCATATCGAAAAAGCAGATACACAGTTCAGTGGAATATATGCCGGGATAAACAATCTTTTCGCAAAACAGTCCGCTGAAAAATACAAATATATCAATCGTGAAGAAGACCTCGGAATTGAGGGCCTGAGAAAATCAAAGCTTTCCTACAAGCCGGCATTTCTTCTGAATAAATACACAGTCACATTCAAATAAAACGGAGGTTATTATGATTTACGTCTATCTTGCAAAGGGCTTCGAGGAAACCGAAGCAATCACACCTATCGACCTGCTCAGAAGATGTGGCAGGGACGTTATTACCGTCGGCGTAGGCGATAATATTATTGTCGGTTCACATGATATACCTGTTGTTACCGATACAATCGCTCAGGAGGCTCCCCTTACTGACGAGCTTGAAATGATAGTTCTCCCCGGAGGTATGCCGGGCACACTTAACCTTGAGAAAAATCCCTATGTTCAGGCAGCGATCGACTACTGTTCCGAAAACGGAAAGTTTATCGGCGCTATCTGTGCAGCTCCGTCGATTCTTGGTCATAAGGGATTGCTTAAAGGTAAAAAGGCTGTGTGCTATGAGGGCTTCGAATCTCAGCTTGAGGGAGCAGAGATAGGCAGTGAACCGGTTGTCCGCGACGGAAATATTATAACCTCAAGAGGTGCAGGAACAGCTGTGGATTTCGGATTAAAGCTCGTTGAAGCTCTTCTCTCTGAGAACGAAAGTGAACGGCTGAGAAAGGCTATTCTCTGTGACTGAATTTATCGACAAAAAATCTGCAAGGAAATATTATTCCAAGCTCAGGGAAAATGTCCCGGACCGTCTTGATAAGGAAGCTGCTGCAGCTGAGCGGATGCTTTCCTCCGATTATGTCAGGAATGCCGATGCCGTACTGATTTTTCGCTCTGTCGGTTCGGAGATTTCAACCCTAAGCATAACAGATGCACTGCTCAAAACAGGAAAGCCGGTAGCTCTGCCGCGATGTCAGAGCGAAGGAACAATGACATTTCACCTTATTGATTCGCCAGATGACCTTATAAAAGGAAAATATGGCATTCCGGAACCACAGGAGCATTTACCTCAGCCGACAGTTACGGACAAAACCCTTTGCATTGTTCCTGCCCTTGCCTTTACGGAAAGTGGTCATCGTCTCGGCTACGGCGGAGGATATTATGACCGATTCATTGCTGCGAATCCGCAGGCTTTATATGTTGGGTTCGGCTTCGATGAGTTTATCTCCGAACAGCTTCCGCTGGATAAATTCGACAGACGCATAAACGCTATAATTACAGATAGAAGGATGGTGTTCTGCAGTGCAGAATAACGATAACGATATAATAAACAGTATTCTCGACGAGTTCGATTCGAAAAAAAAGAATCAGGAAGAACTTAACACTCCTCAAGCGGAGTCATCTGTTCCTAAGATTAACGAATCAGAACCGAAACCAGAAGATACAGAAAAAAAAGCTCCGCAAAGAGAGAAACCTGATGCCCCGATGATTCGTCGGCGTCCGGAAGCCCCAAAGCCTGTATCTTCCGGCACAAAAAAGAAAAAGAAGAAAAAGAAAAAAAGAAAAGGAAGCCGACTCCCCGGCGTTCTGATTCTAACAACTTTTATTTTTGCAGTATCTATCTGCCTCTCGCTGGTAATTATCGCCTATGGAAAGGATATGCTCGGAATCGGCAAAAGTGAGAACACTCAGCTGATAGAGATCGAAGAAGGAGCTACAACCGAGGAAATCGCCAATATGCTCGAGGAACGAGGAATAATCAGATCTCCGGAATTTTTCATGCTTTTCTCACGCCTCAGCGGCAAAGACAATCAATATATCGCAGGCGAACATTTTATCAGACCAAATATGGCTTACGAAACAATTATCACGGAGCTTACCTCTGTTGAAAGTGCAGCCAAGGAGTCTGTTGAGGTAACGTTCCCTGAGGGAATTACACTCTATGACGCCGCCGTTATCCTTGATGAGGAAGGAATCTGCTCTATTGATGATTTCCTTTTCAACTTCAATGCGGGCGGTCTCGGCTTTGACTTTGAAAACAGAATCACATCAAGCTCAAACCTGAAATTCTATCGTATGGAGGGATACTTGTTCCCGGATACATACTTCTTCTACAAAGATATGGAACCGGAACAGGTTTGTCAGAAAATCTACCTCAATTTCAACAACAAGCTTGGCAGCTCCGCTGAATTTAACGGAAAAACCTACGAAAACCGATATCAGCGTATGGAGGAGCTTAATCTCACCCTCGACCAGCTTATTACATTTGCATCTATTGTTCAGAAAGAAGCTGCCACCGAGGAATCCATGACTGTTGTTGCATCGGTATTCTGGAACAGACTTAATCACAAGGATGAATTTCCGCTTCTCCAGTCCGATCCGACACGTCTCTATGCTGAAAATGTGATCAAACCCCATATGGCCGTTTATGACCAGGACATGATCGATGCCTATAACACTTACGCAGGCGCAGGACTGCCTCCCGGAGCAATTTGCAACCCCGGAATTGAGGCTATCGACGCAGTTCTTACCAATTACGAAAGTACCTACTACTTCTTCTATGCCAATGTAAATACCGGTCAGACATACTATGCCAATACACTTGAGGAACATGAAAATAATCAGGAAATGGTAAAGCAGCAGATTGCAGATGCTGAGGCAGCTTCGGAGGGCAAAGACAATGAATAAACCCGAGGTTCTCGCTCCGGCAGGCGATGAGGAACGCTTTGATGCCGCATTGAACTACGGTGCAGACGCCGTCTACCTCGGCAGAAAGCAGTTCGGTATGCGCTCATCTCCTACGAATTTTGAGTTTGAACAGCTGAAAAATGCCGTTGATAAAGCTCACAGACGCGGTGTTAAGGTCTATCTTACGTGCAATACCCTGCCGCGTAATAACGAACTTCCGTTTTTTGAAAGGTTCGTCCGTGAGGCCGAGGAAGCTGATGTCGATGCGCTTATTGTTGCCGACATCGGTCTTCTGGCTCTTATTAAAAAGTATGCTCCCGATATGGAAATCCATATTTCAACGCAGACCGGCATCGTAAACTATGCTACAGCCCGTGAACTTTATAATATGGGGGCAAAGCGAATTGTTCTCGCAAGGGAGCTTAGTCTCGATGAAATCGCAGAAATACGCGCCAAAACATCGCCCGATCTTGATATTGAGGCATTCGTGCATGGAGCAATGTGCGTTTCATTTTCTGGAAGATGTCTGCTGTCGCAATACCTTGTCAACCGAGACCCGAACAGAGGCGAATGCGCTCAGCCATGCCGCTGGGGTTATCATCTTGTGGAAGAAAAGCGTCCGGGACAGTATTTTCCTGTTTTCGAGGATGAAAAAGGCACATATATTCTCAATGCCAAAGATCTCTGTATGATCGACCATATTGACAAGCTTGCTGATGCAGGAGTCACAAGCCTTAAAATCGAGGGCAGAGCAAAGTCTGCATATTACGTTGCCGTAGTAACCAATGCCTATCGTTTGGCTGTAGATGAATACTACAGGAATCCTGACTCATTCAAACTTCCAAAATGGATTCACGATGAGGTTTTCAAGGTAAGCCACCGTAAATATTGCACCGGCTTTTTCTTCGGAACTCCCGACGAGTCGCAATATTACGAAAACAGTGGATATATCAGGAACTACGATGTTGTCGCCGTAGTTGAAAAATGTGAAAACGGCACGGTTTACTGCACTCAGCGCAACCGCTTTTTCCTCGGAGACGAGCTCGAAATTCTTGCTCCGTCGATGAAGCCTGTAACACTTACTCCGGATAAGCTCTACGACGAAAATGAAATGGAGCTTGAAACAGTAAATCATGCCATGATGAAATTTTCATTCAAATCTGATCTGGTTTTCCCCTCCGGTTCGGTAATCAGACATCAGACATAACGAAAGGAAATGTATGTACGAAAATGTAAAGGAACAGCGTCCTGTAAAGGCTGTCCTTGCCTGTGTTGACACAGGAGAATTTGATGCAGAAGTCTCTATAAATGAACTTTCAGAGCTTGCTGTCTCCGCTGATGCAGAGGTGGTCGGAACAGTGATTCAGAAAAGAACTTCATATGATTCCGCGCTATGTATGGGACTTGGCAGACTGGAGGAGCTTAAAGAACAGCTTGATTCTCTTGAAGCCGAGCTTGTAATATTCGACCATGAGCTGAGCGGAATACAGGTGCGTAACATTGAAAATGTACTTGAAGTCCGCGTAATTGACCGTACGACGCTGATTCTCGATATTTTTGCACTCCGCGCAAGAACTCGCGAGGGAAAATTGCAGGTTGAACTTGCTCAGCAGAAATACAGGCTTCCGCGCCTTACCGGTCTTGGAACTTCTCTTTCCCGTCTCGGAGGCGGAATCGGAACAAGAGGTCCCGGCGAAACTAAGCTTGAAACCGATAAAAGGCATATTCGCAAGCGAATTTCTTACCTCGAAAAAGAGCTTGACGAGCTGAAAAAACACCGAAGTTTTTCCCGTTCGCGCCGAAAAAAGGATGGCGTTCTCTGCGCTGCCATTGTCGGATATACAAATGTAGGTAAATCGACTTTGCTCAACGCGCTGACCGAAGCAGGCGTTCTCGCCGAAAATAAGCTCTTTGCGACTCTTGACATTACGTCACGTTCAATCGAGCTTCCAGACGGTCGGAACGTTATGCTTATAGACACCGTCGGACTGATCCGCAGGCTTCCCCATAATCTCGTAGAGGCGTTCAAATCGACCCTCGAGGAAGCCGCCTCCGCTGATATTATTCTCAATGTTCAGGATTTGTCCTCTCCGGAGCGCGAGGAACAGGCTTCCGTGACAAGAACACTCCTTTCGGAGCTTGGCTGTGACGGAATTCCTCAGCTCAATGTAATGAACAAACTCGATTCGGCAATCGACTCTGAAACCGTTTTTGAAGACGATTCAACTGTTTTCATAAGTGCAAAGGAGCATATAGGATTTGACCGTCTTCTTGAAAAAATTTCAGCAATGCTGCCGGAAACAGCAAGGCGAATGAATCTGCTTGTCCCCTATGACCAATCAGCATTTATCGGCAGGATCCGTTCAGAAGGGAAAATTTTCTCAGAGGAATACACGGAAAAAGGTACGCTTATTGACGCTCTTGTGGATATAAAGCTTGTAAGTAAAGCTTCAGAATTTCAATTATAAAAACAAGCCGTTCGGACATCATTTCCTCCCGAACGGCTTTTTCTTTTTATTATTTTATAAATTATTTCTGAATGTCGTCATCATTGAAAGGATCGCCGCATTCAGCACAGAATTTAGGCGGATTATACGGATCCTGAGGCTCCCATCCGCACTTATCACACTTATACAGAGGAGCACCGGCAGGCTTTTTCGCGCCGCACTCAGCACAGAACTTGCCCTTGTTCACTGCTCCGCATGAACAGGTCCATCCGTCAGCGGAGGCTGCCGGTCTTGGCTTTCCACAGTTCGCACAGAACTTTCCTGTATTTGACGTTCCGCATTCGCACTCCCACTCTGCCGCAGGCACGGGTTTTTCCTTGCCGCAGTTTGCACAGAACTTGCCGGTATTTGATGTTCCGCAGGAACATTTCCACGAGTTTGCTGCCGCAGCTGCTGCATCCTGCTGTGCACTCATGTTGAAAAGATTCTGAGCATTGAGTCCACCTGCCTGCTGAGCCATATTAAGTCCCATAAAGCCCATCATTGCACCGCCGCTGTTGCCTGCTGCCTTGGTCATAGCCTCTGCCTGTGCTCCGACGAGAGTAGCCGCAGCATTGCCGGGATCGCGGTTCCATGCCATATCTTCGTATTTCTTGATTCTGTCCTCATCCTCTTTTGGAATCGTTACGGAATTAATTGCAACCGATACTACGGTAATGCCTCTCTTTTCGTGCCATTTTGATGTAAGAGCCTCATTCATGGCATCGGAAATTTCAAGAGTATGTGCAGGGATTTCGTCATATCTTACACCTGCTGCTGAAAGCTTTGCAAATGCAGGCTGAAGTGCACTGAGGAACTCGCTCTTGAGCTGAGAATCAATTTCAGCACGGGTATAGTCTCTCTCAACATTGCCGCATACATTTGTGTAGAATAGTAATGGATCGGCAATTTTATAGGAATATACGCCGTTGCAGCGTACTCCGACTGTAAAGCTTCTCTTTATATCTTCATAGGAAACACGGAAAGGAACGGGATTCTGAGTGCCGAACTTATTATCGATAAGCTCCTTAGTGTTGAAGTAATAAACCCTCTGGTCCTTGCCGGTATCGCCGCCGTAGCCGATACGCTTGCCGATAGTTTTAAATGTCTGTTTGATACTATCCCCAAGATTGCCTGAGAAAATACTCGGCTCGCTTGACATATCATAAGTATATTCACCGGGAACTGCACAGATCTCAACTACCTGACCCTGGTCTACGATAATCATGCACTGACCGTCTGCAACAGCAATTCCGCTTCCATTGGTGATTATATTGTCGCTTCCCTTTGTGTTGGACGAACGTCCCGAAATTCTTTTGCTTCCTTTAACGACGATAACGTCCTTTGGAAGAGCGTCGCAGTAAAAAAATTCTTTCCACTGATCGGCGAGCGTACCGCCTGCCGCACCGAGTACAGCCTTAATGAGTCCCATAACATTACTCCTTTCGGTTTTAAGCCGTATTATACTGAATTACGCATAATGCCGACCTGCCGTTTACATTATTTTTCATGGTATTCGGCTGATTCCTTTGCGGAACATACAGCCGATTAACCACATTATAACATGTTTTTGTATAATTTGCAATACCTTTTTTGAAAATTTAAAGCTATTGTATTATTTTTTGGGTAAGACGTACACAAACGAATAAAATAATAATCGTACGTTGAAGCATTAAGATGACGATTTCCGATAACACCTGGTAAAATTATTTTATCTTATGTGCGGAAAATCAGGTATTGACAAATATAATAAAGTGATGTAAAATAGTATTATATGTACTTGTACTTTTTACTGGTGAAAATCCAGAATACTCAAAAAGGCGGTAAACAAATGGGTTTTATTAACAGAATTTTTGGCTCATACAGCACTAAGGAACTTGCGCGTATCGAACCTATAAAGAATAAAGTTCTTGCTCTTGACGAGGAGTATCAGGCTCTATCCGACGCTGATTTAAAGGCAAAAACTCCTGAATTCAAGGAGCGTCTCGAAAACGGCGAAACTCTTGATGATATCCTTCCCGAGGCACTTGCAACCGTCAGAGAGGCAGCTTGGAGAGTGCTTGAAAAGAAGCCGTATCCCGTTCAGATTATCGGTGCGATAGTACTTCATCAGGGACGTATTGCCGAGATGAGAACAGGTGAAGGTAAAACTCTTGTTGCCTGCGTTGCTTCATATCTCAATGCGCTTTCCGGCAAAGGTGTTCATGTAGTTACCGTTAACGACTACCTCGCTAAGACTCAGGCAGAGGAAATGGGCAAGGTTCTGCGCTTCCTCGGTCTTACTGTCGGATGTATTCTTCACGGTCTCACCAATGAACAGCGCCGTGCCGCCTATAAATGCGATGTTACATACGCTACCAATAACGAACTCGGCTTCGACTACCTCCGCGACAACATGGTCATCCACAAAGAGGACAGGGTTCAGCGCGAACCGAATTTCGCCATAGTTGACGAGGTTGACTCAATCCTTATCGATGAAGCACGTACTCCGCTTATCATTTCCGGCAGAGGTGATAAGTCAACCGAGCTTTACTCAATCGTGGACAGATTTGCTAAAACTCTCACCCCTGCAACCGTTGTCGAAATTGACGATAAGCAGGATCAGGATGAAATCAACGACACCGCAGACTACATTATTGATGAAAAAGCAAAAACCGCTACTATTACTCAGCGCGGTGTTAAAAAGGCAGAGCAGGTATTCAATGTAGAAAACCTGATGGATCCCGAAAACATGACTCTTCTTCACCATATCAATCAGGCTATCAAAGCTAACGGTATTATGAAGAACGAAATCGACTATGTTGTTCAGGACGGCGAAGTAATAATCGTAGATGAATTTACCGGACGTCTTATGCTCGGACGCCGCTTTAACGATGGTCTGCATCAGGCTATCGAAGCTAAAGAAGGTGTTAAGATCGCCCGTGAATCAAAAACTCTCGCGACAATCACCTTCCAGAATTTCTTCCGTCTTTACACAAAGCTCTCCGGTATGACCGGTACGGCTATGACCGAAGAGGACGAGTTCAAGGAAATCTACAAGCTTGATGTTATCAGCATTCCAACAAACAAGCCCGTTATCCGTATCGACCACAACGACCAGATTTACAGCTCCGAAAAAGGCAAGTATCTTGCAATTATCGACAAAATCTGTGAGTGTCATGAAAAAGGTCAGCCTATCCTTGTAGGTACAATATCAATCGAAAAATCTGAGCTTCTTTCCGCAATGCTCAAAAGGAAAGGCGTTAAACATGAGGTTCTCAATGCCAAGCATCACGCAAAGGAAGCTGAAATTGTTGCTCAGGCAGGTAAATACGGCGCTGTTACTATCGCCACCAACATGGCAGGACGTGGTACTGATATCATGCTCGGCGGTAATGCTGAGTTCCTCGCTAAGGCTGAAATGAGAAAGCGCGAAATCCCCGAAGAAATCATTACAGAAGCTATCGGATTTGCTGATACCGATAATCAGGAGATCCTCGATGCAAGAAAACTCTATCGTGAGCTTTACGATAAATACAATGCAGAAGTAAAGGAAAAAGCTGTCAAGGTTAAAGAAGCGGGCGGACTTTATATCCTCGGTACAGAGCGTCACGAGTCCAGACGTATCGATAATCAGCTCCGCGGACGTTCAGGACGTCAGGGAGACCCCGGCGAAAGCTGTTTCTTCCTTTCCGTGGAGGACGATCTTATGCGTATTTTCGCCGGTGACCGTCTTGAAAACCTTATGAAGAGCTTTAATGTTGAGGAAACACAGCCTATTGAAAGCAAAATGCTCACCAAAATTATCGAATCATCTCAGAAGAAGGTCGAGGGACGCAACTTCAGCATCAGAAAGAATGTACTTAACTACGATGATGTTATGAATACTCAGCGTGAGATCATCTACAAGCAGCGTTCACAGGTTCTTGATGGTGAAGATCTCCATGAGACGATTCTCAATATGATGACCGAGCTTATTTCTTCAACCGTTGATAACTACCTTGTCGATGAGGACATCAAGGACGACTGGAATATCATCGGACTCAAGGAGCATTTCCTCGGATGGCTTATTACCTCTGACGATCTCAATTTTGAGGACGGTGAAATCGAAAACGTAACAAAGGCTGAAATCGTTGAGGCTCTTGATAAAAAAGCAAAGGATATTTACGCTGCCAAGGAAGAGGAGTATGGCGAGGCTGTTATCAGAGAGCTTGAACGTGTTATTCTCCTCAAAGTTGTTGACACTCGCTGGATGGCTCACATCGACGATATGGACGAACTCAAAAAAGGTATTTCGCTCCGCGCTTACGGTCAGAAGAACCCCGTTATCGAATACAGATACGAAGGCTTCGAGATGTTCGACGCTATGGTTGAGTCAATCAGAGAGGATACTGTTCGTATGCTCCTCACAGTTAAGCTTCAGAAGAATACTATGCCCGAACGTGAACAGGTTCAGAAGCCTGACGCTCCGAACGCAGGTTCAGGCGACGGAAGCTTCACAGAAGAAGCTCGCTCCAGAAAAATCGGCGATAACGATCCATGTCCGTGCGGAAGCGGCAAGAAATACAAAAAATGCTGCGGCATGAATAAAAACTGATAGTATTCACCCTGCCCTTTCGGCAGGGTGTTTCGGTAAAAGAGACACCAGGCATCGGAAAATCGCGAAAATCGCATTATATTATAATTGAGGTAACGACATGAGCGGATATAATGTTTTTGCTCGTTTTTACGACGAACTCACAGCTAATATTGACTATAAAACTCGCGCAGAGTATTTTCATGAAATAATCGGCAGATTCAAAAGCACCAGCGGCAATATTCTCCTCGATCTCGCCTGCGGCACAGGAAGCATCTCCGAACAGATGGCTCGTCTTGGCTATGACGTTATCGGCGTCGACTATTCACAGGAAATGCTCGGCATCGCTATTGAAAAGAAATTTGAGAGCGGTCTGCCAATTCAGTACCTGTGTCAGGATATGCGGAATATAGATATGTTCGGTACAGTCGATGTTACATTGTGCGCCCTTGACAGCATCAATCATCTCAGCTCCGCCAACGATGTAAAAAAAGTTTTTGAGCGCGTACATCTTTTTGCTGAGCCTGATGGACTGTTCATTTTTGATGTTAATACGCCATATAAGCACCGCAGGATTCTTGCGAATAATACCTTTACATACGAAACCGACGGAGTATACTGCGTCTGGGAAAATTCGCTCAATCCCGACACCGATGAAGTCAGCATGAATCTCGAATTCTTCGTGCCGGACGAGAACGGTCTGTACTCACGCAGTACCGAACGCTTCAGCGAAAAGGCGTACCCGTCAGAGCTGATCGAAAAGCTGCTTACAGAATGTGGATTTGAAATTCTTGCCGTATACGGAGACGATACCTTTGCCCCACCGACCGATACGTCCCAGCGCATCATTTATGCCGCACGGACTATAAAATAGTGTACTTGAATGAAATCAAAAAGCTCTATCATTTTAATTGTATACCAGATCTGAATTTGTCCGGTATAAATAAACAGGAGGAAATTATGGGAAAGCTACACAGAGTTATCACCGCAGACGGCTCGGCATTTGCAGCCGTACTCGACGCTAAGGATATTATTTCGGAAATGGAGAAAATTCACAAGACCTCCGCTGTTGTCACAGCAGGACTCGGACGGCTTACCATTGCCGCTTCGCTAATGGGCTATATGCTCAAAGGTGAAGATGACAGCATTACTCTCCGTGTTGACGCAGATGGTCCGACAGGACTTCTCACAGCTGTTTCCGACAGCCGCGGAAACGTAAAAAGCAGCGTTTCCAATCCGATTGTAGAAATACCGTTGAACAGCAAAGGAAAGCTTGACGTTTCCGGAGCTGTGGGCAAGGACGGCACACTCTCGGTAGTCAGAGATCTGGGTCTTAAAGAGCCGTATGTAGGAGTTATTCCACTCGTTTCAGGAGAAATCGCTGAGGACATTGCTAATTACTATGCTTCCAGTGAGCAGATTCCAACCGTTTGCAGTCTTGGAGTTCTCGTGGACACCGATCTTTCCGTCAAGGCAGCAGGAGGATTTCTGATCCAGCTGCTACCTTTTGCTGACGAAAAGTGCATTGATATAATCGAAAAAAACGTAGCTGCCGCTCCTCCGGTTTCAGCGATGCTTAACGAAGGCAGAACCCCCGAGGAAATTGCAAATATGCTCCTTGACGGTCTGAATCCGGAACCGCTTGACTCCGCCAATCCTGTCTATAAATGCGATTGCAGCCGTCAACGAACCGAACGTATTCTCGTAAGTCTCGGAATAAAGGAATTATCCGACATCGCGGCAGAGGGTAAGGATATTACCGTTGACTGTCATTTCTGCGGTAAGAGATACGATTTTACTCCCGATGAAATTATAAAACTCAGGGATTCTGCAAAGTGAATTATCAATGTATCCAAAAGGGGACAAAATATTTTTGTCTCCTTTTTTATGAGCGCTTTTATTTGGTTAAAAAAAGAAAATATTCTAAAAATGCAAAAAAACAGTAGAAAAAATTTTCATAATATGTTATAATAGATGCAAAAGTGTTTTTTGCACTTATGTTGAAAGCATTCGTTTGAATTGCTTATCTGTTTTAATTTCAATTATAAGGTCGTTTATTTAGCGACTCAGTGAAAGGAATGGTTATACAATATGAGAAAGGTTCAGTTAACCGAAACCGTTTTGCGTGACGCCAACCAATCCCTTATGGCAACTCGTCTTCCATATAAGGATTACGAGGGAATTCTCGCCGATATGGACAAGGCAGGCTACTACTCTATCGAGTGCTGGGGCGGCGCAACCTTTGACTCCTGTTTGAGGTATCTCGGAGAGGATCCATGGGAACGTCTTAGAAATCTCAGAAAAAATCTCCCCAACAGCAAGCTGCAGATGCTCCTTAGAGGTCAGAACCTCCTCGGCTACAAGCACTATCACGACGACGTTGTTGAAAAATTTATTGAGTTGTCAATCAAGAACGGAATTGATATCATCCGTATCTTCGATGCTCTGAACGACTTCCGCAACCTTGAAACAGCTCTCAGTGCTACAATGAAATATGCTACTCCGAATACAATCGCTTCGGGCTGTATTTCATATACTCAGAGCCCCGTCCACACAGTTGACAAGTACATCGAAATGTGCCGCGAACTGAAGAGAATGGGCTTCCAGACTATATGCCTTAAAGATATGGCAGGTACGATGTCTCCATATGAGGCAGAGCACCTCATCAAAGGAATCAAGGACGCTGTAGGCGATATACCTCTTATCCTCCATACACATTGTACAACCGGCATGGCTTACATGACCATCACAAAGGCTATCGAATCGGGCATCGACATTATTGATACCGCAACTTCGTGCTTCTCTGGCGGTACTTCTCAGCCTGCAACTGAGACAATGTTCTATGCTTTCCAGCAGTATGGAATAGACTGCGGTCTTGACGAGGAAAAAATCAATAAGATAAATGATTTCTTCAAGCCAGTTAAGCAGAAATACATCGACAACGGTCAGCTCAATCCCAAGAGCCTTGCAACCGATTCTCAGGCTCTTGTTTATAAAGTTCCGGGCGGTATGCTGTCGAATATGATTGCAAACCTCACCGATATGAAAGCTATGGATAAGTTTGATGCAGCTCTCGCAGAAATCCCGAATGTAAGAAAAGATCTCGGTTATCCGCCCCTTGTAACTCCCCTTTCACAAATGGTCGGAAATCAGGCCGTTACCAATGTTCTTGTCGGTGAGCGCTACAAGAATATTTCCAAGGAAGTAAAAAACTATATCAAGGGCGAATACGGTACTGCTCCCGCTCCTATCAGTGAAGAGCTTAAAGCAAAGGTTCTTGGCGATAACGCTCCTGTTGACTGCCGAATCGAGGATCAGAAGCGCACCGGAGAGGACTTTGAAGCGGCAAAGGATGCTCTCGGCAGTCTTGCACGCTCCGAAGAGGACATCATGAGTTATATCTGCTATCCCGACCAGACAATGAAGTTCCTCAAGGCTCGCAAGGAAAAGGAAGAAAATGAAGCAGTATACACCATTGAGGAAATATAAGGAGGCTGCAGAATGTTCAGTAATATCGCATTAGCTGCCGCAAACAGCGCATCGGGCGAAAAAATCAGCATCTCCGAAGCTGCGGCTACTGCCATTTTCGGATATGCAGTTGTATTTTTCGGTCTGATTATTCTTATGATTGTGCTGTATATATTAGCCGCAATCTTCAAGAAAAGGAACGCTGCTGCTAAGGCGGCTGCTTTAAAGAATACTGCCGCAAAATCAGCTTCACAGGCTGATGTGGAAGAAGCTTCGGCTCCTGCACCGGCTCAGGCAAAACTTGCACCGGGTTCCGCAGGTCATGTCAAGCTCTATGACGTTCCCGACAAGGAGGCTGCAATGATTATGGCTATCGTTGCAGATAAACTGCAGACTCCTTTGAACGAGCTGCGTTTCATTTCTATCAAGGAGGTTAAATAATTATGAAATATAAAGTTACTCTCAAAGGTAAAACCTACGAGGTTGAAGTTGAAAAGGGCAAGGCTGTCCTTCTTGATGAGTATGAAGCTCTTGCTCCTACTCAGACTGCTCCTGCCGCTCCGGCTGCCGCTGCTCCTTCACCTGCAGCCGCTGCACCGGCTGCCGCTCCGGCACCTGCCGCTCTTGCTGCAGGCGAAACCGTTAACGCACCTATGCCCGGCAACATTCTCAGAGTCGACGTAAAGGAAGGCGATAAGGTTAAAGCAGGTCAGATTCTTATTATCCTCGAGGCAATGAAAATGGAGAACGAAATAGTTGCTCCTAAGGACGCGACCGTTGTTCAGGTTGCAACAAGCAAGGGCGCTGTTGTTGAAACAGGTACTCCTCTGATTGTTCTTGCATAAGGAGGCTGAAAGATGGATATTCTTGAAACCCTTAGCAAGCTCTGGAACGACTCGGGCTTTGCAAGCTTCTTTGCCGACGGCGGTTGGAAGAATCTTGTTATGATCGGCATTGCCTGTGTTCTTCTTTATCTTGGTATAGTTAAGAAATTTGAACCGCTGCTCCTCGTGGGAATCGCATTCGGCTGTCTCCTCGTTAACGTATCTAATTTCTTCCTCGACGGTACAAGTTCATCGGAGGCTCTTTATCACCCCGAACTGTGGGACGCTTTCCTTGACCACGACAGCGAATTTTATCACAGCTATGGTCATGTTATGTCTAACGGAGGCTTCCTCGATATACTTTATATCGGCGTTAAGGCGGGTCTTTATCCGTCACTGATTTTCCTCGGTGTAGGCGCAATGACTGATTTCGGTCCGCTTATCGCAAGACCTAACAGTCTTCTTCTTGGTGCGGCTGCTCAGATGGGTGTATTCCTCGCCTACTTCGGAGCTGTTTGCCTTGGATTTACAGGCAATCAGGCTGCTTCAATCGGCATTATCGGCGGAGCTGACGGTCCTACTGCAATTTTCCTCACAACAAGACTCGCACCTGAGCTTCTCGGACCTATCGCTATCGCAGCATACTCATATATGGCACTCATTCCTATGATTCAGCCTTTCTTTATGCGTCTGCTTACAACAGAGAAAGAACGTAAAATCAAAATGGAACAGAGCCGTGAGGTATCAAAGACCGAAAAAATTCTCTTCCCGATTATTGTTTCAATATTCGTAATTCTGCTTCTCCCCTCAACAGCTCCGCTGGTAGGCTGTCTCATGCTCGGTAACCTCTGGAGAGAGTGCGGCGTTACTGCAAGACTTTCAGATACTGTTCAGAATGCACTTATGAACATCGTTACCGTATTCCTCGGAATTTCCGTAGGTGCGACTACCGTTGCTTCTAAGTTCCTTTCATTCGAGACTCTCAAAATAATCGCTCTCGGACTTACTGCATTCTGCTTCTCTACTGTCGGTGGACTTATCGTCGGCAAGATCATGTGCAAGCTTTCAGGCGGAAAGATCAATCCGCTTATCGGTTCGGCAGGCGTTTCAGCAGTTCCAATGGCTGCACGTGTATCGCAGATTGAAGGTCAGAAAGCAAATCCCACAAACTTCCTTCTCATGCACGCTATGGGTCCGAATGTTGCGGGTGTTATCGGTTCGGCTATTGCAGCAGGATTCCTCCTCGCTGTTTACGGCGGCTAATGATATTTAAAGCATAATAAAATCGGACGACATTTAACCATGTCGTCCGATTTTTATACTTTATTTCGAGCACCGACGATGAAGTCAGTGTTCATTTTTTTGATTTTTTCTCAATTCTCTGACTTTTGAATGAATATACGCAAAGGTATAATCCTCTCCTTTTTCGGAGAGCATCGTAAGCAGAAACTCAATTTGGTCGGAAGTAGACTGTGCAATCATCAATCGGTTTGACTTACCTCGCAGGAAATATTCGAGAGAAGAACTATCATTATACTTTTCCTTATTGTAGGTCTTGGATGCGGCAACACGATCACAGAACATCTCATACACAAAAATATCGGGCATAGGTACAGGTTCAAGCCTGCGGGTCTTTGGGTTATAATCCGTCCAGAATTCGAAATGATGTCTGTTCCTGCCTTTATGATGCATCCATGCCCGTGAGTAACCAACATTCTCGCGCTCCATTTCGTTCGGGCTCCTCGTGCCCTGATAATACTTTACACCGGGAATGAACTCTGTCGGTGAGAATTTGGAAAGATCGTGAACAAGTCCTCTCCAAACAATTCCTGCCTTAATGCAATGAACAAGCACTCGATGACGATGGATGGTAACTGTTGCAAGATGTCCAAAAAAGTTATGCAGAATATTAACCTTCATTTATTTTATCACCGTAACTTCCCCTTATATTGAAAACTGATTCTTTTTCAATCAATCTGCCCATTATGATTCGTCTGCCTTCACGATAACTTGGATTTATCAGCTTCTTTGCCATGATTTCAACAGACACCTCTGCCATTTTGTCGATATCAACCTCGATGGTCGTAATGGTCGGTACACAGATGCTTGACACAGTGTAATTATCGTAACCAACCACAGAAATATCTTCGGGAATACGTATTCCTTTTGATTTGAGCGCAGATATTACGCGAAATGCAGTTTCATCACAATTGCAGACAAACGCTGTTGGAAGCTCCTCCGGAAAGGTTATATTATCAAAAAGCTTACCATATTCGTCACGGTCATCGATCGTCCATTCGTAACGGTATTCAAGATTATTTTCCATGATACATTTTACATAACCGAGAAAGCGGTCATGAATGCTGCTGGTTGCAGTCACATTTCCGAAAAATCCGATTTTCCGGTGCCCCATTTCAACAAGATAGTCTGTGAGCATATATCCGCCGTAGTAGCTGTCGGAATTCACTGAGTCAACATCAAATCTGTTATCGTAAAAATCCACGAAAATAAGCGGAATATCAATACTGCTCAGCAATTCTATGTACATCCGGCGAATCTGACCAATTACGATAATTCCGTCAATTTTATTTTCAGTAATAATCTTTGGGAGAATTTTTTCCTTCTCGTTTTTGGCGGAAATACACTCGTAGATCGTATATACATTAAGCTCGGCGAGCTTATTTGATACAGAAGCTGTGAGCTCCCAGTAAAATGTTCCCCGATTTCCGACAAAGCGCTCAGAAGTAAGAATACCCACGTTTTTTCCAAGCTTCGGACGGTATGCGGTCTTTTTATCACTGCGGCTGCCTGACGGTTTATATCCCATTTTTTCAGCCGTCTCGCAGATTTTCTTTCTTAAACTGTCGCTGACTCCGTCCCTGCCTGCAAGTGCATTTGACACAGTTACAACGCTGACCCCGATTTCTCGGGCTATGTCTGCCATTTTGATTCCGTTTTTCATATAAACCTCTGTATAAATAATTGATACCAATAAGGCAATACCGCATAAAAACCAAAGCTTTTATTATACAGTATTGCCTTAATTATAGCATAAATTAACTTAAAAATAAAGCAGTAAAATATAATTTCGTTGTTTTGCACTGATTAAGTTTCCGAATATGTGCAGATTATCCAAGATATTCCGACACATCATCAGCAAGATACGGATAAAGCAGGTTATATGCCTCAAGTTGGTCATTTTCATTTCCGCCGTTTGGAATCAGTCCTGTCATGTCTCCTGACGATGCAGGCGGACAGCTCATTTTTATAAGGTTATCATCTTCATCACTGTCAAATAATGGACGTTCAGGTTTATTTTTCAGCATTTTTATCATCTCCCGAAAATATTATCGCTTGATGATTTATTATTATTCCAGGTCTGAAAATGCAATTTTTACAAAAAAATGCTCCGAAGCCAAAGGATTGCACTGATATAGAAGTATTTAAGCCATAGTATTTCTGATCTAAAGTCAGAAGTACTATGGCGTTTCTGTTGACAATGGGGCTGCGTTATGCTATAATAATTACTAATATAAATCGGAATTTAAGCAATCGAGAATTAAAAGTAAGGAGAAAAAAATGAAACCAGATATTACAATTGGAGAAAGAATGCTTTTATCATATATTAAGAGTATACCTGCTTTACATATGGGTTCTAAAAATCTTGTTTATTTAGAGCATTATATACATGGTTATGATAATCTTGTGCATAAAGTTTTAGCAGGAGATTGGCTAGTAGATGCAACTGAAGAATCTTGTGAAGCCAATAAGAATACTATTATGTTAATCATAGCTCAGTCTCCACTTCTGGTTGCAGTAAAGAACTATGATGAATAAGAAAGTCCAAAGCCGTTGTTACGAAACTGCCCATGATGAAAATCTATTTATAGCGAAGCTCCTTGGTATCGTTACTATTTGTATTTCTCTATTCTACACAATAAGAGGAATGTTTATGGGCAAAACTATAGCAAGAGGAATTATTAAATCATGGGTTTCTGGGTGGGGAATAGTACTATTATTGTTTGTTATACTTACTGCTCTGATATTTTTTCTTGATTGGCTGCTGTATTCATGTGTAAAAAAAATAGTAATACGTAAAGGCGAGGCTCATTCAGCGATAGTCGCCTCTGAAATTGAAGTTAGACATGCACACAAAGGGGCTGTTTATCGAAGTTGGAAATATGTAATAGAGCTTGAGGACTATTCAACATATTTAAGTACTGCCTATACAAGTCAGATACCTTTAAGAAAAAAATGCACAGTATATGTACTGGGTTCAAAGTGCATAATTACTAGTTTTGAGACTGATAGAACACTCTATCTATGATGACTGATAATCCTTTCCTTTTCCACTTAGCCTAATAATCCACAAGATAAACTTCTTCTGTAAATTCCAATTTGCAGAGCAGTTTAATTCTGATTAAACTTAGTAACCGTATAAAAACACGATGCCCCGAAGCATTTTTAACCGCTTCGGGGCAAAACTTCTATATGGGTATCTGTCTAATTATCGGTTTTTTTCAGATTGAATGCGGATATGCCGTCAGATACCAGCCTGCTGCTTAGCGGCAGTTAGAGTATTTCTCATCAACATAGAAATCGTCATAGGTCCGACTCCACCCGGAACAGGAGTAATATAAGAAGCAACCTTTTCAGCACTCTCGAATTCGACATCGCCGCAGAGCTTTCCATTTTCAAGGCGATTCATTCCAACATCGATTACAACTGCACCCGGCTTAATCATGTCGCCTGTAACAAAATTAGCTCTGCCCACTGCAACAACGAGTATATCAGCACGCTGACAGATTTCTTTAAGATTCTGAGTCTTTGAATGGCAAATTGTAACCGTTCCGCTCTTGTGAAGCAGAAGCATTGCCATCGGCTTACCGACGATATTGCTCCGTCCGATTACAACACAGGTCTTTCCGCTGATTTCCGTGCCGGTCGAAGCGATAAGTTCCATAACTCCGGCTGGCGTGCAAGGCAGGAACGAGTAATCGCCAATCATTATTTTACCGACATTTACAGGATGAAATGCATCAACATCTTTTTCAGGAGAAATTGCGTTGATAATTGCCGTCTCATTGATATGCTTCGGAAGCGGAAGCTGAACGAGGATTCCGTTTACTCTGACATCACGGTTAAGTACATTCACAAGATCAAGGAGCTGCTCTTCTGTTGTATTTTCATCAAGAGCGTACTCAAATGACTGAAATCCGACCTCCTCGCATGCCTTTTTTTTATTGTTAACATATACTCTCGACGCAGGATTGTTTCCGACAATTACTACAGCAAGTCCGACCTTCAGTCCCCTGCTGTCGCGAAGCTGTGCTGTCTCCTCTGCAACCGCTTTTCTTACGCTTGCCGATACTTCCTTGCCATTAATTATCTGTGCCATTTTCATTTTCCTCCTGAACTGTTTTTTCGTTGCTTTCATCTGTATTGTTTTTTTCAGAATCGTCTGTTTTATTATCTTCGGATTCTTCTGATTTATTGCCATTTTCAGCCTTTTTAGAACCTGCTTTTTCGGCTTTAAGACGTGTTTCTTCAATAAGCATTGCAGATTCCTCTGTATTGCAGTAGAGAACATATCTTTCCGGATCTCTCCGAACCCGTGACATCATCACAACCATAAGTATAACCGCTGTTAAAACTAGGACTGCCGAAAGAGCCTGAGAAATACGGAGACTGCCGAACATAAGACTGTCGGTTCTGAGTCCCTCAACCACGAATCGCTCCGAACCGTACCATATAAGATAGGAGAGGAATACCTGTCCGTCAAATTTTCTGTGCTTTGCTATTAAAGTCAGAACTGCGACTCCCAGCAGACACCATACCGATTCGTAAAGAAAGCATGGGTGGACTGCGTATTCCATTGACATATCGGCAAGTCCGTTAAGATACATATCGCCGTCAGTGAAATAGGCTTCATTTCTGATTACCTGCTGAATCGTTCCGCCTGTCATGGCGAAAAGATTGTCTGTATTCGTACCGAAGGCTTCCTGATTAACATAATTACCCCATCGTCCGATTCCCTGCCCGATGAGAAAACCGATTGACGCTATATCGAGCATCGGGAGTTTCCGAACCTTCCTGAAATGACATATAATCAGTCCGATAAGTATAGCACCTATCAGACCACCGTATATCGCAAGTCCTCCGTTTCTGAAATTGAGAATCGCCTTAATATCACCCTTATACTCGTCCCATTTCATTGCTACATAATAGGTTCTCGCACCAATCATTCCGCCAATGACTCCGCCGATCACAACATCGATTACCCTGTCGGGGTCGAGTCCGAATTTCTTCATCTTCGGCATACAGTAAAGTATCGCTGCTATCAGTCCGATTGCAATTATGATTCCGTACCACTGAACCGAGATATTTCCGATTGTAAATGCGGTCGGGTTAATATGAAATCTCCAGCCAAGATTCGGAAAATATATTTCATATGGGTCTGTTATTATTTCAACCGGTTTCATTTTTCTGCTCCCTCCACTACCGACATTACAAATCTTTCCTCAACAAGCTCATTCCGGATAAATTCAAGACTCTCAGCATTTGTTGTTTCAGAAAGAATATCCATCATATCAAACGGTTCCGCATCAGACATTGCTGCATTTATCATCAGATTTGCCACTGCTTCGACGTTATTCAGCTCGCGGACGAGATTACCATAGACGGTTTTCTTGATACGCTGAAAATCTTTTTCGGGAATTCCGTCAGAACATATCTTTTTCAGCTCTGCAAAAAGCTCACTGCGAACCCTTTCGGGATCGGAGGATTCTCCGCTGAAAATCACTGAAAAATAGCCGTCTCCACAGAAAACCTCTGTTCCGAATGTAGAATTAATCAGCTCGTTCCGGAGCAGTCTCTGATACAGATCCGATGAAACATCCGAAATTATTTCAGCAGCGAGAGTTGCACAGACAACTTTTTTCAGCCTTTCAGCTCCATCGCAGGGGGCACACTTGCATCCAATATTGAAAATCGGTGTTCCAACGGGCTGAGTTTCATGTATTTCAGCCATAACTATTTCCGCTGGCTCGTCAGGAGAAACGGTCTCCAGACCCTTATCTTCGCATGGTTTAAGGCATTCGTCGCATATTTTAAGCACCTTATCAGCACTTATATTTCCGGCAATGGAAAGCACCATGTTGTTTAGGTTATAAAACGTATTATAGCACTTATACAGCAGATCAGCATCAATTTCAGCTATGCTCTCGACTGTACCGGCGATGTCGATTTTGACCGGATGATTGTGGTACATTCCCCTGAGCAGATTGAAGAAAACTCTCCACTCGGGATTATCGTTGCACATCTTGATTTCCTGACCGATAATTCCCTGCTCTTTAGCAACACTCGCCTCGGTGAAATAAGGCTTCTGAACAAAGTCGAGGAGGATTTTAAGCGATTCCTCATAATTTGCTGAGCAGCTGAACAGATAACAGGTCTTGTCAAAGGAGGTAAAAGCGTTTGCATTCGCCCCTGTTGCCGCATAGAGCTGGAAAACATCGCAGTCTTCATTCTCAAAAAGCTTGTGCTCAAGGAAGTGAGCAATTCCCTCGGGAACTGTGGTGTAGTCATTATCTTCCTTGGTCTTGAACGTCGTGTTGATTGAGCCGTATTTCGTTCCGAAAAGAGCTTCAACACTGCTGTAGCCGTTCATCTCACATATATAGATATCAAGTCCGCTTGGATGTTTGACATAGATACAGCTGTCTCCGGTTGCAGAGCTTTTAAGAATCTTCCTCTCCATTATTCTTTCGCCTCCTTATTGTACATGATATAGATACTGTCGGTCTTAACCGATTTTGCAGCTTCGATAATACGTTCTCTTGTGACAGTTCTGTAAAGTTCAGACTGCTGCTCAGGAGTTATTATTCTGCCCTCACAGAAGCGCTCGAAATACCACGAAACGTATGAGCTGTGAGTATCACCAACACCGGAAAGAGCATTCTCTATACTTAACAGTGCACTGTCAAGCTCCTCGTTGGTGAAATTACCGTTCCGGATTTCGTCCAGCTGGAATTGAATTTCCTTTTCAGCCTTTTCGATATTTCCGCGCTCAACTCCGCAGTCAACCATGAGCGCAGACTTCGATGCGATATTTCTGCAAGCGCAGTAATAGCAAAGACTGAGCTTCTCGCGCACATTCATGAAAAGCTTTGAGACAGGAGTTCCGCCGAAAATCATTGACATAAGCTTTATGGCATAAGTATCATCAGAATCGGTTTTAAACGTCATGACCATTTTGCACTGATTTACATCAAGCTCGTCGGAGACTCTTTCAACTGACTGCTTAACCGGACTGGGAACATTGAATTCATATTTGGCAGGACAGCGACTGAGTTTTGAAAATTCTGCCTTAAGTTTTTCGCCTACTGATTCATTCTCCTCAGGGGCAACATAGAAAATCTCTATCTGAGCGGTTTCAAGTATCTTACGATACGCGCTGCAGGCGGACGCTGAAGTTACCTTTTCGGCAGTCTCTCTTTCCCCGTAACATGAAAATCCGGCACCCTCGCCTTCAAAGGCTGTCTCTGACGCACGTGAAATCGCAAATCCACGCTTGTCATTGATTTCTGCTTCAATATGGTCAAGGAGATCCTTTTTTGTAATTTTGAACGATTCTTCGTCAAATCTGCCGTTATTCACATTCGGCTCAAAAATACATCCGCATACGAGATCGAGCATCTCTGCGGTAATATCCTCGCCATCAAGTGCATAACGGTTATTTATCCATGAGGAATTAATAGAAAGTATCTGCAAATCGCCTCTTTTACTTGCTCCGGAACTTAAAGACGCACCATAAAGTTCAGACATACGCTCATTCAGAGCCGCAAGCGTTCTGAACTTTGCCGAAGAAACCGAAAGTGCCCCGATTCCGACGACATTGGCGGCTGAATTCTGCTCGTCAAGCTGTGTTATAAAACGAACACTGATTGAATTTGTCTTGAACTTGCCATCGATGACAGTTGAAAATCCTATACCATCAGCAAGTTCGTTTCTGTTATATTTCATTGGCATTTACACTCCCGAATTAAAACATATTACTATTTGAATTAAGTTTACCTGTTTATTATAACACACATCGTTATAAATTACCATAGTTTTTTGAAAAATTTTCAGTTTGCAGAACAAAAATATAACCCGAATTGAAATTTTCGGGTTATATAATATAATTCAATTAAAGCTTGTCTATAATATCAACCGCCGCATCAATCCAATCGCCCTCAAACAACTCGATAGTACCGTTGTCGCACATCTTTGCAAGGTCTGTGCAAACAGGAATACGCGCAAGTACAGGCAGACTGTACTCGGAAGCGATTTCTTCAAGATGACTGTCACCGAAAACATTGATTTTCTTTCCGCAGTCGGGGCATTCGTAATAGCTCATATTCTCAATAATACCGAGTATCGGGATATTCATGAGCTTCGCCATTTTTACGGCTTTTTCGACAATCATCGAAACAAGCTCCTGCGGCGATGTAACAATTACAATTCCGTCAACAGGAATCGACTGAAATACCGTAAGGGGAACGTCTCCTGTTCCCGGAGGCATATCCACAAAAAGGCAGTCAATATCTTTCCAGATTACATCAGTCCAGAACTGCTTAACAACACCTGCAATAACAGGACCTCTCCATACAACCGGATCGGACTCGTTTTCAAGCAGCAGATTAACCGACATTACATCAATGCCCATTTTGCTTTTAACAGGATAAATTCCGAACTCGCAGGCATCCGCCTTTGATTTGATTCCAAAAGCCTTTGGCACGGACGGACCGGTAATATCCGCATCGAGGATTCCGACATTCTTGTTAAGTCTCTGCATACCAACAGCAAGCAGCGACGAAACCATTGTCTTTCCTACGCCGCCTTTACCGCTTACAATACCGATTACCTTCCCGATTTTACTAAGCTTATTCGGCTCTTCGATGAAACTTTGCGGCTCCTGACGGCTGCCGCAGTTGCTTGAGCAGCTTGAGCAGTCATGTGTACAATCACTCATAATAAATATCTCCTTTAATAATTGCTGATATTATTATACCACTTCATACCGGATAAGTCAACACCGTAAAACGCCGTCAAAGACTTTTATTGCGGAACTGTTCAGCCAACTACATTATTTACACCGGTAATTGTAAATTCAATCGAAAAACTGTCTTTCGGCATTGTGATCTCCATAGGCTCGGCGTCCTCGTTATATATATTCAGAATTTCGATATACATATTTCCGCTGCTGTCAGCCATGATATAGGGTTTCTTAACTTCATAAGCAACGTCATCACAGTAAAGGACAACATCCTTAATTCCGGTAGTTGTATAATAAGGAAAATCTGTGCTTACAAAGAGCATATTAAGTCCCTCACAGTCCTGTGAGAAGTCATAGCCCGATACGCTTACCTTATATGTACCGTTTTCGGAAATAACTGCGTCTGTAAATGTTGCTCCGGTATCGACAATATCGTCACTCTTTCCGTCTCCGTCGGTATCGTCCCATTTGATAAGAGTGTTAAACCACTCGGTATCCGCACCGTAACTTGCGTCGTCATATGAATTCCTGAAAGTATATACTTTTGTCTGAATACCGATATAAGCATGAACTTCATCTTTTTTCTCAACTGATGCGTTAACTTCGGTATCAATTCCCGACTGAGGATTTTTCTCTTTAACTGCCGTTGTAATCGCACTGATTATCTCGGGCTGAGTCTGTTCATATGTTTTTCTGTCAAAGAGTCCGAAGCCGTATGCGCCGTTCGCTCCATTATCCCAGTATACGGGGATAATTCCCTTTGAGGCAGCTGTTCCTGCTACATAACCGTCAAAATATGCTCTGTTTTCGGTGACAACCCCCACAAGCGTCGCATTGGCGTTTGATTTGTCAATACAGCCGTATTCTCCGATAACAACAGGGATTCCCTTGCTTACAAACTGATCGCTGAGCTTCGTAAACTGAGTTTCAAGATGCGATTCATCACCCCATGTCGCCATAGCCTTGTCGGTAAGTCCGTCGTATTTTTCAAGAAGCTGAGTACCCTTTGCGCCCCATAAGTAGGTCTTAACAGTCTCTGTTCCGCAGTAGTCCCACGGATCGTAGTAATGAACCGAAAGCATCAGCCGGTTCTCTTTTGCGGTACACTTGGTGTCCTCGGGCATTTTAAATCCATAATCACCGCAGGTATAGTCAATATTGGTATTCCAGCCCGGAACAAGCAGCCAGCGATGTGTATTATTGCCGGATGTACTGCGAACTGTATCCACAAAAATCTGGTTATAATCATTAAGATTCTGATACTGCTCCGGAACAGGATCGCTGTATTCTCCATTGAAAACCTCATTCATGGATTCAAAAACAAGATGCTCGTCATATCCCTTAAAACGCTCGGCAATCTGCTTCCACACAGCCTCATATTTCTTTTTGATTGTATCCTGATCTTCTCCGTTGACGAGCAGCCAACCTCCGTCGATAGTATTATAACCGTCACCATGGACATTGATTATTACATAAAGATTGTCCTTGTAGCAATAGTCAACAACCTCCTGCACGCGGTCAAGCCATGCGCTGTCTATTTTATATCCGTCATTGTCGTCAATTTTACTGAGATACGATACCGGTACTCTGACTGTTGAGAATCCCGCCTGAGCGACAGCGTCGATCATTTCCTGTGTAGCAGCCGGATTTCCCCAGCAGGTTTCATCGGGAGTTCCCCCGGAGTTCGCTTCAAGTGTATTTCCGAGATTCCAGCCTGCACCCATATCCTCGGCAATTTTTTCGAAAGATACTGTGAAAGTACTGTCGTTGCCTCCGTTTCCGTCTGATTTTTTGTCGTCTTTTTTGCCGCAGGACGCAAAAAGAGAAGCCGCTGCCAATGACGCGGCACAAATTAGAGAGAGTAATTTTTTCATTGAATGATTTCCTCCGTTTAAAAATTTTTCACGCACCAATCCGACTTATGAGGGTTAGAGGTCGGATTACAGCTGTATACAGTATACAATAATTTTTTTGGTTTGTCAATCGGTTCCAGTTGAATATCAGTACTTTTTATACAATAACGTATAATTGTTGTTTTACAGATTCGAAGTCAGTTATCTGTAAAGCTGCGAAAGCATTCTGTTTTTCAGCTGCCACAGCGGCATGGAAAGATCAACGTAATAATTGTGAGGATTCTCAAAACGTTTTACCTCATCCCAAAGCAAATCGATCTGCTCCTTGCAAAAGCTCTTTATATCGTCAATTGACGGTGATTTATAAACGCATTTTCCTTTTTCAAATATCTTGACTCTCAGCCGCTTTGCTGTGAAATTATCAAGGGTTGTCTTTTTATATGTCTGCTCAGGGTCGAAAATAGTATAAGGTTTGCTATCATCGATAGTTTCGTCCGCAAGCGTAATAACATCCGCAACAGCTTTTCCTGTATTATTGTCATAAAGTCGCCATACATCCTTGAATGACGGATTTGTAATCTTAACAGCGTTTTCTGATATTTTGATTTTCGGAATTATTTCGCCATTTTCTTCGACTGCCGCAAGCTTATATACCCCTCCGAAAACAGGTTCGGATTTCGATGTTACAAGACGTTCACCTACACCGAAGCTGTCGATTTTTGCTCCCTGAACTATCAGGTCGCGGATAATATATTCATCAAGAGAATTCGATGCCACTATCTTAATGTAATCAAGTCCTGCTTCATCAAGCATTTTACGGGTTTTCTTTGATAAATAAGCAATATCTCCGCTGTCGATCCGCACTCCTGCACCGCGGTGACCTTTTTCCTCAAGCTCTTTGAAAACCTTTATCGCATTTGGAATTCCGGATTTCAGTACACTGTAGGTATCCACAAGAAGTGTACAGCTGTCCGGATATACTTTTGCGTAGGCTCTGAACGCTTCAAGCTCCGATGGAAAAAGCTGAACCCAGCTGTGAGCCATTGTACCAAGTGCCTTTACACCGAAATCACGGTCGGAAATAGTACAGGCAGTACCTGCACATCCGCCGATATATGCCGCTCTTGCTCCGTAGATTGCTCCGTCGTAGCCCTGAGCACGCCGTGAACCGAATTCCATAACAGGTCTGCCCTCTGCAGCATTGACGATTCTGTTTGCCTTTGTTGCGATAAGGCTCTGATGATTGATCGTAAGAAGTATCATAGTTTCCACAAATTGTGCCTGAATCGCGGGACCTCTGACTGTTATTATAGGCTCATTCGGAAATATTGGCATTCCCTCGGGAACCGCCCACACATCACACTCGAATTGGAAGCTGCTCAGATATTGTAAAAATTCTTCGCTGAACATTCTTTTGTCTCTGAGATACTCTATATCCCCGGCACTGAAGCTCAGTTTCTCAAGATACTCAATCACCTGCTGCACTCCTGCCATTACTGCATATCCTGCGTTATCGGGAACTTTACGGAAAAACATATCGAAATATGCAATCTCATCTCCCCGTCCATTTTCAAAAAAACCGTTTGCCATTGTAAGCTCGTAAAAATCCACGAGCATCGTTAAATTCCTTTCGTCCATTTTGATCCTCCTTATATACAGCCGTTTCTGCAATAAAATAATTATATGTCCGCAATACTTTATTATACGTAATCACTGTAGGTCCGGAATACTGTTCCCGTTACGTAAAATGTATTATCCTAATACGTATTCATGATTGGTTTTCGTTCCGATATCTTCTTAAAATTCATTTTATCAGTTAAACATCCCATGATCCGATTATCAAAAAGGGACGCGGAAAGGCGTCCCTCTGGGTATGTATTCTCATCTCTATTGCATTTTCCGCAGGAGCGGTAAAAATATGAATCAGAGCTTTATAATCTCGCCCTCAAGATCGCGCGGAGCGGATACTGCATTCGATTCGTCAGTATCAATATGCATCGCTCTTGCAAACTTCTCGGAAACACGGCAAACTACATCACCGAAAATAGCTTTTCTTCCGTCGGTATCAAGCTTAACCCATACAACATCCTTATCCTGAACGCCAAGCTCCTCAGCATCAGCAGGAGTAAGGTGAATATGACGCTTTGCAACGATGACTCCCTCGGAAATCTCAACCTCACCGCAGGGACCTACTACCTTACAAGCACCCGAGCCTGCAACGTCGCCGGACTCTCTGATAGGAGCAGCAATGCCAATAGAACGAGCATCTGTAGCTGAAAGCTCAACCTGTGTTGCGGGACGAACAGGACCGAGAATCGATACACCTGCAAGTTCCTTCTTGGGTCCTACAATTGTAACCCTCTCCTCACAGGCAAACTGTCCGGGCTGTGAAAGATCCTTTTTCTTTGTAAGTTCATGACCCTTACCGAAAAGAATTTCAAGATGCTCCTGAGTTACGTGAATGTGTCTTGCCGATGTTTCGACGATAAATTTCTTTGACATGATATTACCTCCGTATATATTACTCCAGTTTCATGAAGCTATACAATAAATATAGTATATTTATATTTTACACCATATGACATAAAACGTCAAGTGCTCTGCGGAATTTTTTCGCTTTCACTGCAATATTATTTTATGTGGTATTGTCACATTTGGATATCTATGATAATATCGGGTAACTTATCTGCTGAAAAATGTACGCAAACAGGCTCATTAGATATACAAAAAGGTATTTTTCCTTTAAAAGGTTGAAATAATATACATTTTATGTTATAATTATTCTGGTTAATTTTTTCGGCTTGATGCCGATTTATCTGAGGTGATATAAATGATTGAATTAAAAGAATACAGCGGTCATATCCGAAATCACGTTCAGCTCTGCTCTGAACTCGATATTCCGTCAGATTTACCGAGAAAAGAACGTGAAAACCGGATTATAGTCAAAGCCTACGAAAAATGGGGAGAAAAAATGCCGGATCATATCTATGGTATGTTCGCTCTCGCTCTCTGGGACAGCGATACGCAGACACTATTCTGTCTGCGCGATCAGTTCGGTACAAAACCATTCTACTACTATCAGACAGATAATGGTGAGCTGCTTTATGGCACTTCAATACGTTCCATTATGGAGCACAAAAATTTCGTAAAGGAAATTAACCGCGATATGCTCCAGATCTATCTGACACTGACCTATGTCGCAGGAGAAGATACTTTCTTTAAGGGAGTAAAAAAGCTCATGCCCGGCTGCTTTCTCAAATGGAAAAACGGCAGACTGAGCATCACGCGCTACTGGAAGCCCGAATTTCATCCTGATAACGATAAATCTCTCAATGAATGGGCAGATGAAATCCACTCTGCCGTCAAAAATATCATGACCGAGATCAAAACCGACGATGAAACTGCCGAATCGTTCCTTTCGGGAGGGGTTGATTCCTCTTACGTCCTCGCCATGTCTGACGCAAAAATGTCCGATTCCTGCGGATATGATGACGAGCGTTTTGACGAATCATTCCTCGCAAAGCAGACTGCTGACCTGCTTGGACGTAATTTTTCGCGCTGTCTTATCACACCGGAGAAATATTTCGACGCTGTGCCCTATGTTATGTACAACATGGAGCAGCCACTCGGTGACGCTTCAGCAATCGTTTTTGCTATAGCCTGCCGTGCAACCGCCGAGCATACAAAGCTGTGCTATTCGGGAGAGGGCGCAGACGAATTTTTCGGCGGATACAATATGTACCGCAATGCCGAGCGTTACGGAGAAAATCTCAGCAATTTCTATGTCGGCAACACGAATATTATGAAAGAGGACGAAAAACAGAAAATTCTCCGCACCTATAATCCCGACGTCCTTCCGATTAACCTCGTAAAGCACATCTATGACGAAACAGAAGGTCTCGACCCACTCACCAAAATGTCAGATGTCGATATTCAGATTTGGCTTGAGGGAGATATTTATCTCAACGTTGACAAAATGAGCACCGCCGCAGGTCTTGAAATTCGTATGCCCCTCACAGACAGACGCGTTTTTGATATTGCGTCGCGTCTTCCCTCAAAATTCAAAGTCAACAGCGAGCAAAATAAGGTCGCATTCCGTACCGCAGCTGCAAAGGTTCTGCCTGAAGAAATCGCATTCAGGAAAAAACTCGGCTTCATCGTTCCAATCCGCATCTGGCTTGCCGACGAACGTTATAATGCAGATGTACGAGCTAAATTCAACAGTGACTATGCTGCTGAGTTTTTCAGCATCGACGAAATCAACGCCATTTTTGATGACTACATCGGCGGAAATTCCGACAGCTGGCGTAAGGTCTGGACTATTTACACATTCCTTGTCTGGTATGAGGAATACTTCGTTAAAAGATAATTTTTGAAAGGAGCTTTAAAATGTGCACAAGTATCGCAATGAGAAATGACAGTTTATATTTTGGACGCAACATGGACATAGCCTGCAGCTTCGGTGAACACGTTGTTATAACCCCAAGGAACTATCCGTTCCGGTTCAGATTTGCCGGCACACTTGACAGTCACTACGCAATAATCGGAATGGCTTCGATTGCAGAGAATTATCCTCTTTATGCTGAAGCAGCAAATGAAACGGGACTGTGTATCGCAGGATTGAATTTTCCTGATAACGCTTGTTATTCCGACAAAGAGAGCCCCGATAAATTCAACATTGCTGTTTTTGAGCTTATTCCTTGGATTCTCGGAAAATGTTCATGTGTCTCTGAAGCTGTCGCCCTGCTGGAAAAAACTAATGTAACCTCTCATCCGTTCAGCCGCGAGATACAGCCTGCTTCGCTTCACTGGCACATTGCCGATAAGAACCGTTCAGTTGTACTCGAAATTATGAAAGACGGTATGCATATTTATGACAATCCCGCCGACGTACTCACGAACAACCCTCCATTTGACTTTCATATGACAAATCTTTCCCAGTATGCAAATCTGACCGTTACTGTTCCGGAAAACAAGCTTTGCAGACAAACCGGTGCAGTTCCTTTTGGAAAAGGTTTCGGAAGCCATGGTCTGCCAGGAGACTTTTCACCTGCGTCCAGATTTGTCAAATCTGCCTATCTGCTCGCTAACTCAGTCAGCGGAAATGATGAAAGCGAGAATATATCTCAGTTTTTCCACCTGCTCGAATCCGTTGCTGTAGTAAACGGAAGCATCGAAGTTCATTCCGATCTGCCATATTATACAACATATTCGTGCTGCGTCAATGCCGACAAAGGTACCTATTATTTCAGAACCTATTGGAACAGCCGTATATCGTCGGTTTCCATGACCGAGGAGAATATCACCGGAACAGATCTGATCATTTATCCGATACGTCAGACTCAGGATATTGACCGCTTGAACTGATTCAAACAGCATCCGGAAGTTTTGGACAATCGCCGCATATATCCTTAATTACGGATATATGCGGCGAATTTTATTTATCACGTGAAAACAGTTGTGCCATTTTCAGTATTTTTTGCTGAAGCCTGTCTGTGAGCTGGGAAGATTCAAGTCTCCACTGCCAGTTTTTCCCGATAGTTGACGGAATGTTTATACGGCTCGAATCGTCAAGTCCAAGGTAATCCTGAATCGGGATAATCACCGTGTCTGCGCAGCTTCTCATCAACAGTGCGATAAAAGACTCGTTAAGCCTGTAGGACGGAGTGCAGAAATCATGCAGATATTCCCTTGCTGTGCGCTGTTCATCAGATGAAATATTTCTGAACCATGACATAATTGTCTGATTGTCGTGAGTTCCGGTGTAAGCGACACAGTTTGATGCATAATTATGAGGGAGATACTCGCTCCTGCTGCCTGTATCGCGCGAATCAAAGGCGAATTCAAGAACCTTCATATTTGGAAATCCGCAGTCCTCCACAAGTTTTTTTACTGAATCCGTTATAAATCCCAAATCCTCAGCAATGAAATCTCTTTGTCCGAGAGCACTTTCGACTGCCTTGAACAATTCAATTCCCGGACCCTTTTCCCAATTTCCGCTTACAGCTGTTTCAGCTCCGTAAGGAATAGCATAAAAGCTGTCGAAACCGCGGAAATGATCGATTCGTACTGTATCATAAAGCTCAAAGCTTGCCCTGATACGTTCAATCCACCATTTGTAGCCATCTCTTCGATGAATGTCCCAGTCATAAAGAGGATTTCCCCAAAGCTGACCTGTCTCGGAAAATCCGTCGGGCGGACAGCCTGCAACAGCTGTCGGTATTCCGTCGGAATTTAATCTGAAAAGATTCCGGTTAGCCCATACGTCTGCACTGTCATAAGCAACATATATTGGTATATCGCCTATTATTTTTATTCCTCTGCTGTTGGCAAAGGCTTTCAGAGCGTCCCACTGCACATGGAACTCATATTGCATAAAGCGCTGAAATTCTATCTCATCCGAAAGTTCTGAACTGTATCGCTCAATCGCCTTTTCTTCCCGGAAACGTATATCATCGTCCCATGTGTCCCATGATGCACCACCAAAATGTTCCTTCACTGCCATGAAAAGCGAATAGTTGTCAAGCCATCCGGCATTCTCTGAAACGAAGCATCGATATTCCTCTGAATCAGCTATATTGCTGCGCTCGAACGCCTTTTTCAAAAGATGGAAGCGCTTTTGATAAAGCTTGTCATATTTCACATAAAAATCGTCCAGTCCAAAATTTGCATCAATGCATTCCCTTTCGGTAAGCCAGCCTTTTGAAACAAAAGCATCGGGATCAATAAAATACGGATTGCCTGCAAATGTTGAAAATGACTGATATGGTGAATCACCGAAGCTTGTTGGACATAGAGGAAGGATCTGCCAATAGCTCTGACCTGCTCCGCTTAGCCAATCAATAAACGAATATGCTTCCTTTGAAAAGCAGCCTATGCCGTGTTTTGACGGAAGACTGAATACAGGGAGAAGAATTCCTGCGGCTCTCTTCATAACTCCACTCCTCCCTTCACCTCTGTGATAATGCCGTAATGATCGGAAACTACAGGATAGTTTTTTTCGTTAAATATGACCTGTGAACTTAAAATATTCCGAACTGTATTCGTGAAAATATAATCGATTCTCAGTCCGTTTCCGGGACAATTTCTGCCATGCCAGCCGTCTATCGGTTTATTCACGGTTACTCCGCTGTCACGGCTTTGAGCAAGCTCAAAACTGTCGTGCCAGCCAGATTCTTTTATCAGATCATATCCCTCGTTCCTTATTTGGGCGGGATTGTTGAAATCACCCATGAGCCATGCTCTTTTTCTTTTTGAAACAATACTGTTAAGTCTTTTCCACTGCTTTTCAAATGGATCTGCCTCGTCATCCCACCAACCAAGATGCACTGAGTAAAACCATTCGTTCATTGTCCTGATTCCGAGAATCTTCCGTGTTTTCCAGTCGCTGTAGCTATCGGTAAAACTGACGGTGAACGACTCCGTTTCGTCAATCGGAGTCCGGCTCAGAACAGCAAGTCCTTCGTCAAAGCAGCCGTAACCGTTTTTTATCGGAAGATAAGTCCAATTGTAATTCACACCGGCTTCTGAAATCAGATTTACTGCATTAAGAGCGTGATTATCAGTCTTTATTACACCTCCGGACGAAATATATCCATCCATAGCCGATGAAGAAATAATTTCTCCGTCCGAGGACTGATTTACCTCCTGCATCGCAATTATATCAGGCATTTCAGCTAATACCGCTTCCGCAAAAACGTGAAGCTTTTCCTGATAATTATCCTCTATGTGGCTGTGAGTATTCAATGTCATTAGTTTTATCTCAGACGCCCCCTTACAGAATATCATTAATATCCGATTTCAGAACATCAGCTTTTGGTCCGTATATAGCCTGAATTCCATTGCCCTTTTTTACAAGCCCCAGTGCACCCTCAGCTTTCCATTGGTCAATATCCGCAACTATATCGGGATTTTCCACAGTCACACGAAGACGAGTCATACAGGCGTCCACCAATGTTATATTTTCACGTCCTCCAAGCAGCGCGATTATCCTCTCCGGCTGACTGTCATCGACAGAGGAATTCCCTGCACTATTGCTTCCGACGCTGAAATCCCCGGAATTTTCATCAGAATAATTTCCGAGACGCCCCGGAGTCGCAAAACTGAATCTTCCAATCATATAATATGCCACAATATAGCCAAGTCCGAAGAATACTGCAACCGCAATGACGAAATTTATTATATCGCCTCCAAGTCCGGCTTTCAGCGACATTGGTATTCTTGTAAACAGCTCAAGATTTCCGAACGAATGAAGCCTCAAATCGAAAATACCGGCAAGTGCGAAAGCGCATCCCTGCAAAACAGCATATACAATATATAAAGGTACTGCACAGAACATAAACATAAATTCCAGCGGCTCTGTTACTCCCGTGAGGAATACGGCAAGAGCTGTAGATATAAACATTGATTTGTATTTATGCCGCTTATCTTTGTCGACTCTGTGATACATTGCAAGAGCGACTCCAAGAAGAAGTCCTGTCGCTCCAATCATCTGACCAACCTTGAACCGCGCGGGCACAACCGTTGAAAGCAGATTTTCATATGATACGGTATCTCCGGCGTTTTTGAATCCGATAAGGTCGGTAACCCAGGCAAGCCACAACGGGTCCTGTCCAAATACTGCCGAACCTGCGTTAACTCCCGTTTGTACAATATACGTTCCGCCGAAGGAAGTATAGTTCATGGGGATCGTAAGCATATGATGAAGTCCGAAAGGAAGAAGCAATCGTTCAAGCATTCCGTAGACAAACGGCGCAAGAACCGGCGACGTGGAAGCTGAATCTGCAATCCAAACTCCAAAACGATTTATTCCAAGCTGAATCACAGGCCATACCACTGACAATCCAAGTGATATAATCACTGACCAGAAAATCACTGCAAGCGGAACAAACCGCTTGCCGTTAAAAAATTCGAGAGCACTCGGGAGCTTGCGGTAATTATAGAACCTGTTATAAATTATTCCTCCAGCAAAACCCGAGATTATTCCGGAGAATACGCCCATATTGAGGGCAGGCGCACCAAGTACAGAAGTAAAATATCCGTTCACAGCTATTTCCTGACCGAAAACTGTGTGAACCAGGGCGTTCGGATCTCCGAGCATTTCACTTGTAACTCCAAAAACCGTACCTGTAATATTGTTTATAAGAATAAATGCTATTATTGCCGCAAAAGCTCCTCCTGCTCTGTCTTTTGCCCATGAACCGCCGATTGCTGCGGCAAAAAGAAGATTCAGATTGTTTATAATTGCCCATCCGATGTTTTCCATAGTGCTTCCGACAGTTATAACCGCTCCGATATCTCCGCCGGCCATTGCAACAAGTTTTCCGAGACTTATCATCAGTCCCGCGGCAGGCATTACGGCTATTACCACCATAAGCACTTTTCCGAGCTTTTGCAGAAAATCAAAGTTGATCAGCGGCTTATGCTTTTTTTGGGATTGTTCCTCTTTTTTTTCAGTCTTTTCGGAAAAAGTAATAAGAGGAGTTTTTCCTGATTCAACTCTGCATCCATCAAGCTCGGCGGTCATTGTCATGTTTTCTGCTCCTCCGGTAATCAGTACGGGAGTTATCATGTTAATTCCCCTGCTTTTAAGCATTTCAGTATCGACCTCGCAAATAAGGTCACCTGCGCTGACTCTGTCACCCTCTTTGACATGAGGAGTAAATCCCTCGCCGTTAAGACTAACCGTTTCAAGTCCGAAATGGACAAGTACATCTACTCCGTTATCCGCACTGATCCCGTAGGCATGATGAGAGCTTACCACAGACGTAATAACACCGTCAACAGGACTGTAAATTTTTCCGTCATCCGGAATCACAGCACAGCCGTCACCGAGCATTTTCCCGGAAAATACACTGTCAGGAACCTCACTCAGTGGAACTGCCTTTCCGCTGACAGGCGCAAATATTGTGATTTTTTTATTCATAACTGTATCTCCTCACAGTCTCCATATTTCTTTCTGATACTCGCTTATTGTTCTGTCAGATGAAAAATATCCTGCACGGCTGATGTTAACAAGCATTTTTTTCGCCCATGACATCCTGTCCCGATAATCGGAATAGGCTCTTTCACGGGTTTTGCAGTAGTCCTCAAAATCCGGAAATGTCATAAACCAGTCCTTTTTAAGAAGTTCATTTTTAAGCCGTTCAAGTGATTTTTTATCACCGATTTCAAGCATTTCGCTTCCGGTGATAAAATCAACCGCTTTTTTTATGGCAGGATTTTTTTCACAGTACTCTCTGGGATTATATGAACCCTCTTCATAACGTTTTACAACAGTATCACTGTTGTCACCGAAAATATAAATATTATCGTCCCCCACAAGCCTGTGAATTTCAACATTTGCTCCGTCCTCTGTTCCGAGAGTCACCGCTCCGTTAAGCATAAACTTCATATTTCCCGTACCGCTTGCTTCCTTTGAGGCAAGAGAAATCTGCTCCGAAATATCGCAGGCAGGAATGAGCTTTTCAGCCTTTGTTACGTTATAATTTTCTACCATTACAATTCTCAGATATCTGTTGACCTCGCTGTCGCTGTTAATAAGCTCCTGTAAGCACAGAATCAGGTGAATGATGTCCTTGGCTGTCACGTATGCAGGTGCCGCCTTTGCCCCGAAAATAACTGTTATAGGTATTTCCGGTTTTTTCCCCGATTTTATTTCAAGGTATTTACGTATTACGTAAAGAGCGTTCATCTGCTGACGTTTATATTCATGCAGACGTTTTATCTGTATATCGAAAATTGTATCGGGTGATATCACGGAATCCTGTGTTTTGTTAAGAAATCCGCACAGCTCTTTTTTACAGCTGTATTTTATTTCAAGCAGACGCTTCAAAACATTTTCATCATTCCGGAATTGCTCCAGTTTACGAAGCTCCTCTGCTTCTTTTTTCCAGCTGTCACCGATGAGTGAGGTTATCAAATCAGAAAGCTGCGGATTAGCATACATTAGCCATCGTCTAAACGTTATACCATTCGTCTTGTTCGTAAACTTTTCTGGATACAGTTTATAAAAACGATTCAGTTCAGTTTCTTTCAGAATATCGGTATGAAGCTCTGCAACACCGTTGACCTTGAAAGAGCAGTGAATATCAATATTTGCCATATGAACACAATCATCTCCGTCGATAATATACACCTTCTCATCGGAGTATTTACGTCTGATACGATCATCAAGCACCTCAATAACAGGTAAAATCCCCGGAACGGTTTTTTTTAGGCTCTCAATATCCCATTTTTCAAGGGCTTCAGCAAGAATCGTGTGATTTGTATATGCGCACGTACGGCTGACTATTTCAATTGCGTCGTCCATATCAATTCCCATTTCACACAGACGTCTGATAAGCTCGGGGATAATCATGGTCGGATGTGTGTCGTTGATCTGAATCACAGCGTAATCAGGCAAATCATAAAGCCTGCATCCTTTTTTCATACATTCATCGAGAATTAGCTCAGCGCCGCAGCAGACCATGAAATACTGCTGATAAATCCGTAAGAGCCTTCCTTCCTCATCGCTGTCGTCCGGATAGAGAAAAAGTGTAAGATTTTTTTCAATGTCGGTTTTGTCAAAGCTTATTCCGTCTTCGATTATCTCCTCATTCACCGATTCAATGTCAAAAAGATGCAGTCGGTTTGTTCTGCCGCAATAACCTGTTATATTTATGTCATACATAGACGCACTGACGGAAAAGCCTTTGAAATCTACTTTTGTTTTTCTGTTGGTTTTAATCAGCCAGCTTTCAGACTCAATCCATTTATCAGGCTGCTCCGACTGTTTATGTTCCTTGAATTTTTGCCTGAACAGACCGCAGTGATAGTTCAGACCTATTCCGTCACCGTTCAGTCCAAGAGTCGCTATTGAATCAAGGAAACAGGCTGCCAGCCTGCCAAGACCGCCGTTGCCGAGAGATGGTTCAGGCTCGCATTCCTCAATGGCAGCAATTGACCTTCCGTTTTTTTCAAGCTGTCGCTTAACATCGCTGTAAATTCCAAGGTTTATCATATTGTTTGACAACAATTTCCCGATAAGAAATTCTGCCGAAAAGTAGTAAAGCTTTTTTTTAGCACTGCTGTCGGGAATCCGCTTCTGCTCAGAAAGCCGCTGAACCTCCTCAAGCAGCGCAAGATAAATCTCCCTGTCGGTGCAGTCCTTTATTGATTTACTGTATTTATTATGCAGACATTCTTCAAGATTCATTTTTTCTCTGCCTTTCTATTTTATTTTACGGTTATTATGTATCAATTCCGCCGTTTTTTTCATTAAAACAAAAAATATTTTTCTCTGACCAAATCACTCTGCGTAACAAAAAAATCATCTGTCTCCCATTTTGGAAAACAGATGATTCATTTAATTAGCTGAATTTATATTTCTTTTTCAATTGCCTTACCGGCTGCAAGACTTTTCTGACAATCGAGATATCGCTGGTTGCTGCTGCCTCTGAACTTGATATTCCAGTCTTTCTGAGCAAGTATAAATTTACCGTCAATGAGAATATCCGTAACCGCCAAAAGCTTTCCCCAACCGTTTTTATCCTGCGATTCGTATAGCGTCTCAAAATCATAACCGGTGTAAGTAATGATATTCAGACCAGATTCCTTTGCTCTTTCTCCAAGCTCTGCAAGAGCTTCAGCCTGACAGAACGGCTCTCCGCCGCTGAATGTAACTCCGTCAAGGAGCGGATTGGAAGTGATTTTTTTAAGCAGCTCGTAGGTATCGACAAGCTCTCCACCGTTGAAATCGTGTGTCTGCGGATTATGGCATCCCTCACAATGATGAGGACATCCCTGTGTAAAAACCGTGAATCTTATTCCCGGACCGTCGACAATCGAATCGTTGACAGTTCCTGCAATTCTGAGTTTCATAAAAGCTCCTTAAACATCATGCTTAACTCTGTCGTTTACCTCCGAACGCTTAGCATTGTTGAAGCGGTCGATAGTTCCGACAAGATATCCTGTAATGCGTCTTATTCTGTCGAAGGGAATATCAGCAAACTTAAACTGCAGGTCAGCATAATCGCCGTCAGTTTTAATACTCAGCTCAGTTATCTCC
>JAQXHC010000045.1 GCA_029007035.1 Oscillospiraceae bacterium
ATGTAAAATAAAAAGTTTTTAAAAACTATTGAAAAAAATATCAAAATATGGTATAATTATAAGGCTTTCGTTTTTTTGAATTAAAGGAGCTGCATTATGAAAATCGGTTTTACGGCGGCGGTTTTGCTTTGTCTGATACTGACGGGCTGCGGTTCGTCGGAAATGCAGAAGGAGAGAACTGTTTTCGCCATGGATACGGCTGTCACTGTGAAAGGCACAGAGCAGGATATCGAAACAGCCATTGGAATTCTGAATACCCTTGATCCGCTTTTCGACAGATATAGTCCGACAAGCGATATTTATGTGCTGAACAGCCGTGGCAATGCCGGAATATCGGACTTTACCCGGGATGTAATAATCAGGTCCGCAGAGCTTGAAGCTGAATTTGGCAGCGGTGCGAGTATTTTCGCGGGGGATATTACTGACGCGTGGGATATCGGCTCGGACAATCCGAAAGTTCCCTCCGAAGCTGAAATTGCAGCGGCTCTTGAAAGCACTTCTGCAGCGGATTTTTCTATTGATTCCATGAGCTTTACAGACGAAAACGGTTCAATAGACCTCGGCAGTGTAGCGAAAGGCTATGCTCTCGACAAAATCAATGAGCGTCTGAGTGACGAGGTATGTGTTGTATCAATGACGTCGTCTGTCCTTCTTCACGGAGAAAAGGACGGAGGCAAGCCATTTTCTGTCTCAATAAGGAATCCCTCCGACAGCGGCGGAACACTTGGCACGCTCAGAACGGAGGAGTGCTTCCTTTCAACATCGGGCGGTTATGAACGCTTCTTTGAGGCGGACGGACAGAGGTATATCCACATTTTTGACCTTTCAACGGGCAGACCGTGTGAAAGCGGTCTTTCGTCTGTGACGGTTATCTCTAAGAGCGGAATTGAGTCGGATTTCCTTTCGACGCTGATTTTTGCCGGAGGAATCGAATCGCTTGGAAAGTTCATGGAGATGCCGGACCTTGGAATAATCGCTGTAACTGAGGGCGGAATTGTCTATACAAGTCCCGGAGTCGATTTTACTCTTGACGGTGATTGCGGATATGTTCTTGAGGTGTGGAAAAATGAGTAAAAAGCTTCATTTTCTGAAGCCTGCGGAAGCTGCGGCGATTGCCGCGGTTCTGATAGTCTGTGTATCGGCAGCAATAATAATGAAAAGAACTGACAGCGGCGGAAAAACGGCTGTAATCCGATGCGGAGAGCTGGAAGAGGTAATCTCTCTTGATTCTGACGGAATGTATAGTTTTAACGGCATCGACGCTGTTTTTGAGGTAAGGGACGGAAAAATCCGCGTTAACGAGGCTCACTGTCCCGACAAAATATGCGAAAAAACCGGATATATCGGCTCGGAGGGTGAAAGTATCATCTGTGTTCCGAAGAAGATCATTGTTACCGTTTCCGGCATAGAGAGCGGCGCTGACGCCGAAATCGGATAGGGGATAAGCATGAAAAAATCAAGGTATATCGCTGTTATGGGACTTATGCTTGCCCTTGCTTCGGCTCTGCAGTTTCTTGAAAGTCTGATTTCTCTGCCGCTCCCTATGGGTGTTAAGGCAGGATTTTCGAGTATTGTCGTGATGTATGTTCTGACGGAATTCGGTTTTGCTTCGGCTATGACAATCGCTGTGCTGAAGAGCTGCTTCGTGTTCGTCACAAGGGGAGCTTCAGCATTTTGTATGTCGGTGAGCGGAGGAATACTTTCGGTACTCGCTATGGGACTTGTCGTTCTGGTGTCGCGCAAATCAAAGGACGGTGCGGGAATTCTGACAATGTCCGTGAGCGGAGGAGTTTTTCACAACATCGGACAGCTTGCGGCTGCATCGGCAATTGCAGAAAGTCTTGTTACGGCTTCGTATCTTCCTGTGCTGATTATTTCCGGAATTATTTCGGGAATTGTAACGGGCACGCTGTTCAGAGTTCTGATGCCTTGCATAAAAAAATAGTACTCAATATGGAGCATAAAGAATGCCTCCTGTATATATAATTCAAACAGTTTTAAAGGAGCGATATATGAAAAAGCTAAACGGAATAAAGCTGAATCACCGTAAAAATACGGAAAACAGCGCAACAGTGGAATTTCCGCTGCCTCCGAGGGTGAAAATCCCGATGTCAATGAACATGGGTGCGCCATGTCAGCCGACAGTCAAGGTGGGCGATGAGGTAAAAGTCGGTCAGAAAATCGGCGATACCGACGTACCGTTCAGCGTGCCGGTTCATTCGGGCGTTTCGGGAAAGGTAACAGCGATAAGTGACTATCAGACAGCCGGAGGAGCAGTCTGCAAGGCTGTTGAAATTGAAACTGACGGCTTGCAGACGATTTCGGAGGAGGTCATGCCGCCGGTGATTACCGATAAGGAAAGCTTTCTGAAAGCTGTGCGTGAAAGCGGTTCGTGCGGTCTTGGAGGAGCAGGCTTTCCGACGCATATCAAGCTTAATCCAAAGGGAAAAATTGATACTCTGGTAATCAATGCCGCCGAGTGCGAGCCATACATAACTGCGGATTACCGCGAAATGGTCGAAAATGCTGACGATATTATCTGCGGTATCAGGCTTATAATGAAACAGCTGGACATCGGAAGATGCAAGCTTGCAATTGAGGCAAACAAGCCTGAGGCAATTAAAAACTTCACAGAGATGACCCAAAAAGACAGCACGATTGATATCGTTACGCTTCCCTCATCATATCCGCAGGGCGCGGAAAAGGTGATTATATACAATACGACGGGAAGAATCGTAATGGAGGGACAACTCCCTGCGGATACCGGCGTTATAGTGCTGAACGTATCGACCTGCGCGTTTATTTACAGGTATACCTGTGACGGTATGCCTCTTGTGACGAGGCGGCTCACAGTTGACGGAAATGCCGTGGGAGAGCCGAAAAACGTCCATGCGATAATCGGAACGCCATTCCGTGAGATACTGGAATTCTGTAAAACGGATATGGATTCAATTGTTAAGCTTATCGGCGGCGGTCCGATGATGGGAATGTCGATACCGGATATGGATATGCCTGTCGTCAAGACCTCCAACGCTCTTCTTGCGGTTAAAACCTATGATGAGCGTAAGACCTCGTCCTGCATACGCTGCGGACGGTGCGTAAGGGTTTGCCCCATGGGACTTATGCCTGCGGATATCGACAGAGCATACAGAATACGCAATATCGACGAACTGAAAGAGCTGAAAGTCATGCTCTGCATGAACTGCGGAAGCTGTACCTACGTATGTCCCGCAAACAGAAAGCTTGCAGAGACAAATCAGCTTGCAAAAGCTCTTATACCACGTAAATAAGGAGGCTGTGACATTTGAATAAGCTAATTGTTTCGCCGTCGCCGCATGACGAAAATTATACAAAGACCTCGACAATAATGCTGAACGTTATTATTGCGCTCATGCCGGCGCTTGCCGTTGGATGTTATGTATTCGGACTGAGAGCGCTGCTCCTTGCCGCTGTATGTACCGCAAGCTGTGTTATTTTCGAGTATGTCTGCCGCAGACTGATGAAGAGGGATAACACGATCAGTGATCTTTCTGCGGCTGTGACGGGAATTATCCTCGCAATGAATCTGCCTGTCACCTTGCCGCTTTGGATGGCGGTTATCGGCTCATTTGTGGCGATAGTTATCGTAAAGCAGCTGTTCGGCGGTATCGGTCAGAACTTCGCAAATCCTGCAATCACCGCGAGAATCGTACTAATGGTATCATTCCCGACGGCGATGACTAACTGGGCTGTACCATTTTATTATAAAGACGGAATCGATGCCGTTACAGGACCGACCCCTCTTGTAAGCGGTGACGCTTCGTATCTCGATTTATTTCTCGGCAAGGTCGGCGGATGTCTCGGTGAGACTTGTGCGCTTGCACTGCTCATCGGCGGTCTTTATCTTGCAGCAAGAAAAATAATTTCCCTTGCCGCTCCCGTAAGCTTTATCGGAAGTCTTGCACTTCTTTCGTTTATCGGAGGCGACGACCCCCTTTATGCGGTTTTATCGGGAGGCGTTTTCCTCGGAGCATTCTTCATGGCTACCGACTATGCCACAACTCCGATTACAAATAAGGGAAAAATCATCTTCGGTCTCGGCTGCGGAATAATCACCTTTGTTATAAGACATTTCGGCTCGTATCCCGAGGGTGTGTCGTTCTCGATACTCCTTATGAATGTGCTTACACCGTACATCGAGCAGCTGACGAGAAATAAGGTATTCGGTGCAAAGGAGGCTGAGGAGTAATGAAAGAAAAAGTTCTTCCTACTGTCGTCCTTACGATAATATGTGCTGCTGCCGCGATTCTTCTGACTCTTGCTCACGAATCGACTAAGGAAAGCATTGCAGACCAGCGTGAGCTGAAATTCAGCAAAACTGTTGAGGCTCTTTTCGGGGAATGCGAAATAAAGATGCTCGACAGCAATTTCGGATGTGATGAAATTAAGGCAATTGCCGTTACAGAAGACGGAAAAACCGCTGTTGAGGTTGTTGCTGACGGCTATTCAAAGGGCGGAATCGATGTTCTTATCGGCATTGACGAAAACGGAGCAATTTCGGGAATCGAGTTTGTTTCGCTGGGTGAGACCCCCGGACTCGGCTCAAAGGTAAGAGATGAAAGTTCATTCCGTGCCCAGTTTATCGGCACGTCCGACGACAGCTACAGCTTTGATGCGGTCAGCGGTGCGACATTCTCATCAAAGGGTATGAAGCACGCCGTGGATACTGCGCTGAGCGTTTACAATGAAAACAAGGAGGCGATTCTCAATGGCTGAAAAGAAAACACCGCTGATCAAGGAGCTGACCAAGGGCATAATCAAGGAAAATCCGACGCTGGTAATGCTTCTCGGAATGTGTCCGACACTTGCCGTAACAACTCAGGCGATGAACGGAATCGGCATGGGACTTGCCACAACATTCGTACTTCTTGGTTCAAACATTGTAATATCAGCTCTGAGAAAGGTTATCCCCGATAAGGTGAGAATCCCTTCGTTCATCGTAATTATCGCGAGCTTCGTAACGCTTATCGGATTTCTGCTTGAGGGCTTTGTTCCGTCGCTTTACGACAGCCTCGGAATCTATCTTACGCTTATAACCGTAAACTGCATTATCTTCGGACGTGCGGAAATGTTTGCGAGCAAAAACGGTATCGCCGCATCTGTTTTCGATGCTCTCGGAATGGGAATCGGATTTACCCTTGCACTTTTTATCATGGGTTCAGTCCGTGAGATTCTCGGTGCCGGACAGTGGTTCGGAATGGATATACCGGTGCTTAGCTCCAATCCGATGCTTCTGTTTATCATGCCTGCGGGAGGCTTCTTTACTCTTGGAATAATTATTGCAGCAGTCAACAAGCTTGCCAACAGGAAACCTCCAAAGGAGCTTGCCTGCGAGGGCGGCTGTAAAGGCTGTCCGAATGCGTCACAGTGCGGAAGCGGAAAGGTCGGTGAGGATAAATGAAAGATTTAATGGTTATTCTTCTTGCTGCAATGCTCACCGACAACTTCGTTTTGTCGAAATTTATGGGAATCTGTCCTTTCCTCGGCGTATCGAAAAAGCTTGACAGTGCAACCGGAATGGGAATTGCCGTAACATTCGTAATGATTTGCGCTACTCTCGTTACATACCCGATTCACCACGGAATCCTCGTTCCGAACGGACTTGAATATTTTGACACAGTTGTGTTTATCCTCGTTATCGCTCTGTTTGTTCAGCTTGTTGAAACGGTGATGAAAAAGTGTATTCCGGCGCTTTATAAGTCACTGGGCGTATATCTGCCGCTGATTACCACAAACTGTGCTGTCCTTGGCGTTACGGTACTCAATATCGATAACAATTACAGTTTCGTTCAGTCCATTGTAAACGCTCTCGGAGCCGGACTGGGATTCATGCTTTCGCTTGTGATTTTCTCGGGTGTCCGCAGGAAAATGGAGTATGCCGATATTCCCGAAACCTTCAAGGGGGTTCCTGCAACGCTTATCGCGGCTTCGATCGTTTCCGTAAGTTTCATGGGCTTCTCGGGATTGTTCAGCTAAGGGGGTGCGGTTAAAATGATGACTTATCTTATTCCCGTACTTGTCCTGTGCACCTGTGGAATTCTTGCAGGAGTGCTGCTTACAGTTGCAGCAAAGGTATTTCACGTTGAGGTTGACGAGCGGATCGAGAAAATAAGCGCAGTTCTTCCTCAGGCAAACTGCGGAGCGTGCGGCTATGCAGGCTGTGCGGACTACGCGGCGGCGGTTATCGAAAAGGGAGCGCCGACCAATCTCTGCCGTCCGGGTGGAGCTGATGCGGCAGGCAAAATTGCAGGCATACTTGGTACAGCGGCATCTGAGGTTATCCCTATGACTGCGATTGTACGCTGCAGCGGCGACTGCAATGCAACGAATACTGCGTTTGAATTTGACGGCGTTCAGAGCTGCAGAGCTGTTAAGCGATTTTACGGCGGCTCTGGACTTTGCAAGTATGGATGTATCGGACTCGGCGACTGTGCTTCGATCTGCGAGCATGACGCTATCCGAATCGAAAACGGAGTAGCAAAGGTAATAACTTCGCTCTGCGGAGCCTGCGGACAGTGTGCAAAGGCGTGTCCAAATGGAATTATTGCAATAAAGCCTGTTTCAAAGCATATTGAGGTTCTATGTTCATCGGAGGCAAACGGAAAGACAACAAAGCAAAGCTGTAAAAACGGCTGCATCGGTTGTAAAATCTGTGAGAAAAAATGTCCGAACGGAGCAATCAAGGTTGAAAATTTCCATGCTTCAATCAATTACGACCTCTGTACAAACTGCGGCGAGTGCATGGCTGCTTGTCCCGTCAAGGCGATTCATTCATGCTTGAAATAAATCCGGCACAGCATACCAATCTTAGAAAAACAGGGTAAAATAATTCGGGCAGCACCGTGATTCTGCGGTACTGCCCGATTTTTTATTCGCTGTAGTGTAAAGCTCTGATATTCAGTTCAACAAACTGTTCTTTGACAGATTTCCGGATTATTTCCTCAATTTCACTGAACGTAAAGCCGAGTGCTCCGCTTTTTACTGCCGCTCCGAGAAGAACGATGTTCAGAACCTTTGACGAACCAAGCTCTGCAACGGCTTTTTCGCCGTCGATTACGCAAAGATTATTTACGTTTGTACGAAGATATCCGAGCATTTCTTCTCCGTTATATTTACATCCGCCCAGCGACGCTGTTACAGGCATTACTGCTTTCTTTGCCGTTATGAGCAATCCGTCCTTTTTCAGGTAGCACAGGTTTCGCACTGCTTCCGCAGGCTCAAAGCTGATAACAACATCAGCACAGCTGTGGGGAATGAGCGGCGAATGAACATTTTCGCCTATCCTTACGTGGCTGACAACGCTTCCTCCGCGCTGAGCCATACCGATAGTTTCCGCACTTTTTACGGATAAACCTTTTTCCATTGCGGCGGCAGAAAGGATTTTTGCGGCAAGAACCGTTCCCTGACCGCCTACTCCGCATAAAAGACAGTTTTTATTCATTGCTTTCACCCCCTATAGCATTTACAGGACAAACCTGCGAGCAAAGTCCGCAGCCGAAGCAAAGCGATTTTTCAATATAAGCTTTACCCCCGCTGTTTACGATTGCGGGACATCCAAGCTCGCGTATGCACTTCATGCATCCGATACAGCTCTCTTTTTTGACTCCGAGAGAGGGGGACGGCTTTGAAACTGCTATGCACGGCGATTTGAATATAATCGCACGAACGCCATTTCCATCACATACAGACTTGACTGCTTCAACACTTTCCTTAAAATCAAGGGGATTTGCCTTCGCAATTTTCGTAACTCCGACAGCCTCGAGAATCTTTTCAATTGATATTTTCTGAACAATTTCGCCCATCATAGTCCGGCCAGTACCGGGGTGAGGCTGATGACCGGTCATTGCAGTTGTGGAATTATCAAGAACGACGAGGATAATGTCATTCTGATTGTAAACCGCATTTATAACTCCGGTAATTCCGGACGCAAAAAACGTAGAATCACCGATAAATGCGAAGCAAAGCGTATCGGGCTCGGCTATTCTGATTCCCTGAGCTATAGTAACGTCCGCTCCCATACAAAGGCATGTGTCTGTCATATCAAGAGGCATTGCGTTGCCAAGCGTGTAGCAGCCAATATCGCCGCAGAATACTGCTTTTTTGCCTTTGCACGCCTGCTTTACCGCATAGAACGAGCCTCTGTGGGGACAGCCTGCACAGAGTACAGGAGGTCTTACAGGAAGTTCGGGAGAAGCAGGGAGAGACTTCGTGCTTTTTTCTATTCCAAGATAACCGCAGAGAACGTCCTTTACGGATTCAACTGTATTTTCTCCTGCACGCTGAGTGTCTCCGGTAAGTTTTCCGCGTATTTTTACCGATTTGCCAAGCTTTCCGCAAAGATATACAAGCTCTTTTTCAATAACAGGGTCAAGTTCTTCAAATACCGTTACTTCACACAGACCGTCAAGAAATTCCGAAGCAAGCTGCTCAGGGAACGGGCAGGGCGTTGATACTTTGAGTATTTTTACATCATCAAAGCTGCCGAGAGCTTCCATAACATATTCATAGCTTACGCCACCGCAGGCGATTCCCTTTTTGGCAGAGGGATTTCCCTCAATGCGGTTCAGCTTATAGTCAGAAAGCGTCTCACTGAGCTTATCGTTGCGTTCTTCGATTTTCAGGTGGTTGAGGTATGATGTTCTCGGAAATATTACCCAACGTCTTGTATCCTTGATAAATCCCTCTATTTCGTGTTTTTCAGCAGATTCACGTATTTGTATGGACGCATAACCGTGACAGATTCTCGTCGTCGGTCGGAACAGCACGGGAGTGCCGTATTTTTCAGACAGTTCAAAGGCATCAAGCATCATTGTGTAAGCTTCCTGAACATTTGACGGATCAAAAACAGGCAGCTTTGAGAACTGTGCGAAATGGCGCGTGTCCTGCTCTGTCTGTGATGAGATCGGACCGGGGTCGTCGGCAACTGCGATAACCATTCCTCCCTTAATGCCAACGTAGGCAAGGCACATCATAGGGTCGGCGGCAACATTGAGTCCCATCTGCTTCATTGTCACGAGAGTCCGTCCGCCTGCATATGAACAGCCTGCTGCAGCTTCCAGGGCGGCTTTTTCGTTAACCGACCATTCAACGTGGATTGAACCGTCGTTTCTTTTGGCGCAGGCTTCAAGAATCTCGGTAGACGGTGTTCCCGGATAACCGCATACCATATTTACTCCTGCATGAACAGCCCCGAGCGCCGCTGCCTCGTTGCCCATTAAAAACTCATTTTTCAAAATATGAAACCTCCCAGTTTGGTTGTTTGAATAAGTCTATTATACTACATTCCGACATTTTTTTCAAGGAATAATTCCGGCAGATTGCAGTAACATTTTATATTTCAGTTCCGGTTAAAAATCTGATACGGAAACGAACACATCTTTGTATGAGTCTAACCATGTTTTTTTCCGGTTAGTCCGAGTCCGAGGAAAATGAATAAGAACGGAGAAGTATAAAACATCGAGTTTCCGAAACATGACGATACAATATATCCGAATGCAGCTACCAGTGCAGTAATTGTATATATGTCGAGTTCATGCTTATGTTTAAGACCTTTCAAATATACAGACATTAAACCGCATATATAGATTACAGCCGACGGTATTCCGAAAAATGCAGCACATTGTAAAAACGCATTATGAGCCCGCTCGGTGTCGTTTGTTGCTTCAAAAAGCCTGTCGGCAATTCCGTCAACGCCATGTCCGAAAAACGGTTTTTCTTTAATATATCCCATAACGATTTTCCATATCTTCCATCTGCCTGTACCGGCACTGTCAGCTTTTTCCGGATTCTTTATAATTTCCCCTACATCTGTAAACAGTGAGAAAATGTTTGTTAATATTGTATCGTACCAATTTGACATTACGGCGTATATGACAATAAACAAAACAAACATCAGGACTGATTTGATATTTATTTTTTTATTGCAGATAAACAAAACGATAATATTGAAAATCAGTCCGAGGAAGCAGGCAAGACTTGAACCCAAAGAATTGTTTACTATGAGAATTACATTGTTTAAAATGAAGCTTATCATACACAGTGATTTTAAAATCCTGTTCTTTTCGAGAATGAAAAGTGAACTGCTGAGAAGGACAGAGAGTACAAGATAATATCCATAATGATTAAAGTGTATAAAAATTGATGTCAGCGATTTTTCTCTTGATGGAAATAAGAAAAAGGAAATATGAGAGACATATATATGATAAAGAATCAATATTCCCATAAAAATGCTTCCGAATATGAAAAGATATTCCAGAACAGCTTTGATTTTTTGATTTCCAATAATGGAGGAACAGAAATAATATATTAAGAAATATCGCAAATACGAAAACAAGCTTTCGTGCCGCAGCGAATCACCATACAGGGAAATATCCGTAAATCCGTTTATAAGTGTTGAGATTATCATAAGAGCGGAAAAAACGGTGAAAAAAACGGCAGCTCTGTTATCGCGTATAAAACTGTTAAGACGATACTTTTCAAATCTGTTTTTTATTGCATAAAGGAGAATCGTCAGAATCCCTAATATATCTGCAATTCTATTTACAGATTCGATAGTTGAATAATATATATATCCAATGTCATATACGGCATATGAATAAATATTATTCAGGATTTGTGTAACCGGGGATACAATAAAAAAAACAACTGTCAAAAATGCAAGTTTTTCAATCATTCCCCATGAAATATTTTCAAAAAGCTCGGTAATGTTTTTGGATTGCGTAATTGCTTTATACCGGAGCTTTGCATTTTCCGCAAATTTCATAAAAACCTCCAATAATTCTGATATAATTTAATTATACTTCATTTATAACAGAATTGCAAGATGAAAATTCCGAAATTCAGTCATTATGTATTCAAATGTCACCTGTCATTGACAATTCAACAGAGATAAGACAATAAATTTTCAAAAACTATTGATTTTTAATACAGAATTATTATATAATAATAAGATAGACAATAAAGGTTTAGGTTGTGATAATATGGCATTTGTTGAACTGAAAAATGTTGTAAAAAGATATAAAATGGGTGATATAACGATAAACGCGTCTGACGGAGTAAGCTTCACTATAGAAAAGGGAGAGTTTGCGGTAATCGTAGGAGCATCGGGAGCAGGCAAGACTACAGTGCTGAATATGCTCGGAGGAATGGACAGCTGTGACGAGGGTGAAATAATCGTTGACGGCACTGATATTGCCACGCTGAGCACACGTGAAATTACGCGGTACAGACGGTTGGATATAGGCTTTGTATTCCAGTTTTACAATCTGGTTCAGAATCTGACCGCAAAGGAAAACGTAGAGCTTGCCGCTCAGATAAGCAAAAGCGGAGCTGACTGCGCTGAAATTCTCAGAAAGGTCGGACTTGACGAGCGCATGGACAACTTTCCTGCTCAGCTTTCGGGAGGAGAGCAGCAGCGCGTATCGATTGCCCGAGCTCTTGCAAAGTCACCGAAGCTGCTTCTCTGTGATGAGCCTACCGGTGCGCTTGACTATAACACCGGTAAGGCAATTTTAAAGCTTCTTCACGAAGCCTGCCGCCGTGACGGAATGACAGTTGTAGTAATAACGCATAATCAGGCAATTACCCCCATGGCTGATCGTGTAATCACGCTTAAGAGCAGCCGTGTTGAGAGTATTGTGATAAACGAGAATCCGGTATCGGCGGAAAGCATTGAATGGTAGGATACAGTAATGACAAAAAATTTATTCAAGGATACCCTGCGCAGGGTTTGGAAAACCAGAGGAAGATTTTTCGCGATTCTGGCGATTATTGCTATAGGCTGCGGATTTTTTGCGGGTGTCAAGGTAACAAGCCCCGATATAAAGAAAACAGCGGATAAATATTATAAGGATAATAACCTGATGGACATTCGTATAGTCTCAACCTTTGGATTCAGTGCAGACGAGGTGGATCGGCTTGCTTTAATCGATGGCGTTTCCGGAGCAAGCGGAGGTTATTCTGCCGATATGTTCATTAAATCAGAAAGCGGCGAAAATCCTGTGACAAGAGTTTATTCTCTCAGTCCGTCAAGGTCGGATATTTCTCCTGCGTATATAAACCATATCACTCTTGAGGAGGGACGGTTTCCGACATCGCCGAACGAGTGTCTTATCGAAACCAAGACTCCTGATGAATATAAGGTCGGTGGAACGATTACTCTTTCCGCGGCTGATAAGGAAAATTCAACCTCAGATATTCTGAAATACGATACTTTTAATATAGTCGGACGGGTTTCATGGGTTCGATATGTTGATTTTGAGCGCGGTACAACAACTATCGGCAGCGGAAAAATCGGAAGCTACATAATTATTCCCGAGGAGAATTTCGTTTCTGACTATTATACCGAGGTCTGCCTGACTCTTGATGGTGCAGACAAATTGGATTCGTTCTCCGAGGAGTATTCTGAATTCGTTGAATCGAAAAAAACTGAGCTTGAAGCCATGTCTGATACTTTTCACAATCAGAGGATAGAGGAAACCGAAACTGAGCTTGCAGATGCTCATACCGAAATTGAAAATGCACGAGCTGAGTTTGAAAGCAGTCAGAGTGAGTACGAGCGCAGTCTCGCCGCATACAACAGTGCGATCGACGAAGCAAAATCGGCATTTGATGATACAAGAGCCGAAATCGCCGAAAAAGAGGAAGAGCTTGCAGCAGGCAGGGAAAAATATAAATCCGGTCTTGAAAGCTACGCGAATTCCGCGGCGGCTATCGGTGAGAGCAAAAGGGGCGCCGAAAACAAAACATCTCAGTATTCATATGCCAAGTCTGAAGCTGAGCAGACTCGTCAGATCAAAAATACCCTTGAAGCCTTTCTTGCCGCCGATTGGTCGGAACCGGGCGTGCAGTCGGCAGTAAGAGGAGCTTATAAGGTCAATACTCCGGATGCGGACGGAGAACCGGTTACCGAGCCGCCGGTAACCGGAAGTACCGAGCCTGCCTCCACCGGTATTGTTCAGACAGAAACCTCAGTCACCACCGCTGTAACCGTAACTTCCGCATCACAGACAACCACGGCTGTATCTACCACTGTAACCGCAGCACCGCCGACGCAGCTTGATACTTATATTTCGATTATCGGTCAGCTTGATACAGCTCAGCTGTCGGTCAGCGAAACGGCGAAAAAATATGCCTCCCTGCCTGTAGAAAGTCCGGAGCGCGAGTCATGCCGAATTGTTCTGGAGGGAGTTCTCAGCGATTTGAACGTAAAGCTTGCGGACGCGGATTATCAGCTGAGTGTCGCCGAAAGCGAGATTAACAGAGTTAATTCACAGCTGGCGGTAAGCCAGAATCAGCTTAATGCGTCGTATACGAAGCTAACCGAGCAGAAGGCTGCTCTTGACGAAGCAGAGGCGGAGCTGAAAAAGGCTAAGTCAGAACTTGCCGCTGCTGATCTTCAGATAGAAAACAGTAATCCGGAAGCCAGGCGTCAGCTTGAGGAGACAAAATCAAAGCTTGATTCCGCACAAACCGAGCTTGAAGAAAATGAGAAAAAGCTTGCGGACAGAGAGGAGTTTTTTCTGTCTAACAAAGAGTCAATAAAGTGGTATATGCTCGACAGGAATGATAATCAGGGATATTCCTCGTTCGGAGAGGATGCAGACCGGGTTGACTCGATAGCCAGAATTTTTCCTGTATTCTTTATTCTTGTTGCCGCTCTTGTCTGCTTCAATACAATGACCCGAATGGTCGATGAGCAGAGAACAGAAATCGGCACGCTTAAGGCACTCGGCTGCGGAAATGCCGAGATCATTTCTCAGTTCCTGCTTTATGCGGCTGCCGCAAGTATTATCGGAGCTTTAATCGGACTGTCAGTGGGCTTTCAGCTGTTTCCGAGGGTTATTTTCAATACATATGAGATGATGTATGATTATCCCGATGTAATATGCGAATTCAGGTGGGATTATGCTTTGGGCTGTATAGCGGCTTCGCTGCTGTGTACGAGTCTTTCGGTTGTATCGGCATGTTCAGGTGCAATGAGAGGTCAGCCTGCTCAGCTCATGCGTCCCAAGCCTCCGAAAAGCGGCAAACGGGTTCTGCTTGAACGGATTCCCCTGATCTGGAACAGACTCAGTTTCAAAGTGAAAATTACCGTAAGAAATGTTTTACGCTATAAAAACCGCGTGCTTATGACAGTTATCGGAATCGGCGGATGTACGGCTCTTATGCTCGCAGGATTCGGACTGAGGTATGCTATATCGGCAATTGTAGATTTACAGTTCGGTGAAATAATGAAGTATGACGCAGTATGCACTTTTTCCGCCTCTGATGAAGAATACTCCGTGCTTTATGAAGATATTTCTTCCAACAGCGGCATCTCCGATAGCCTTTTCGCGATGCAGAAAAGCATTACGGCAAAATCGGACAAAAGGAGTATCGAGACTTACGGAGTTGTACCCGAAGCTCCCGACAAACTTGGAGATTTTATTACTCTGCGTGACAGGGAAAGCAGTAAAAGCTATACTCTTTCCGATGACGGAGTTATAATCAATGAAAAGCTTGCGCAGCTTCTTGGTGTCGGAGCTGGGGACGAGCTGAGTTTTGCTGATACGGACAAAACCGTGAAAATTGCGGCGGTCACAGAGAATTATTCGCAGAATTACGTCTATTTTACACCAAAGCTATACAACGAAGTCTTCGGAGACTATGAGTTCAATATTTTCTGGCTTATGAAATCCGATTCTGCCGACAGCGACACACTTTCGGAGCAGATTCTTGAAAACAGCTGCATTATGTCAGTGAATTTCATGGACACGGCAGGAGACACATTCCGCAAAATGATTAAAAATCTGAATGCTATTGTTTATTTGATCATCGCGTCCTCGGGTGCGCTGGCTCTTGTGGTGCTTTATAATCTTTCAAATATCAGTATAACCGAGCGAATGAGAGAGCTTGCAACAATCAAGGTTCTCGGATTCCGCGACGGTGAGCTTGCCGCATACATTTACCGGGAGAATACCGTATCTGCTGTGATCGGAATGATACTTGGACTGATAGCGGGAATTTTTCTGACGGAGTTCGTTGTCAGAACCGCAGAGGTTGACGTGGTTATGTTTTGCCACGATATTCCTCCACACTGCTTTGTGTTTGCGGCTCTGCTGACGGCATTATTTACGGTATCAGTCAATGCTGCACTTTATTTCCGAATGAAGAAAATCGATATGGCAGGCTCTATGAAAGCCATTGAATAACGATCAGGAGTATAAATACAAGAAAGGATAGAATTAAGATGAATAAAAAGGAAACTGCCGAAATCAAAAAGAATTTTTCCGATAAGAGCGGATTTTTTATCATGGAACGGATACTCACTGCTTTTATCGATGCAGAAAAAAATCTCCGTTATCAGAATGTTGCCTCGTGCCTGACAATGTCAGTCGAGGAGCATGATGTGTATGACGAAACACTGAAAAAGGTGCTCAATACCAATGTGGGGAAATCCTTTGTTGAGTATGAGTTCCCCAACGAGGCGTATGAGGAGGGAAAGCCGCAGGATATACTTTATAAACTGCTGAAATCAGAGCTTAAAGACGAAGTAGTATGCGAGAATTTCCTGCATCACATTGCCGAAAATACCGCTCATGAAGGACCTTACGCAGTGCTTACGGCATACTGCTCCTACACAATCCGCAAAAAGGATAAGAACGACGAATTTGCCGAGGGCGAAGATGAGATTTATCGTTATCTGCTGACAGCGATCTGTCCGGTCAGCACAAGCTCCGACGGTTTTGTTTTTGATTCGTTCAACAACGAGATAACTAAAAAGGTCAATAATGAGCTTATTATCAGCAAATCACCCTCGGACGGATTTTTATATCCCGTTTTCAGCAACAGGAGTACCGATATTAATCATGTTATGTATTATTCACGCTCGGCAGGAAAGCCGAATATATCTATCATTGAGGATGTTCTCGGCTGTCCGTTTGTGATGTCGGCAGAGAACGAAAAGGCAAGCTTTCAGAATATACTGAAAAATGTTGTCGGAGACGACCTTGACTACACACTTATCAGAACCGTAAACGACAAGCTTCAGGAGGTAGCCGAGGAGAACAAGAACGAAACCGATAAAGCAGTGATCGACAGCGTTAAATTCCGTGATATACTCAGTGATGCCGGAGTATCCGAAGAACGCGTGAAAATGGTAGAACCTGTTTATGAAAAGACCTGCGGAACCGCACCGTTAACGGTTTCAAATCTTATCGAGACAAAAACGGTGCTGACCTCGCCGGGAATTACCGTAAATATCAAGCCGTCAGCTGCCGATAAAGTAAGGACAAGCGTCGTTGACGGAAGAAGATGCCTGCTTATCGATATTGATGACCCGACAATTGAGATCAATGGACTGCCTGTGACGCTGAGCTGACATGAAAAAAATATTAAAAAAGCTGTCCGCCGAGATACGACAGGAGGAGATACCTGAATCGAAAAGCTTTCTGAAATGGCTTATAATCGGCTCTGTATCGGGCATTATTATCGGACTCATCGGCACGCTGTTTCATTTCTGCTCATCTTCGGGAGAGTTCTTCCGAAGCGAGCATCAGTGGATTATTTTCCTGCTTCCTGTTTCCGGACTTGCAATAACATTTCTGTATCATTTCCTCAGCTATAGCCATGATAAGGGAACCAATCTCGTACTGCTTGCAGTTCGTGACAACACAAACATGGGATTCCGTCATGCGGCAAGCATCTTTGCTGCTGCAGTGATTACACATATTTTCGGAGGCTCGAGCGGACGCGAAGGTGCATCGCTTCAGATCGGAGCTTCAATCGGCTCTTATTGCGGACGTCATTTAGGTTTCGATGATGATGACCGACGTATTATGACAATGTGCTGTATGAGTGCAATGTTTGCGGCTGTTTTCGGAACGCCTGTGACTGCGGCATTGTTCTCTATGGAGGTTATCAGCGTCGGAATATTCTATTATTCGGCAATTGTTCCGTGCGTGGTGTCGGCTTTGATCGCGAGCTATATTTCGTCCTTCTTCGGCATTTCACACATCTGTGCGGATGTCATTTTTCCCGAGATAAGTCCCGTTAACTATTTAAAAACGATTCTGCTCGGAGTACTCTGCGCGGCTCTGAGCTGGATTTTCTGCATTTCAATGGTCTATGGGCTTAAAACTTTCAGGAAAATTAAGAATCATTATTTAAGAGTATTTGTCGGCGGTTCGGCAGTTGTGCTTCTGACGCTCCTTGTCGGTAATCAGGATTATAACGGTACAGGAGGCGAAATGATCGTTTCCGCGTTCACCGAGCGTCCGTTCGCGGCGGCATTCCTAATAAAGCTGATTTTCACTGTTATTACGCTGTGTTCCGGCTTTAAAGGCGGAGAGATTTTTCCTGTATTCTTTATAGGAGCGACATTCGGAAGCGTAATATCCCGGTTTATCGGTGTTGACTGCTCGTTCGGTGCGGCAATCTGCATGGCTGCACTTTTCTGCGGCGTTACGAATTGTCCCATAGCGTCGATTCTGCTCAGTGTTGAGCTTTTCGGCGGTGAAAGTATAATTTACTGTGTTCTTGCCTGTGCGGTGAGCTACATGATTTCAGGATACCGCGGACTTTACAGCGAGCAGAAAATTCTCTATTCAAAGATCAAGACCAGATATATCAATAAACGCATCGGAGATAAGAAGTAAATGGGGTTTAGACGGGTATTCCTCACATACGGATAGACTTGTTATGACTATATTTCTGAAAAATCCGAAAAAAGATGCCGGACTTCGGAGTTTGATTAAAACAAGTATTATCTGAACCGCTATGATAAACTTATCAGCAAAGTAGAATTTTAAGGAGGACTCGAATTATGATAATAAATACAATAGATAATGGAAACTCCTTTGATTTTGGCAGAACATCTGATGATTATGCAAAATACAGAGATATTTATCCGCCTGAATTTTATGAAAGAATACTGGAGCGGGGGCTTTGCAAAAATAATCAAAAAATTCTGGATATAGGAACAGGCACAGGTGTTTTACCCCGGAATATGTATAAGTATGGCGGAAAATGGGTCGCAACCGATATTTCTGAAAATCAGATTAAACAGGCAAAACGTCTTGCAGATGAAGCACATATGGATATAGAATTCTATGTTTGTTCTGCAGAGGATATTATTTATCCTGCAAATTCTTTTGATGTAATTACTGCGTGTCAATGTATATGGTATCCAAATCATAAAAAGACAGCTCCAAACTTTGCAAAAATACTGAAGTCAGGTGGGAAATTTTTAATTCTTTATATGGCTTGGTTGCCATTTGAAGATGAAATTGCCGGCAGGAGTGAAGAAATAATTCTGCGATATAATCCTCAATGGACAGGTGCCGGCGAAACAAGAAAGCATGTCTGGATACCTGATGAGTATATGTCATTTTTTGATATTACTTTACAGGAAGAATTTGATGTTAAAGTATCATTTACACGAGAAAGCTGGCATGGACGAATGCGCGCATGCAGAGGAGTAGCAGCATCCATGCCCGAAGATATTCTTAAACTGTGGGATTCGGAGCATAAAAAAATGTTAAAAGAAACAGCACCTGAGAATTTTGATGTTTTACATTATGTCTCTATTGCTGAATTGACACTAAGGTAAATTCCGTCCTGTACAGCTGTTATGCGCGGACTTGTCTGACTGATGGCAAAATAGCCTGAGAAGATTGTATTCTTCTCGGGCATTATTTATAGTTATTCTGCTTGTATTCATCTTGTATTAAAAAGACAATTGCACACAATGTACAAATTGATCGATTGCGATTTGTTTATTCCTACAATTTTTTTGATTGCATGGAAAAAATATACCTCTCAGTGACATTTATATACAGACAAACCCGTAAGAGGGGATTATATTAAAGGAGGAATTACAATGAGGAAAATTAAACATACACTTGCGGCACTTGCCGCCCTGTGTATCACAGTAACTGCGCTTCCGTTCAGAGCGACAAGTGCAGAGAACAGCGAAGCTCCGGGCGGTTCAATCGTCTACGGCGACGCGGACGGAGACGGAGATGTTACGGTAAACGATGCGATCACCGTGATGTGCTATGCTTCGGACAGTGCAAGTAATACCTTGACAGATGAACAACTCAAAGCCGCAGACGTATATCAGCCGGGTGACGGAGTTACAGCAAGCGACGCGGTGTCGATTCAGAAATATCTTGCCAGGATGATTCTGTCGCTTCCCGATGTAATTCCCGAACCACAGTTCAGCAGTATCAGAC
>JAQXHC010000046.1 GCA_029007035.1 Oscillospiraceae bacterium
AGATGATGAGGAGGAATGATAATGAATACACAGTTTGACTTGGGAGCAATGCTCTCCGCACCGCAGACCGCCATTCAGCAGATACCGTGCGATCAGCTTCACCCCTACCACAATCACAAGTTTGAGCTGTATTCGGGCGAGAGATTGGAAGATATGGTCGCCAGCATCAAGGAAAACAGTGTGCTGTCTCCGATCATCGTACAGCCTATCGAGGGCGGCTATGAGATCCTCATCGGTCACAACCGCTGGAATGCTTCAAAGCTCGCAGGACTGCCCACCGTGCCGGCTATCGTCAAGACGGGTTTGACCGAGGAAGAAGCACTTTTATATACGATTGAGAGTAACCTTTACCAAAGAGGCTTCGATAACCTTAAAATATCAGAACAGGCTGCCGCTGTTGCATTCCGTCACAGTGAAATGTTTTCACAAGGAAAACGGAACGATATTATCAGAGAGCTTGCACTCTTGGGGAACCACGATGCAGACACATCAACTTTGACTCCAATGGGATCAAAGTTGGACAGTGGAAAGGCGGTCGGTGCTGAATACGGTCTTAGTAAGGGTTCTGTCATTCGCCTAATGCGTATCGACAAACTCATCGACGAGCTGAAAACCCTTGTGGACAGCGGATATATTGCTATCCGTGCAGGAGTTGAGCTTTCTTTCCTGTCGGAAAAAACTCAGGCAGTCGTTGCCGAGTGTGCTGAGGATAGCAAGATCGACATGAAGAAAGCGAAAATGCTCCGTGCATCTGCCGATGATGAAGGCAATATCGACCGCTACACCGTAGAAAGTATCATCAGCGGAGAGGGCGGCGAAGCGAAGCCGAAGCCCAAGAGCGTGAAGATCAGCAATGACACCTATACCAAGTATTTCAGCGAGGGTGTCAAGGCGAAGGAAATCACGGAAACTATTGAAAAGGCACTTGCTTTCTACTTTGAAAATATGGAGGAGAACTAACATGAAGAAGTTTATCACAGCGGTATTCTGCACTGCACTTGCACTCAGCTCAGGGCTTACGGCATACGCTGCCGAAGCACTTGATCGTGACACCGTTGAGACAGCCATTTGGGAAGATCTCTGGAACGGCAAGGGCGATAACGGTCTTGATTATCCCGAAGCATCGTACAAGCACCACTTACTCGACAAGTGGCTTGACGAGAACTACGGCACAGGCGGTCTTGACTGGTCCGACACGGGCGAGATCAAGCACGAATACCGCCGTTATTACCGTGGTCTGATCGACGGCTGGGACTTTGAGGACGATAACAACGGCGGCTGGACAATTGACACCGAGGATAACCATTACAGCTTCACGCTCCTGAATGGTAACTGGCAGATGATCGACAAAAACGGCGATACCGTTGACAGCTTTCCGCCTTTCAGTACGCTGAAAGATACCGAACCCGAAGCGACAGGCGGATATGAGATACACGATGACGGAGAGGATTCACCGAGAGTGATCGGAGAGGTCACAGCACGAACGGAAACGGCTTCTGAGGGCGGTTCTGCCGCAGAGGGTAACGATACCGCTATAAGTCCGTCAGGCGGTTCTGAGAGCAATTCTGAGGGTTCTGGCGTTAATTCTCTTGCGATCATTGCAGGAGTGGCAGCTCTCGCAGGAGTCGGCGGTGCTGGCTACTATATCATGAAGAAACGGAAGTGATGATATGATTTTTCACAGTAAACAGAAAGTCAACGGTGCTCCTGCGTGGGAAGTTGATACCGACACACAGACAGTAAGCCATCGCAACCCCAAGACAGGTGAAACGGAGCGTTATGTGTTCCACACCGACCAAATTAGGTATTATCTGCACCACAGTGAGGATAAGCGGCCCGATCTCTTGCAGGAGATCGTGAACAAGGGCGAGATTTACAAGCACCTGGACGAGCTTGATACTAAGGTCACGGACGCAGTAAACCGTCAGACCGACTTGCTTATGCAGTCGAGCCGTGACTATCAGGTTGCCATTGAATCTGGCGATCTCAACGCTGTCGGCTCTATCGGCAATCTGCTCCGTATGCAGGCACAGCGAGCCGTTTATGATACTATGATCTATCTTTGGAGGGACGAATAATGTTTTGTGCGAACTGTTACAAGGAAATACCCGCAGGCAAGAGCTATTACAAGCATCAGGACACCAATCAGAGCTATTGCTCCCTGGACTGCCTGAATGACCACATGATCTATACTCACACGATCACCCTTGAAACGAGCGATGGTGAAGAAAGCACCGAGGAACTGGACAATGACGAGTGAGGACTTCATCGATGACTTGCGGAAAAACGGCGTAAAGCTCATAAAAAACGACGGCTCTCTTACCGAGATACCGCCGGACTTCTTGAAACGGGCTACCGAACTTTGCAACGAACTCCGGTGCAGCTCAATCACCTATGATATTGTTGATCCGCAGGACGGAGAACATACAAAGCTGAGAGTGCTTGATTGTGGATATGCGGAATAATAAGAAACGGATAGCCGTCTGATAAGGACGGTCTATCCGTGTTTGAATGATATGAATACTATCGTACTTTTGTAAGTCTATCAGGAAATACAAAGCAGTACGATGACTTTGCTATTCTAATCAGGTGTTCATCGCTTTTCTCAGGTGAGAGAACATTAGAAAGAGGTATATGTATCGTGGTCAGCCGAGTGATACAGCAGATTCTCCTTGTTCGTCACATCAGTGCCAATGATACAGTATTCATCTTCCGAATGCTCCTCATCGACACCGACAGAACGCACTTCGACGCTGACCGCAATCAGGTTGTTATAGTTGACAAGATCGCCCTCCGGGGTTAAAATTGACTTAGCCATGATTTTTCACCTCTCTCCGTATCAGCTCATAGAGCTTGTTATGATCGTCCTCTTGAAGCTCGTCAAAGAAGAAAAACACGCTGTCATTCACTTTCTGCCTGTTGTATCACTGAGCATATCCATGACGAACGCTTCAATTTGCCGTAAGGACTTGTTAAGAGCCGTCACCGGCTGCGGACTGTTCCGGCTCATCGGTACGCTCTGCCTTATCCTGCTTGTCAGGCTCAGGATTGAAATAGCCGAGCTTCTCCCAAACGAGCTTGTCAGGGCAGAAATAGCGGTACACATTTCCGCTTTCGGACTTCACAGCATAGCCAAAGTCGAAAATGCCCTCACGCAGACCACGCTTGAGGAACTCTGCGCCCTTGCCCGTAGCCTTTGCGATCTCGGAGATCGGAACATCTCTGCCCGTAAAGCACGGGAATACCGAAGCCTTGATGTTTGTCTCTGAGGCAACCATACGCACCACCTCCTTTCATGGACGGTCAGTCGCCGTACAGACCGCCGAAATCTCTCTTGACAGCATAATCCGCCCAACGATCCGTCGCATTTTCCTTGAAACGCTTCCCGTTGGCTTCGTTGAACAGGGTGCTGATCAGGTAACGCTCAAAGTTCTGCACACCGTCAGTATGTCTGATCTGCTCCAGTGCGTTTTGAAGAACGCTTACATCGACTTTCAGCATCGCAGACTTGACGATCTCCCTGGGGAAGTCCTCTCCGCAGATGCGCTCTGTTTTCTTTCGGGAGCATATCTGCCGGACCATCATCTGAACAATGAAACATGATTTGGAGTGACGTAATGTGATTTGGGGTGAAACTGAGTTGAAAACTCAAAATCCGGTGGTAGCGATACCGTACCGGTTCGACCCCGGTCACCGGCACCATTTCAAGCAGGTTTTCCTTTTTGGAGAGCCTGTTTTTTTCATTAAAATGTTCTGCCGCTCTGAAGAAGCTTTTTGAAAATATGTTGCTTATTAGTGAACAAAAAAATCCCCTCATCTTATTGAAAAGAGAGTGGGATTTTATCCGGCATCAGCCGGTAATTATGTGGTTGGAGCAGCCGGATTTGAACCGGCGGAATGACGGAGTCAAAGTCCGTTGCCTTACCGCTTGGCTATGCCCCAGTGAGTCAGCAAGACTATTATACCAAAATTCTGCATTCTTTTCAATAGTAAAGCAATATATAATTTATTTTTAACAAAAAATACCGCACAGAAAAAACTGTGCGGTATTTTTCAGATCGAAACACAGAGATAATTCAGTGCCCTGTTATAAATATGCTTCGGAGGGATTTTACTTCTGATAAGCATTTCTGCAAAGTCAACTGCATCCTCGATATTACGTGAAAAATCGGGGATTACTTCAATTTCTCCGCTGCGGTAGTCCTCGGCTTCAACTCCATATGTACTTACCTCCTCGCCGAAGCTGTCGATTTTACCTGCAACAACACGATATGCAACATTATTTTCGCCGTAAACCTCCATGTAAACAGTCTTGTCTCTGACCTCGCGTTTTATCTTTCTCATGATTCCAAACATTGACAGTCACCCTTTCTTTTATTATCTGAGACCATTTTACCACATTGCTGGCAAAATGTGAATAGGTTGATTATAGGTGTTTTTGCATCTGTGTGTTTGGAAATGACGAAAAAAGTCACTCATAAAGCAGAACGTAATTCCTTATACGGTCTATGTGCCCTAAGGGAACACTGCACGAAGAATGTCTGATAGCTTTGCACAATCTCTGTGCGGTATGCTTTAAATTTCATTCAGCTGAGAAAAAATATCCTGCATCTGTTCGTCGGTTTCGGCAATTTTATCTGCGCACATACGAAGCTGTTCCGAAAGCTGGGGCGGGATTGTACTTGAGGTTTTATATTTCAGCTGATGTTCAAGACTCGCCCAGAAATCCATAGCAATCGTGCGAATCTGAATTTCTACAGGCGCATAGGTCTTTCTCGTCGCGAGATAAACGGGTACATTGATAATCATGTGGAAGCTTCGGTAGCCGCTGGGCTTGGGATTGCGGATATAGTCCTTTTTCTTTATTATAACGAAGTCGTCGCGCTGGCTGAGCAAATCTGCAATAGCGTAGATGTCACTTATGTAGTAGCAGGTTACGCGTATTCCTGCCATGTCAAGCAGATTTTTCCGTGCCGCTTCCGTGGTGACCGGAAGATTTTTTTTTCTCAGCTTGCCGATAATCGACTGCGGAGATTTAAGTCGGCTTTCAATATTGTGGATAGGGTTGCGCTGGAATTTTACGCTGAACTCTCCGTCGAGAATGTTCAGGTAAGTTTTGACGACTTCAATAGCAGAGTCGTAAACGTGCTGCATTTCGAGAAACTCATAAAATGTCTGTGAAACCTTTTCCTGCATATCCTCACTGTTGATTACCTGATTGGTCAGTACAGGAAGATTCTTAAATGTTTCGTCATAAAATTCTTTTTCGTTCATTTGCTGCTCCTTTCCGATAATCTGTTTAAATTGTTATTATAATTATAACAGAAAAAAATTAAATGTCAAATGCGTTTTCGGCACAATTGACGGATTTTTACAAAAAAATGCTCCGCCGTTAATGAAAACGAGTCGGAGCTGATTGCAGAAATGTCGGAAAAACCGCGGATTTCAAGGTTTCTGAAATACATTAATATATTTAATGTTAATTAGATGAAATTCCGATGAATTTTTATGGTTATTCAGGACGATATCCATGAATCGGACGTTAATTGTGTGGTGTTGCTTTAAGTCCGAGCTGTTCAAGCGTCAGCTGATGCGTCGGCGCGAACCTTTCAGAGTGCATATAACGGAGCAGTGAACGATAAAATTCGCGAACTTCGGGACGCTGTGAAATCTCGTAAAGACGGCTTGTGCAGACCATAAGTCTGCCATCTCCGACTGCGGCTTCGTATAGAATACCGAGCTTATGACAGCGCTCGAAATTATCAGTCATCATGATAATCGGACGGAAATCTGCGTCAGTACCGTCAAGAATTGCGCAGTCTGCATGGCTGACGATGTGATACCATTGAGGAGATGAGCAGTCAGCGGTTTCAAAATCAAGGGGATAGTTTTGGCAGTCTATACAAAGTCCGAGTGTGCCAACGGGAATCTGCCTGCACATACTTTCGGAGATGCTTCTGAACATAGGATAGCACCAGAAATCGGTGCAGTAAAATCCCCTGACGCTTTCGGGCAGGTTCTGCGGTATATAGAGGACTTTTTCGCCAGCTGAAAGCAGCTTTTCAGCTTCTTCAAGGGAGTTCACAGTATAAACACAGCTGTTGCCGAAAATAGATTTGCCAAGTATCGGAAAGTCCCCATCTGCCTTTTGATACGCGTGAAAGTAATAGACATTGTTGACATCTCCGAGATTCAGAGAAAGCTTCAATGTGCCGGTTTTACGGACCTGTGGGGTGATTACCCCGATTCTGACGATTCCCTCGGATGAATCGGGAATGTCAAGTTCTCCACTCTGCTTATCAAAACTCCAGCATATTTTACAGTTGCTGAGTTTTTCCGGTCTCATATATCTGAGCAGAACGGGTATATTCAGAACATCTCCGACTGAGACAATAAACGAGTCGATTTCCGCAAGAATAACAGTGTCGGAGCAGAATCCGAGCCACAATTCCCGGAGCTTTTCATCGGCAAATTTTTTCGGCTTCATGAACGCGTTGAGCATTCCTACAAGAGCGGTTCCCTGACCGGTGAAATCCTGCAAATCAAGCAGCTGAAAACCCGAAATATATTTTGAACGCATGGCAGCTTCAATTTCGTATTTATAGCACTGAAATGCGAGTCTGCCTGAGGAAATGTGAAAATCCTCAGCGTAGGGGAGAAGCTTTCTTTCGGCGATACGTCGGCGGAAAGTCTCTAAATTACGCGGTTTCAGCGGTCCGCTGTACATTGGGATCTCGTCGAAATCGGGAAATGAGCAGTACTGTCCGACCTCGTGTGTGATGATCGGCTTTGTCGGAAAAAGTTCATCATCCGAGCCGTCGGCTGTTATTTTTTTTACACCGGTTCCGTATTGTATCTCTATTTCCTTGTGAACTGCAGAAGCCTCGGAAACATGGTCTTTCGGGAAAATCAGCTCATCGTAGGAATGAGATGTATTTGGTTCATCGGTCTGGACGAAGCCGAGGGGAGCATCGCAGTCAGCATAAGAACCGCGGATAAGTCGGCTTTTGCTGAGACGGACTCCCGAGAAAAAATCATCATTTGGCTGAATATTCGGCCAAAACTGAAAATTGTTGCTGCCCTGAGTGTAAAGGCGGCGGCTGTCGATAGATTTATACATTCCGAGAATTTCATTCAGCCGTTCCTTGCTGCCCCAGAGTTCATTGCCGAGAGACATCATCACGAATGAAGGGTGATTTCCAAAGGTTTTGAGAATCCGTCTGCCCTCTGTTATCAGATATTCCTGTTCGGCGGCATTGTGATTATCGTCGGATTTATCGGTGATTGTTCCCCAGAATGGAAGTTCCGGCTGCATATATATTCCTATTATATCAGCGGCAGTGAAAGCTGCGTCGGGGGGACAGCAGGTATGGAAGCGATAGTGATTGATACCCCATTTCTGAGCTGTTTCAAAAATTTTAATCCATTCCTCAACGGAAGTAGGCGCAGCCCCCGTGAGAGGAAAAATCATACCGTCATGCTTGCCGCGGAGGAAGATTTTTCTGCCGTTGCAGAGCAGATTAAGACCGTTGGCAGTGAAGCTCCGAAGTCCGAACGTGACAGAGGCGACATCAGCAGAGCCGCAAATCGCTGCCCTGACAGTGTATGTAACAGGAGTGTATTCGCTCCATAACGAGGCATTTTCGCCGAGACTGAGTGTGATCTCCGATGAGCTTTTACAGATATGAAATCGTTGTTTATCAATGATTTTGCCGTCTGAGGAAGCTCCCCAAAGCTCAATATCAGCTTTTTCCGCACCCTCAAGCTCAAGACGGAACTTGACGGATTTTTTATCTGCATCGGGATAAGCGTCAATTGAGGAAATGCAGGGATTTTCCGAGACTAAAATACAGATTTCTCCGGTGATTCCGTTCCAGTTAGACTGAGTGTCGGGCGAAGTCATATGACCGCCTTTTGTTGCGTAATCGCAGTTGCTGACACAGACGGCAATGCTGATAATTTCACCGGCAAAGCGGCTGATGTCGTAGAGATGAGGGGTGCAAAGGCTGTTCCGTGAGCCGATTTTTTCGCCGTTAATCCAGAGAGTGGTATAACGGGTGCGTTCGAGGAAAAGCTTCACCGAATATGTGCAGGGAATTCCGCTTAAATCCGCGGTTTTATAGTACCAGCCATAGCCCTCATAGGCATAGGCATCGGTTAGAAAGCCTGTTTCGGATTTTGGATTGGGTCTGCCAAGTTTTGATAGAGAAACGGTGGATGGAAGAGTGATTTTATCTGTTCCGCCGAGGAGATAATATTGGCTGAGGAGTCCGTTTTTCTCTTCGTCGGTACGAAATCCCCATTCACCTGAGAGGTCGATTTTATAAAGCATTATAATTAAACTCCAAAAATATAATGTTGTAATCTGATAGATTCTGCTGGTTTGTTTCCTGAATTTTTTCGGGCATAGATCCTGCCGTTATGCCGAAAAATCTATTAATATAAGATTGAGGATAGTTCAGTTATTGATTCATTTTTTTTTGAACAGGCTCTAAGACAGCGCTCCCGAAAGCTCAGATCGCAGGCATCACTCGTCCGCCTGAGACGGGGATATATGCGCCTGTTGTAAAGCCTGCGAGGTCGGATGCAAGAAATGCCGCCATTTGTGCAATTTCAAGGTCTGTTCCGCGCCGTCTGAGAGGAACGGTGGAATCATAACCGGGCTGGACTTCAGTATGGCTCAGACGGTCGTTTTCGCTGATTGTCCAGCCTGGAGCGACCTGATTTACTGTGATGTCGTACTGACCGACCTCCTTGGCAAGACATCGGATAAATCCGTCAAGACCGCGCTTGGCAGCTGAATACGCGCTGAACGTCGGCTCACACAACGCAGAGCACTCGGTATTTATAGCAATGAAACGGCCTTTTCGCTTTTCTATCATGCCGGGGATAAACAGCTTTGCCATATATACGTTGTGCATCACACATGAATCAAACTGACTGTAGAAATCGGCAATATCCTGTTCGAGAGCGACTGTCCTCGGATATTGAATAACTGCATTGCAGACAACAATATCCGCTTCACCAAGTGAATCCGAGATGTTTGCTTTGAGCTTTTTCAGCGACTCAAAGTCAGTAATGTCTGCCTGAAAAGCATCAGCACGCCTGCCCTTGGAGCGAATCTCTCCGACCAGTTCGCGTGCTTTCTGCTCGTTCGAATGATAATGGACGGCGATGTCTGCACCGCAGTCGCCGAACACTTCAGCCATAACGCGTCCGAGCTGACCTGTTGCGCCGGTAATGACAGCAAGTCTGCCTGTGAGATCAATTTTCAGCATATTTTATCCTTTCAGTACGGTAATGAGTGAATTAACCGCCTCGGTGTATTTTTTTTCGGCAGCGAGGGTATTTGCGGAAGTGAGTGCTGTTTCGAGACTGTCGGGCAGAGCACTGCCTGAGGAAACAGTCGTGATGGTGTCTGTTGCAGTATCAAGCATAATCATGATACCTGCTTCTCCGGAATATCTGCGGTCGCAGTAGCTTTGACATATCTCCTCATTGGAGGACTGAGTTCCGTTCGTTGTGGCTAATACGGAAATGCTGACAGATGACGATGTACAGGCACTTTCAAGAACTGAAACGCTTTCAGCGGAAAATGCGCCGACATTATCGAAAATATGCTGTGAACCGCCCTCGCCAAGCTTCATTATACGCAGAACTGCGTTCCTGATATCGCCGCTGATGATTTCCCTTGTCGCCCAGTAGAATGCGAGCTTTTCGTCCTGCTCACTGACAGAGGCTTGACAGCTGCCCTTTTTGTAGAGGTAGTCCTCATTGGTATCATTGTTGATCAGAAGCAGCAGACCGCTTCCTCTGCCGCTGTAGATGTCAATATACGCCTCCTTGGCAAACTGTTCGGGTGTAAGACCGCCGAGATCATCTGAGGTTACTACAGCAGCGTTTATGAGGTAATCCGTGTAGAGCATACCCACATAGTTATTGATTATGTCATAATCGGCAGAACTGAGTATTCCTGCATTATCATATATGAATTTGCCTTCGGCTTTCTCAATGCTGCCGATTGCTACAGGAGGAGCAGTAGCGGGTTCCGAAGAGGATGTCTGTACGTCGGAAGTTGATGCTGCCGAGGAATTCTGTTCGGGAGTTATTGCGGATTTATCATTTTTGTTTTTTTTCTCGCCGCAGCCAGCGAAAGCCGATGAAGCAAGAATTGATGTCAAGATGAGCGCCAAAATTTTTTTCAAAAAAAATCATTCCTAACACTTGTATTATATCTTTTATTTTAGTATAATTTAATAGAAAAATCAAGAGTAAACGTGCTTTTGAAGATTATTTAATGAAATATACACAAAGGAGCAAAAAAATGGACTATTCAATTCGTGGAAATGACATTATCGTAAGTGAACCGAATCTCAGTCTTGATGAAACTCTCGATTGCGGACAGGCATTCAGATGGCAGAAAATAGCTTCAGACTATGAGTGTACATATGAGGGGAATTTCCTAAACAGCAGTCTGAAAGTCTCGCAGGAGAGGAAAGGGATTTTTGTATTCCACAATACATCGGAAGCGGACTTCCTTGATAAATGGGTGGACTATTTTGATTTCAATACCGACTACAGCGAGATCAAACGAAGACTTTCTGAGGATGCGACGCTTTCAAAGGCGTGCGGATTTGCAGGAGGAATCCGCCTTTTGCGGCAGGACAGCTGGGAATGTCTGATTTCGTTCATCATTTCGCAGAACAACAACATTCCGCGAATAAAGGGAATTATTGCACGTCTGTGCGAACATTACGGCGGCAGATTTCCCGATGCAGAGGAGCTTTCCGCAGAAAATGCCGACTCTCTTTCATATCTCCGCAGTGGCTTCAGAGCAAAATATATCGAGGACGCAGCAGCCCAGACAGCTTCAGGAGAGATTGACCTTTCAGCGATTCGCAGAATGCCGATTGAAGATGCACGGACTGCCCTGAAAGCTATTAAAGGAGTTGGTCCAAAGGTTGCCGAATGCGTTCTGCTCTTCGGAATGTACCGAACTGAAGCATTCCCGCTTGACGTCTGGATGAAAAGGGTCATGGAACAGTATTATCCCTCCGGATTTCCCGATTTTGCAAAGGATATAGGGGGAATCGCGCAGCAGTATCTTTTCCACTATATACGATGCAATAGCTAAAGTGCACAAAGTTTATTTAAAAAATTTGTTGAACTTTTCTAAAGCAATATACTGTCTACCAATTGTAATATAATTCCGCCGGAAGCTTTTAACATTTCCACATTGACGTTTTTGAACGTATATATCGTTGGTTTTCCACTGTTTCCACAGAGTTTTCAACAATTGCCTTAACGGTTTTCCACTGTTTCCGGATACTTTTCAACAGCCGTGTCAGTGAAGTGATTTTTTACGGCTTGTATATCAGGCTGTAAAGTTGTCCATAATTTCATTGCGTCAGATGCCGATTTTCTTGAATTTTAACGGAATGTTCAATCCGCCGCGGTACTTGACAAATCCAAAAAAATCTGCTTCATGAAAGGAATTATACGATGATTAAAGGCGTTAACAAGAGGATAATCGAGATCAACTATCCTAACAGTCCATATTTTGACAAGGCAGTGTTTTATTTGAAACCCTCAGTAAGAGAGCTTCCTGGAAAGGTCTCTCTCGCTGAAGCTAACAAACTGCTTGCCTCTATGGAAATAGGGACGGCTTATCCACGCAGACACGTTAATATCGGAAAAATTCTAATTCCTGTTCTGTTGATAGCAGCCATTTCAGCAGTTGTACTTCTGATATTGATTTAGGCAATATTTTACTGTTGAGAGCAATATTTTTCAAAAAGTATGGACAAATCCTGTCTTATGTGTTATAATTTATTTATGAAATCATTGATCAAAATAGATTTACTATAATGTGAGGTGCAGGATATGGAAAAAAATGTTGCTGGATTTAAAAACAGGCTTTCGAAAAGAATCATCGGCACTCCCGGTCCTGTTGCAAAGCATGCGTTCTTTTATATGCAGGAGACGGGATGTCTGAAAAGTGAGGAGCACGCATCGACTCAGCGTCAGAACCTCGATTCATTCCTTTTCGTCGCTGTAACTTCAGGCAGCGGTGAGCTTACAATCGGAAACGAAACTTTTTTGGTCACCAAAGGCGAATGTTTTTTCATCGACTGCCGAATTTCACATTTTTATAAAAGCTCTGAAAATGACCCGTGGGAGCTGCTTTGGGTTCACTTTAACGGAAGTACCTCCGAGCAGTATTATGAGTATTTTCTCTCGCAGTCGAAAAATGTATTCCGACCTGATTCTTTTGACAGGATTATTTCAACCATTACAGAAATCATAAAGGTTAATGAGCTGAGGGGAGCGAATACCGAGGTTATAACGTCCGGACTGATTGTACAGATGCTCACGCTTTCTCTTACCACAAGTTCTGAGATCCGGTGCTGCGATACAGCTGTCCAGCAAAAAATTTTATTGGTTCACGACTATATCGACGAGCATTTCAATGAGGAGCTTTCTCTTGAGCTCCTTGCGTCGGAGTTCTACATAAGTAAATTTTATCTCACAAGAGAGTACAAGAAAATTTACGGTCAGACAATTTTCCAGCAGATCATTACCGCCCGGATAAACTACGGAAAAAAATTGCTTCGGTTTACAGATAAATCGGTCGAGGAAATATCACATCTTTGCGGTTTTAACGACCAGAGCTATTTCGCAAGGCAGTTCAAAAAATCAGAGAATCTCACCTGCTTTGCCTACCGGAAAATGTGGAGAGACTGATAAGAACAGACTGCGTATTTCTGTCCAAACGGTTATTACACACGGCAACTAACGTAAAACAAAAAGAGCAGTATCGCTTAATTGCGGTACTGCTCAAACTTTATGCGTGTATATGACATCAATTACGTCATTATGAAATGTCGTCTTGTCTTAGCATGACAATTCTGCTCTCAGTAACAAAATCTTTTTTTCTATTTCAGCAATGGCTTCTTTAAAGACGTCATCACTTAGTCCGGTAGGATCGGGAAGACTCCATTCATAATCAAACGTTCTTCCTATGAACGGACAGCCGACATCACATCCCATTGAAATTACAATATCAGGCTCAGGAATATCCTTATATTTCTTGCTGTAATGCGTATTCTCCATGTCGATGCCATAAAGTTCTTTCATCAGACGAACAGCATCCTGATTTATCTGATCTTTTGTTTCTGTTCCTGCTGAATAGCTTTCAAACACATCAGATGCAAAATGTTTACCGAGAGCTTCTGCTATCTGACTTCTGCATGAATTGTGTACACAGATGAATGCAACTTTCTTCATTTCATAAGCTCCATAACTTCCTTTGTTTTCAGCACCTTGCCGTAAGCTACGACCTTTTCATTGATTACAATTGCAGGCATGGACATAACACCATATCCCATTACCACTTCCATATCAGTGATATACTGCACATCTGTTGCAATACCCAGTTCGGCAACTGCATTCAATACGTTCTGATACTGCTCATGACAGGACTTGCATCCTGCACCGAGAACCTTGATACTCTTAATTGATGTGCCTGCAACTGCTTTTACGCCTGTATCACAGCCACCGTTGCAGCCACAGGCTGCCTTTTCTTCTTTTTTCTTTCCGAATAATGCCATAATAGTTTCCTCCTTGAGTTTGTTTTATACCAATACACCCTGAACCATATTGAAGAAATATCCTACAATAATGATCCCGACTGTACAGATTGTTATGAAAATGCCCAGAAGTTTCGGCTTAACTGCTTTTTTCAGCATTATCATTGACGGAAGCGAAAGTGTTGTAACTCCCATCATGAATGAAAGTACAACGCCAAGTCTTGCACCTTTTCCAAGCAGCGCTTCTGCAATAGGGATACATCCGAAGATGTCCGCATACATAGGCACCCCGGCAACTGCTGCAATGATAACACCGAACGGATTACCTGTACCGAGTACTTTTACAATAATATCTTTCGGTATCCAGTTGTGAATAAATGCTCCGACTGCAACACCCGCAAGAACATAAGGGAAAACTTTTTTTGCAGTTTCAACAACCTGTTCCCATGCGTATTTTATTCTGTCGTTGAAATGCGGTTTGTTTTGCGGAATATCAAGAACTTTACCATTTCTGATAAAGTCTGCTACTTGATCTTCGAGGCGAAGTTTTTCAATCAGCGTTCCGCCTGCAACTGCTATTACAAGTCCGACAATAACATATACAACAGCAACTTTCCAGCCGAAAATGCTCATCAGCAGAACGAGAGAGCCTAAATCGACCATTGGTGAAGAAATCAGGAACGAGAATGTCACACCAAGCGGAAGTCCTGCACTTGTAAATCCCATGAACAACGGAATTGACGAACAGGAGCAGAATGGTGTTACTGTTCCGAGCAGAGCTGCAATAATATTCGCTCCTATACCATGAAATCGCCCAAGGATTTTCTTTGACCTTTCAGGCGGAAAATAGCTTTGGATATATGAAATCACAAGAATCAGAAATCCAAGCAGAACCATTATTTTGATTGTATCATAAAGGAAAAAGTTTATACTCCCCCCAATTCTTCCCGATGTATCAAGTCCGATTGTTTCCAATAAACCTGAAATCAGTCGATTCAGCCATTTCATACCGAGTATTTCGTCCTGAAAAAAACTCCATATTTCACTCATGATAGCCTCCAAAACATAGATATATTTAAAGATTGAAATGTATAGATATATAACCGTTGTTTTAAGCCGCATTTATTGCGGCTGTATCAGTTTTCTGCTATTATTTCTTCAAGTACATCTACGGCACATTTTATCATATCAGGACAAATTGTTCTGAAAAGATTATTCTCTTTAATGATTGTCATATCATCAGATTTTGTCAAATCATAACCAAGAAGTTCACGACAAACAACACTGCCTTGTTTTTCAATAAATCTGTTCATGAACTGTTCTGAAATATTGTATGATTTCAGTTTGCCGGCTGTATTTTCACTTTCAGAATGTCCGTACATCAGTCCGAGCACCATTAATGCTCCCGATACAGCTCCGCACATTTCGCCTTTTCTTGCACCTCCGCCAAAATTTGTACTTAGCATGAGTGCCTGTTTTTCATCCATTCCCAATTCAGTCGCAAAGGCTGTAAATACTCCTTGCGAGCAATTGAAATTATATTCATAATACCATACTGCTTTTTCTTTATGTGTCATATTATTCATCCTTTTCACAGCCGGAACTGCATTCTTTTTTGCTTGTTTTAGTTAATTCTTTCAGTACATTAACTGCTATTTCTGCACCTTCCGAAGAAATAGAATAATGCATCCATTTGCCTTCTTTTCTGCCGATAACTAATTCACTGTCGCAGAGGAGCTTCATATGATGCGAAAGAGTAGGCTGTGTTATATTAAGCTCTTCAAGTAATTTGCAGGCACATTTTTCGCCGTCCTGCAAAAGTCTTAATATCTGTAGCCTGTTCTCATCGCAGAGTGCCTTGAATAAATTTATTATCTGCTTATCTTTCATTTGCACACTCCTATTATCAATACATTCAAATCTTTGAATGTATTATAGCATATATATTTAAGATTGTCAATATGTATACAGCGTTTATTTGGCATTTTCAAAAATTTTTTATCACAAATAATAAAACAGACAGGTCAAGTAAAAGTTTAAACCTGTCTGTTTGGATTTCATTAACCGGCTGTATGTCTTAGCCGTGTTTGACGTTTCTCTGCGGATGCCGGATTTAAAAAAGAGGAGTCATAATTTCATGTGTCTTAATTGTAATATCAGCCGATTGGATTATTTTCGACGGGAGCACCTCTATCCTGAGTTTCCGGCGGTAAGGTTGAAGGCTGTTCCGGAAGTGAAGGGGTCTCAGTGTGAGCTTCGGACTGCGGTTCGGCAGGCGAGTCTGTCTGAGGCTGAACATCAGTCGGCTGCTGAGCCTGAGTTACCGTTTCAGTCTGAGTCTGGTTTATATTCGAGCCTGTATTCGTTCCTGTTCCGGTATCTGTACCTGTACCTGTTGCTGTACCAGTATCTGTCTGAGTTTCGGGATTTAGCACGGCTGTTGGGGCAACGCCGTTAAGTCCGTAGCATCGCTGATATGCGAGAAGAATATCACGGATCATATATTTTGAGTATTCTCCTCCCTCAATAACGCCTGCAAAAGCGACTTCAGGGTCGTCTGCGGGAGCATAGCCGATGAAGAATGAATCCTGTTCTCCATTGCTTCCTCTTTGAGGGGTACCGGTCTTGATAGCTACATCGAAGCCAAGATTAGAAAGTGAATATTTTGCCGGCATATTGTGAGAAGCGGCAATCATGCCCTCTTCTATGCAGTCGTATACATAATCGTAGTTAAGCTCAATTTCAGCGGCAATTTTTGGCTGAGTCTTATAGGAAACGTTGTTTGTGTTGTATTCATAGAGACTGTCAACAATGTATGGCGTATAGCGTACACCGTTGTTGGCGATAGTGCAGGCAACATTAGCCATCTGCAGGGGAGTCATTCCGCAGTCGATGTTTCCGATTCCGGCCTGAAGAACGTAGCCGATATACCACGGTTCGTCGCGTTTTTCAAATTCCTCGGGACTTGCGAGATAGCCTGCTGCGTCTCCGGTTTCGATTCCTGTATGCTGTCCAAGTCCGTAAAGACCGGCATATTCGTTGATAGTGTCGATGCCGAGCCGCTGTGACAGCTCGTAAAAGTAGATATTGCACGAAACCTGAATCGCTCTTGTCACTGAAATATTGCCGTGACTGCCTGTACAGTGATAGGGCGAGCCTTTGTATTCGTAGTTTCTTTGGCAGACAAAGGAAGTTTCGTCGTTGACAATTCCCTCATTAAGACCTGCGGTCGCAGTAATGGTCTTGAACGTTGAGCCCGGCTTGTAGAGACCATATGTCGCGCGGTTGAAAAGAGGTGCGTTTTCGGCGTTCAAAACGGATTCGTAGTCGTTGACATAGTCAAGCAGATTATATGTCGGAGCATTTGCAGCTCCTCTGACCGCGCCTGTTTTAGCGTCAAGAACAACGATTGCACCGCAGTTTACGTCTTTCAGCTTTGAATTGGTGTTGATACTTGGAAAATTCGCAATGAAATTATCAAGAATACTTTGCAGTTCAAGCTGATATGTTCCGTTGACGGTAAGCTTTACGGTGCTTCCCGATTTAGCCTCTGAAGCCAGATCGATAGCTGTAATCTGACCATTATTGACGGTGATTTTTTCCGAGCCGTTCTGACCGCGGAGCTCTGTTTCCATAGCTTTTTCGATTCCGCTTTTTCCGAGTACATCATTGAGAGCGTATCCCTTTTCTTTCAGTTCGTCATATTCTTCAGCCCATATCGGACCTATTGTTCCGATTTCGTGGGGGAGAATATCTCCTCTTACGATCTGACGAGTAACGGAATCCACTGCGTCCACCCCCCGGAGGATGTTGCTCAGCTCTTTCATTTTAATAACTGTGTCGGAATCCACATCCTCAGCAAGCAGAAAATCGTTGCTGTAGGAGAAATCCATGTACATAAGCTCATACCTCAGACCGGCGATAATGCGCTTTTCTTCTTCGGAGTATGTTTCAGCGATTTCGTAATCGTCGATGAGCTTATCGATGCAGTTTTCTGCTGTCGCATAAACATTCAGGCTGAGGTCGGATTTAAGCTCGTCGGTGTCGTCGGAGGTGAAAACATAGGGCGTTGTTTTTGAAATCGGAAGGTGGGTTTCGACATGGTAACCGCGGATTTTAAGTTCGTTGTAAACGGTCAGCAGAATATAATTTCCCTCGGCATTGTCCTCGGGAAAAAGAGCTTTTCTGAGCACTATGTTCTTGCAGGCGGTATTGCTTACAATAAGGTTGCCGCTGTAATCCATAATCTCGCCGCGGGTAGCCGCGACACTGCGTGTATAGACGAAAGACGAACTTCCGCTGCTGCTGTTTTTTTTGTTTGTACCGTCACCGCCGACAACCTGAATTTCCATAAGCCGCATTGCTCCGGAGATACCAAGCACCAACACGAGTATAACAATGATGACAGATTTGATGTTGTCGGAGAAGCTGTTCATTATATTGCTCCTTTCGGGAATAATATTGTTCTGCCGGTTAAACCCTGCCGCAAAAATACCGGTAAATCTGTCTAACCATTCTGCTTGATATTGTTGATGACCTCCTCAATGGTAAGGTGTTCCCTTGGCATAAGGAAGTGGTTTATGAGCTTGATAATCAAAAAAACAAAAACTGACGATACGACCGTATAAAGCCATACCGGCAGAGTTACCTCTCTGAAAATGATCTCGACGTTTTCGTAATTCCACATTTCGTAATAGAACTTGTAATCGAGCCAGCCGGATATGAACGAAACTGCGGCTGTTGCGATAAGTACGTTAATAAATTTATTTTTTAGGTAAAGCTCAAAAACAAGCGAAATCAGTATGCAGAAGGCGGTCAGCACCACGGCATTGTAGCCGAAAAGCTTTCCGCAGCTTATGTCAATGAGAAATCCGCATATAGCCCCTGTAGCTGCGCTTGCAAGCTGATTGTTTCCCACGGATATGCACAGCGCAATCGGGATAAGAATAACGGGTTTTTTCAGTGTTCCCGAGGTCATGAAGATGAAACCTGCAAAGATCACGATATAGTACAGAATCCACCTTACAGCAGTTTTAAGAATTAGAATCCGCTTTTCACGCGATGTTTTAATCCTCATCAGCTTCCTCCCTCTTGCCGTCAAAGTCGGTTATAACTATAACCGACGAAAGCCGTCCGATATCGACGCACGGCTCTATTTCGGCATATGCGGAAAGTCCGTTGCTGTCGAGAGCGACCTTTGTAACCGTACCGATTGAGTAATCCTTGGGGAAAATTCCGCTTGTGCCGGTTGTAATCATAAGGTCGCCAACTTTGAGGCGGTTCTCGATATCAAGATGAATCAGCCTGGTCATGCCCTCTGTCGATTCAAGAATCGAGCCTTCGATAATTCCGTAGTCTGTCGAGCCTGATTCTGATGAAACTGCCGCAATCGACAAATCCGGAGATAGAATAGTCCTTACGGTAGAAACGTGTTCCGATACCTCGACGGTTATTCCGACAAGACCTTCAGCCGTGGCGACGGGACAATGCAGACCGATTCCGTCCGCGGAGCCTTTATCAATTGTAAAGGACTTGAACGGATCATTTGTCACATACCCCAGAACATCACAGGGCTGTGAGATAATAAGGTCTTCATGCTCCTCTTTAATCATAACGAATTTGCGAAGCTCCTCGACCTCTTCTTTCATCGCCTTATATTCCGTAAGCTGGTTGTTAAGTTCGCCTATCTGCTGTTTAAGGCGCTGATTTTCGTTATAGTATTCCGTCGCGTTTGTAACCTTGTCGAGAGTCCGTTCAATTTTCATGCTGATGCTGTTTGAGACTTTGCGGAAAGGCTTGGTGACCGTGTTAATAATCGAAGCTCCCGAAACGGAATATCCGCCTTTGGTGACGGCAAATACCATTATTCCAACAAGAAAGGCAAGAAAGCCGAGCAGAATTTTGAATCGGGTGCTTTTGAAGAATTCCCGCATGGGAGACCTCCTTAGTAATACTTAACGTTTTCGGTGAGAGCGTCCTGATATTTATCGATATTTTCGAGAATTTTACCCGTGCCCTCAGCAACGCAGTCGAGGGGATATTCAGCTATATAAACAGGCATACCCGTCTCGCGGTTGATGAGTTTGTCAAGTCCGCGAAGAAGTGCTCCTCCGCCTGCGAGAGTAATTCCCTGGTCGATAATATCGGCTGAAAGCTCGGGCGGAGTATCCTCGAGAGTCGCCTTGATAGCTTCAATTACGCGCGAAAGCGGTTCAACGAGAGCGTCACGGATTTCCGCAGAAGTAATCGTGATATTTTCGGGGAGACCGTTTAGCAGGTTCCTGCCCTTGATTTCCATAGTTTCTTCTCTTTCACCGGGGAAAGCCGAGCCGATTTCGATTTTGATGCTTTCAGCAGTGCGTTCACCGATAAGGAGATTGTATTTTTTCTTAATATAGTTGATAATTGATGAGTCGAATTCGTCTCCCGCACATCTTACCGAGCGCGAAGCAACTATTCCGCCGAGAGAGATGACAGCAACCTCGGCAGTACCTCCGCCTATATCGACAATCATGCTTCCTGTCGGCTCGCCTGTAGGCAGACCTGCACCGATAGCTGCCGCCATAGGTTCTTCAATTATCAGGACATTATGTGCTCCTGCCTTTTGGCACGATTCACGGACAGCACGCCGCTCAACGGCTGTAACACCCGAGGGAATACATATAATTACGTTTGCCTTGGTGAAAACAGTTCCTCTCAGTGCCTTTTTTATAAATTCCTGAAGGAGAGTTGTTGTGATGTCAAAGTTGGCGATAACACCGTCCTTCAGCGGACGGACAGCAACAATCGAACCCGGAGTCCTGCCGATGACATCTTTTGCTTCTTTGCCGACATATCGGCATTTGTCTGTCCTTGTATTGACAGCAACGACAGATGGTTCGCGGATAACGATTCCCTTTCCTCTGACGTAGACGAGTGTATTAGCGGTACCTAAATCAATACCAATATCCTTAGTAAACATTTATGAAGCTCCTTGTGATAAAATGTGCGGCGCAGAGAGCCGCTGTATATATTTATTATAATGTAGCTGCCGAAAAATACATATGTAAAATTAAGGCAGAATTATTTACCCGGAACAAGCTTAGGAGCAAGCTTATAATATGCAAAAAGTGCAATAAGACAGCAAATCAGCTGAGCCACATTCGCCTGAAATCTGATTCCGAAAGTCAGTGCGAGCACGTCAAGATTAAGAAAAGTGCCGGGCTCAAAGGCAAAGGATTTCGAATAAGCAAGCCATTCAAGGGGCTGAATTCCCTCAACAGCGTCTCCGAGAAGTCCTCCGATAACGATAGCCGCAATGATAAACAGCGACATAAGTAAAGTCTTTTTCATTTTGTTTACACCTCATGTTTGATTTAATTTCGCGGCATTTTATAGAAATCACCGCACATATTACTGTCTTGGAGATAATCCCGTTTTTTTCTGCTATATCTATTAAAGGAGGGATATAGTGAAAATATGGAAAAACGGAAAGTCAGTATCATTCCTGCAAATGAGCCGGGGATGAAGCCTGCCATTAAAGTCCCGTAGAGCCAAATCCTCCGGAGCCTCTTTCGGTTTCGGAGACTGATTCGGCAGGAACTATTTCCGGAACGATAATGGGTGAGATAACAAGCTGAGCGATCCTCATACCATTTTCAATGACAAAATCCGACTTGCCATGATTGATAAGCGGAATCATAATTTCTCCGCGATAGTCGCTGTCGACTACACCTACGCAGTTAGCAAGTGCAATTCCGTATTTTGATGAAAGACCTGAACGCGGATAAATCAGCAAAGCTGCGTCCGAACAGTCAGGTTCAGCGGAGAGACCTGTGGGAATCATCGCAATAGAGCCACTTTTCAGCGTAATAGTTTCCGTAATGCAGGCGCACAGGTCGAAGCCTGCACTTCCATTGGTGGCACGTGACGGCATAACCGCATCGTGCCTTAGTTTTTTTATTTTAAGTTTCATAATTTCCGATTCCTCTGTAATATAGTCCGCGTGTTACAGTACATGGCGGCTTTTCCCCGATAATCAGACGCCGTGCCTGCTCGGGAGATTCATAGCTTAGCATAACGATTCCGAAGCTTATATTCCTCATCTTCGTGAGTCTGTCCGCCATGAAAAGTACATCGGAGTTGAGAATCTCAACATATCCGTCGCTGCATTGTACCATGAAGCTTCGTCCTGTGCGGTCGGTAAGCTGTTTTGTGCATTTGCCGCAGCCGATTTCGTTCTTTATGGGGCAGTTTCGTGTGAGCATAAGCGGAAGTCTGCCCGAAATAACTGCACCTGTGGGAATTTCGGATTTTAATCCGTTCAGCAGGGAGATATCGGCTTCAAAAGAGGCTGTTACGTCAGTCAGACCAAGTCTGGCAAGAACCTTGATACTGAACGAGTTGAGGATATTCAGTCCAAAGCCTCCGTGAAGAATAAAACCAAGCTGTTTTCCTAATTCTATACAGTCGGGATTATGACATAAAAGTCGGGTAAACCCGGAATTTTTCAGTTTCTCAAGCTGAGCGAAGCCTTTTCGGAAATAAGTAAAGAACCTCGGCGGCGAGATAATTATTTTGTCTCTGTCCAGTATGGAAAGACGTTCATCAGCCGCAATATCTGAGGGAATAATCAGAAATTCCGCAAGGTCATGAACTGCAAGAGCCTGTTCTACGTTACGGCAGCTGACTCTGACAGGAACGATTCCGCCATTGTTCTCCCGGGTGTATCTGATTTGCGGAGAATAGTTTGTAACGGTAAACTTCGGACGTTCGCAGTCGATTATTTTGCCGTCAAGCTCAGAGACTACCCGACGCCGCAGGTCATTGATTTTTCCGGCAGGAACGATTAGTCCGCCGTCAATATCTGCAGTAATCCTGCCCGGGCGGTATATCGTGTCGCCAAGCCGTGACAGCTGTTTTTCAAGCAAGCCGAAATCGGTCGGACGATTCACTGCGGTTTCGGGAATATCTGATTTTGCCGAGACCGTCACATCTCCGCAGGAGGCAGCCAGCTCAAATGGCTGATTTTTCTTTATCACGGCGTGGAAGTCGATTGTTCGGCATTTACGCTCGAAGCGGTAAAGCTCATGAATTTTTGGAAAAATATCTTTTGCTGCGGTAACGTCCTCCTTTTCGCGGACTCCGAACATACCGCTGAGATTTCCAGTGAAATATCCATTGGTGAATCCGCCTCTGGAGAAGATTTTTTTCAGCGTGTCCATGTCGGGATTTTCGCCGTCCATAGCTGTTTTCAGAGCTGCTACAGCCGATGCTGCATACTCCGGACGTTTCATTCTGCCTTCGATTTTGAAGGAGCAGCTGCCTGTTGCTTCGGCTTTTGAGATGATCGGAAGAAGCGACAGATCTTTCAGCGAAAGTGCGGCATGATTGCCGTTCCTGCAGGTTGAAAAGGGGAGTCTGCATGCCTGACCGCACCGTCCTCTGTTAGCAGAGCGGGAGCCGATCATAGCAGACATATAGCACTGTCCCGAAACGGACATACAGAGCGCTCCATGAACGAATATTTCTGTCTCAATGCCAGTATCACATATTGCCTTTATAGTATCAGCGTCCAGCTCACGCGCAGGAACAGTGCGTGTAAAGCCGAGTTCCTTTAGAAGCTCTGCACCGTAAGGAGTGTGTACGGTCATCTGCGTAGAGGCATGGAGAACTGCATCGGGAACACATTTTTTTATAAGGTAGGCGCAGCCCCAGTCCTGAACGATATAAGCGTCGATGCCGAATCGGGCAGTCTCTTTTATGTATCGACAGAATTCGCAGGCTTCGTCGTCGGAAATTACGGTATTTACTGCAAGGTAAATCTTAACACCCCGCAGGTGACAGAAGTCAGCTGCTTCAGAAAGCTCGTCAAGGGTGAAATTCGTCGCATTGCTGCGCGCCGAGAAATGCTTTCCGCCGACATAAACTGCGTCCGCGCCTGCACGTATTGCGGCGGTCAGCGTTTCAAAGCTGCCTGCCGGAGCCAGAATTTCGGGTCGGTTACGATTCATCAGATGCTGTCTTTGAGCTGTTTCAGCTTTACAAGATTTTCGAGCTGTACGATTTTTGATTTAAGAACTTCAATTTCTTTAAGAGCTGCATCGCGTTCAATGCGTGATTTACCTGCCTCGTCCACATATTCCTTGGACTGGTCGCGTATGCTGTCAAGGTGCTGATTAGCCTTATTGAGATCGTCGAGAAGACTAAGAGCAACCATAATAGCCGCGCTGTATGGTGAAGACCCGCCGGAGGACACTTCATTGATTTTCGCTTCGAGTGAACGGGCGAGGGCAAAAACGTAATTCGGCGACTCGGAGGTTTTGAGTTTGTATTCCTTGCCGCAGATGATAACCTTTACATCGTTTAGCATAATAACGTTCCTTTCTTTTTCTTTGAGCGGTATTTCCGAAATAATATACCAATCTACATTATACAACATTTTTTATGATATGAAAAGAGCTTTTTCAAAATTTAACGAAAATTTTTTCGGTTAAATCAGTGAAATTTCAGTACAAATTCTATATACGTTTTTAAGAATGAGGAGTGTCAGCGAAAAATCAGTAATACCGTTTAAGTCCGATAACCCTGCCGAGAATTTCCACATTACGGAGGATAATCGGCTCCATTGTGTCGTTTTCCGGCTGGAGACGATAGTGACCGTTCTCCTTGTAGAAAGTCTTGACGGTAGCGTCTTCGCCATCGATGAATGCGACGACAATATCGCCGTTTTCCGCGTAGCAGCATCGTTTTACGATTACGATGTCGCCGTCGAGAATGCCCGCGTTGATCATGCTTTCGCCGCGGATTTTAAGGGCAAAAAGTTCACTTGGGTCAACTCCGTCAGCTTCAAAGCCTACGTAGCCTGTGATGTCCTCAACAGCAGTAATTGGCATACCGGCAGTGACCGTACCAATTACCGGAACAGATGCCGAACCGCTGTTCGGAAGTCTGAGGGTCCGGTTGAGATTTCCTGTTTTTTCGATCAGTCCCTCGTTCACGAGGGCTTCGATATAACGGTGGGCAGTAGAAGTTGATCTGAAGCCTGCGGCTGTCATTATTTCACGTACTGACGGCGAATAACCCTCGCTTAGCCGCGATTTTATATAGTTGAAAACTTCGAGTTCCTTTTCTTTCATAATTAAATTATCCTTTCATTTTTCAGGCAATGCTGCATGATAAATAATTCTGTACATATTGTGCGTTGCTGCCTTAAATCGCTCATTCATCGCCGCTAAGTTTTTTTAGGATCATTTTTGCAATTTTGTAGGCATCTCCGCATCCGAGAGTAATTACAAGGTCGCCTTCCTGTGCATTTTTGCAAATATAGTCACAAATCTGTCCGAAATTGAAATATTTGCGTTCATCTGTCCATTCAGCGGATTCATCCTGCGGAAACCAGATGCATCCGGGGATTTTTTCAGCAAGATTGCGAGTGAAAATACCATAGGTGTTCTTTTCTCGTGAGCCCATGATGTCCGTTAATACTGTGTGGTCGGGAATTGTCAGCACCCGTGCAAAGTCATCGAGAAGAATTGAAGTGCGGGAGAATGTAAATGGCTGAAAAACCGCCCAAACCTTGCGGAATCCCATTTCCATGGCAGCATTGAGAGTTGCTTCAAGCTCCGTCGGGTGGTGGGCGTAGTCATCCACGACAGTGATGCCTTTTTGCATACCGAGCTTTTCAAATCTGCGCTTAGCTCCTCTGAATTCTTCAAGACCCTTTTGAATGCTGCCAAAGTCAATACCGAGATAATCGGCGGCTGCAACAGCTGCGAGGGAGTTGAGCACATTGTGGATTCCCGCAACGTGGAGTGTGATTTCACCCATTTTTACGCCATTGTGAACGGCATCGTAAACCGTGAGCATACCGTTTATGTGTCGGATATTATCCGGGTAATAGTCGCAGGAGCTGTCCTTGCCAAAGGTGATGATTTCCTTTCCCGTGATGCCTTCGACGGCTTTCATAGAGTTGCTGTCCGAACCATTGACTATAATGCATTTGGACGTATTTTCGCTGAACTTATGAAATGACCTGATGATATTGTCAAGAGTCTTGAAATAATCGAGATGATCCGCATCTATGTTGAGAATAACCGAAATATCGGGATAAAGCTTTAGAAATGTATCAACGAATTCACACGCCTCGCAGGTCATAATATCACTTTTGCCTGCGCGTCCGCTGCCGCCGATGCAGGGGAGCTTGCCGCCGATAAATGCAGAGAGGTCAACGCCTGCGGTGAAGATAATCTGAGTGAGCATTGAGGTCGTTGTGGTTTTCCCGTGAGTTCCCGAAATGCAAACCGCATTATCGTACCAGCTTGTGACTATGCCCAGCAGCTCGCTCCTTTCAAGTACGGGAACTCCGCTTGCTCTTGCTGCAACCAGTTCGGGATTATCAGCCATGATCGCTGCGGAGAAAACAATCAGATCTGCCCCCTCGATATTTTCCGCACGCTGACCTACAAAAACAGGGATTCCCATTTTTCTTACAGCATCGAGAGTTTCGGTTTCGTTATTGTCCGAACCGGTGAGGAAATAACCCTGTGAGTTAAGAATCTGAGCCAAAGGGTACATTCCCGAGCCTCCGATACCGATAAAATGTATATGTTTTTTGTTTTTTAAGATATCTAAGTTCATTTTCTTCACCTTTTCTGGAAAATTATTGTTTTTTGCAGGATTATGGTATATAATGAAGCTGCGGAATAATACGTCTGCCGCTGTGAATATTTTACTCACTTTCAGTTAAATATATCCATAGCGGAAAGGAAATCCGGTATCCGGATCCCTGCGTATCGCCGCGCTTTTACAAGGAGGTCATTTTATGGAAATCACAGATGTAAAAATCAGAAAGCTAATGACAGAGGGCAGACTCCGTGCGATTGTTTCGGTTACAATCGATGAGATGTTTGCCGTACACGACATCAAGGTTGTACAGGGAGACGAAAGACTTTTCGTTGCGATGCCCAGCAGAAAGGATGAAAACGGAATTTTCCGCGATATAGTTCATCCGATTTCGCCTTCGGCAAGAAAGCTCTTTGAAGAGACTATTCTTGATGCATATGAAAGACAGCTTGCCGTTATAGAGGCTGAACAGTCTGAAACCGTGGCTGCTGATGACGTGCTTTAATTAACTGAATTATATTTTCATATACAGACCTGCAGCTTGCAGGTCTTTTTTATACTAATAGCTGAAGTGAAGCAGCAGAGATTTATCTCTCTGGTTTGTCTGATGCTGCTTCCGGATTTGGCATTATATTCCGAGAATCCGTGCTGCCTTGAGAATTGCAATCTGTGTTTTTGAATCAAGAATTTCGCCGTTCATGACCATGTCGACTGCCGATTCAAGAGGGATTTTCTCAACATCAAGAAATTCGTCGCTGTCAAGATTCTGATTGCCCCGTGACAGCCCTCTTGCCATGTATATATGGATAATTTCCGTATCGTAAGCAGGGGTCGGATAGAGACAGCCGAGATAGGAGTATTCTTCGCAGGTACAGCCGGTTTCTTCGAGAAGCTCGCGCTTTCCGCAGTCGTAGTGATTTTCACCCTTATTGATTTTACCTGCGGGAATCTCGACAGTCACCGTCTGAAATGGGTATCGGAACTGCTTTACAACGTAGATTTCATTGTTTTCGGTTATTGGAATCACACATACGCCGCCGTTATGGTGAACGACATCGCGGAGAGCCGATGTGCCGTCCTCAAGCTCAGCGATATCGCTTGTAACTGTGAATACCGGACCGTCATACCGGACCTCGCTGCGGAGTTGTGTTTCTTTCAGGTGCATAATAATTGCCTCCTTTATTTTCTGTAGTTTCTGTGTGTGATTTTATCGCAATATTCATCGCTGAATCCGATTTTATCCATGCTTTCGTAATCATAGCAGCGGCAGTGCTGAACGGTTGCGGATCGATTCTTTTTCCGCCTGCAAATCAGCAGATACAGCGCAAGACCGGCGATTCCCGTGATGCTGATGATGATTCCTGCCTTTAATCCGGGAGTTTCGTAGCGGAAAACAATTTCGTTTACACCGGCATCGGCGCGTACAGCCATGAATCCGTAAGAAACCTTTTCCACGTCCGCAGGCTTGCCGTTGACCTCTGCCGTCCATCCTTCACTGTACGGCACACTGAAAAATACAAGTCTCGGCTCGGAAAGATTAATTTCTGAGGTAAATCCGTGGGAATCAAAGCTGAACGAGTCGGAGCAGGTCTGACGTTTTTCGGTACACAGCGCAAGATAATCGTTTTTACCGAGTGAGGAAATATCGGATAATTTAACCTCATCGATTATATCACTGTATTTCTTGATCTGACTGTCGGTGAGTACGAGTGCCTTCATCAGAGCACGTTCCCGTACAGTATCACCTTTCTCCGCGAGCTTTTCATCGCTGACGCAAAACTCATATGGAAAGCCCATATTTACAAAGTAATCATTTTGATATATGTCGAAATAGTCGTTGCTTCCCACTTTTGAAAAGCCGGGGAGATTGTTTTTGTCAAACTCCGTTTCATCGTCGGATTTACGGTTGTAGTAATATTTAACCGAGAAAAGTCCGCGGAGAGTATAGTGATTTGTATCGGCTCGCGAGGCAACATCTCTCTGAATGCCGATTGAGTCATAAAATTCCATAATCGAGGTGCTTACAACGCTCTGAAACGCTCTCATAGTGGGGAGTCCCCAGCACATGGGATAGTTATCATAGTCTTCGGAGGTATCGACACGGAAAAAATTATCTTCGCTAACTGTTTCGTAAACACCGTCTGCTCCGTTAATTGCTGATTTTACATAGGTTTTCGCAGAGGATGGAGTTGCTGCCCCATAGATAATTGCAGAAAAGGTGCATGCCGTACACGCCGCTGCTGTGAGCAATACAGAAAGGTTCATGAAGCTTAGTCCCTTTCTTTTGCGGTAAAACACAAAGGTACATCCGATAAGGCAGCTTGCGGCAATAGCCATTGTGACTCCGAAATAGGCGATGTCTCTCGGCAGTTTGAAAAATTCCGTTTTTCCATCATTGTTTTTTGTGGGCAGAAGAGCGATTATGCAGAATGCGGCGAGAACTGCCGCACAGATTTTGATTGCAGGCAGCGGCTTGGAATCTTCGTCGTCGAGGGTTCGTGCGGTCATCATGGCGAAAATGAGGATGGGCATATAGAACCAGCGAGCATAGTAGGAAGCGTTGAATGCGTAGAATGCGCTGTTGAGTACAGGAATAAATGCGCAGATTATACATACAGCCGAGAGCTTTACTGCCCAGTGCCGCTTGTTACCGCGCATAAAGGTTATGACTCCGACCATCGAAAAGAGCGGCAGATAACCTCCGATAGACGCCCATTTTCCGTAGTCTGAATTGAACAGGTTCGGGCGCGCAGGCGAGTCAGATGGCATGAAGAATGTCTGAATGATTCGTGGGATTCTTGTTTTATCGGAGTAGAGCACCATGTTCTGACCATATAGAAATTCCGAGACGCGGTAGTTCCCGATAATGGTCATGGCAGATGGGATCAGTATAAAGGCACCGATCATTGTTCCGAGAATTGCTTCGATGAGCAGACAGACAAACTTTTTTGCAGTTATATGGAAGTCAGAGCAGGGAACTCTGATAATGAAATAAATCACAAGAAAAACTGCCTGACCGGTAAAAAAGAAGTAGTTTATAACCGACATAAGCGCAGTGGTCAGGGCAAAAACACCCTTTCTGTCGCGGTTAACAAGTTCTTCCATTGAAATCAGCATCAGAGGGAAGAACGAAGTTACGTCATGGAAATGGTTGAAAAAGATGTTGTAAATCTGAAATCCCGAAAACGAATACAGAAGCCCTCCGATGAGAGCGGCATCCTTATTGCGCACAAACCGGCGTATATAGCCGTATGCTGTAACCGCTGCCAGTCCGTGCTTCAATGAGAGAAGCAGCGGCATACACAGAACTGCGGCTTTTGCCGGAAGCAGTGATGAGAGCAGGAAAAAAGGACTTCCGCTGAGGTAGAACGAATATGATGTCAGAAAATCCGAACCTAAATCAGTGAACCAGTTCCAGCCTCCGAAGCCGTTTTTTACAGCGTTGTTGGCAAGAATATAAAAAGGGATCTGCTGGGCGTTGTAGTCGCCGTAATATATGAAATATCCGCCGTCCGCAATGATTACAGGGAGCAGGCAGATGAATATGCAGGCAAATCCAAGCAGGAACGCGTAAAGATATTTTTCCCTGCCGCCGCGGTGAAGAAGTGTGCTTTTTCGGGTCATTTTATCCTCCGGTAAAACATAAAATAGATATACATTTATATTATAGCATATTTACGAAAAAAATAAAAGAGCTTTTTGAAAAAATTTACAGTAATAAAGTTGTTTTTATTTTTTGTAATGTGAATTAGAATATCTCTGCTTTTATCGGGATAATTCACACGTTTCAAAAAAGTGTTTCGTAAAGTATATTAAATAGCTGACATTGCGTCAAAATATGTTGAAAATTGACGTATAAAACGGATATAAATGAGATTTTTTTGTCAAAACACAGAAATTTCCTGAAATCTATGGCGCTGCAAAAATTATTATGATATAATAAAGTGTTAATGACTTTATACGAACACGAGGAGTGTGATTAAATGGCGGTTTATTTTGACAATGCCGCAACTACCAAGCCTTGCGAGGAGGCTGTGGATGCGATAATGGCTGCATTGACTGTGAATTACGGAAATCCGTCGTCGCTTCACAGAGCAGGTCTGGATGCTCAGCTTGCGGTCGACGGAGCGCGGAAAAGCATTGCCGCTGCACTTGGCTGCGAGAGCAGGTGCATTCTGTTCACCTCAGGTGCTACCGAGAGCAATAATCTTGCCATTCGCGGAGCTGCAGCGGCTTACGGCAGGCGGAAAAAGAAAATCGTTCTTTCATCGGTAGAGCATCCCTCGGTTGGAGAAACGGTTTCTGACCTTGAAAAAAACGGATTTGAGGCAGTTCGTGTCCACCCGCGTGATGACGGACGGTTTTATGCGGCGGATTTTGTCAATGCCTGTGATGAGAATACGTGTCTGATTACGATGATGCAGGTCAACAATGAAACCGGATATATTCTGCCTGTAATCGAGACGTTTTCAGCTGTAAAACGCCGTTTTCCCGAAATAATAACACACTGCGACTGTGTTCAGGCATTTATGAAGCTGCCCGTCAGCACAAAGAAACTCGGAGCTGATCTCATTTCAGTCAGCGGTCACAAAATTCACGCGGCAAAGGGCGTGGGAGCGCTGTATGTGTCGAGGGGTACACGGCTGACCCCAGTTATTACGGGCGGCAAACAGGAAGGCGGAATCCGCTCCGGTACGGAAAGTGTTCCGCTGATTGCAGGCTTCGGAGCTGCTGCGGACAAGCTTCAGCCTACAATAAATCAGCGTTTTGAAAGAGTTTCAGAGCTGAAAAGATACTTCCTTGAGCGGCTCGCGGAAATTGAGGAAGTTAAGGTTAATTCTCCTGAGGATGGTTCACCGTATGTGGTGAATATTTCGGCTGTCGGACGGCGGTCGGAGATAATGCTTCACTTTCTTGAAAAGCGTGAAATCTACGTTTCAAGCGGTTCTGCCTGTTCAAAAGGAGCGCAGAGCGGAGTTCTTGCAGAATTCGGATTTGACGGACGCCGCGCGGACAGTGCGCTCCGAATCAGTATGACAGCTGATAATACCGAGAGCGAAATAGACTTGCTCGTTCAGGCGATTAAGGACGGATATTCCGAAGTAAGAGGATAGCGATGCGAACATCTGTTTATATATTATAATAGTATAGTGAGGAAACATGATAATGAAAGAAATAATACTTGTTAAATACGGTGAAATGGCTCTGAAGGGGCTGAACAAGAAAAGCTTTGAGGATATGCTGGTTAAAAATATCAAGAGAAGGCTGAAAAGTCTCGGTAAATTCAGCTATTCTGCGGCTCAGTCAACTCTGTACATTACGCCTGAGGACGACGGAATTGATCTCTCTGAGGCTATGGAGAGAGCAGGAAAGATCTTCGGCATCGCGGCTCTGTGCCGTGCCTGCGTCTGCGAAAAGAATTTCGATGATATATGCGAAAAAAGCTATGGTTACCTTGCAGATATTCTGAGCAGTGCAAGGACGTTTAAAGTTACTGCAAAGCGCGCTGATAAGGCATTTCCGATGAAATCCCCTGAAATATGCATGGAACTTGGCGGAAAGCTTCTTGAAAAATTTCCGAATCTCGCTGTCGATGTGAAAGAGCCTGAAGTTACAGTAACAGTTGAAATCCGCGACACCAATGCGTTTGTTCACGCCGAGAACATCAAGGGTGCAGGCGGACTTCCCGTGGGAAGCAGCGGAAAGGCTCTGCTTCTGCTTTCGGGCGGAATTGACAGTCCTGTTGCAGGCTATATGATGGCTAAAAGGGGAGTCCGCATTGCAGCGATTCATTACGTCAGTCCGCCTTACACCTCTGACCGTGCGCAGCTCAAGGTTGAGACTCTCTGTGAGAAATTAACGGATTACTGCGGCGGAATCGCGTTCTATTGTGTGCCGTTCACCAAGATTCAGGAGGCTATAAAGGATAATTGCCCCGAAGAATTTTTCACGATCATCATGCGGCGCATTATGATGGAAATTGCTCAGAAAATCGCGGAAAAAGATGAATGTCTCGCTCTGATAACCGGTGAGAGCGTGGGTCAGGTCGCGAGTCAGACAATGGCGGCAATCGCCTGCACCGACGCGGTTTGCAGGATTCCCGTATTCAGACCGCTTGTGGGAATGGACAAGACCGAGATTATCGGAATCGCACGTAAAATTGATACGTTCGAGACTTCGACGCTTCCTTATGAGGACTGCTGCACTGTATTCACACCCCGTCACCCGAAAGTAAGACCTGTTCTGACGGACATTGAAAAGGCTCAGAACAGCTTCGATTTCGCTCCTCTGATTGCGGAAGCAGTCGAAAAAACGGAGCTGAAAACCTTTACTCCTGACTGCTGCAGGAAGTGATTTATCAGATTTAATGTTAAACTTATAAATCAGTATCATTTACGTTAATGGTATTTTTGTGAAAGATGTGCAAAACCATGGAGGTGATTATGTGCAGAATGGTTATTGTTCTGAATGTTTATCCGATAATCTTGACAAAACGGTTACAAATGTTGTAAAATTACTATTACGAGGCAAGCTGACTGTATCTGTGGCTGAAAGTTGCACAGGCGGTCTTCTGTCTCAGCTGATTACATCAGTACCCGGTGCGTCTGAGGTTTTTGAGCTTGGAATATGTACTTATTCCGAACGAATGAAAATGAAATTCCTTGGCGTTCCGGATGATATACTAAGTAATTACGGCGTAGTGAGCAGCCGGACGGCTCTCGCTATGGTACAGGGACTGAAAAAATGCTCGGATGCCGATATCTGTATATCGGTTACAGGTATAGCAGGTCCGGGCGGAGGCACTCATGAAAATCCCGTCGGCTCCGTTTACATCGGCTTCGATGTCTGCGGCAGACAGTTTACCGAGCACCCACCTTTATGGGAGCTGAATGACAAAAGCAGAGACAGTATCAGGCGGACAGCCGCTGCATTTGCTTTCGGAAAAATTGAGAAACTACTGATGGAGGCGGTTCAATAAAATGAGTGATGAAAATAAAGAACTGCGGTCATTGGGCGGCGGTTCTGACGAGGCTCTTTCACGAGCCGAGAGAATTAAGGCAATAAAATATTCCATACGAAAACAATCCGGACAGACAGCCGAACCTGCTGATGTTCCCGAAATTAAGCCGGCTGAGGACGTACAGTCTGAGGTTCAGCCAAAATCGGAAGCGGATGCATGGGAAAGCGAGCTTGCTGAAAGAATTGCCAAACGTGTGAATAAGGTGAAAACGGATAAAAAGTCCGTCTCCGCCGCAAAAACTCCGGAAAGCATGCTTGCGGAGCTGAACAGTATTATAGCTTCAAACAGCGGCAAAGAGGAGATAACAGGCAATACTCCGTCTGATGCGGAAATAAACGCCGTTATCAAAAAGGAGAAAGCCGAAGCTCCGTCTGAGGATGAATGTCCCGCAGCGGAGAAAATCAATCAGACTCAGGAGATTCCCGAAGCCGAGGTTATCTCGGATTCCGGATCCGAAAAGAAAGTTCGTAAAAAATCCGGTAAGAAAAAAAAGACCGGTAAGAAAAAGAAAAGCTTCAAAGAGAGCTTAAGAGACCTTTTTCCCAGAAAAAAAGACAGTCTCGGAGAGCGAATAAGAAAAATAGTGTTCCTCGGCTCGGTATGTGCGTTTATTGTTTTTGCTGTGATTATCGCCGATTACTATATCGGGATTTACACTGTCGAGCACGACTACGACGAGCTTATGAAGAACTATAACAAGCCGTATACTGTTCCTGAAACCAATATTCAGGAAGTGTATGACGGCGAGTTCTACTCGCTCCTGCCGAATGCTAAGAATCTTCTGGACAAAAACAGCGACACAGTCGGAGTTATAAATATTCCCGGTACGGAAGTTTATTATCCCGTTGTGCAGTCCGATGACCTCGAAAAATACCTTGATATGAGCTTTACCGGCGAAAAGGCTAAGGCAGGTTCTATTTTCCTTGATTATCGCAACAGCTTTGACAAGGTTGACGAAAAGGGTCATCTCATTCAGCCGAATTCCGATAATCTCATTATCTACGGCCACAATATGGGCAGCGGAATGATGTTCGGTTCGCTGAAAAACTATAAAAACAATGCAAATTACTATGGCGAACACCCCATCATTGAGCTTAACTCCAATTATAAGTGTTACAAGTATAAGATATTTGCATTCTTCATCATTGACGCGGAGGATACGACAGATACTGCCTTTGAATGCTGGAATCAGCTTAATTTTTCCGATGAAACCGAGTTCTATGACTTCGTGAACGAGGCTAAACGCAGAACAATACGGCTTAATAATGTCGATGTTCAATACGGAGATAAGCTGCTCACACTTTCAACCTGCAACAGCATTTTCGGAAACGGCGGAAGCGGTCGCCTTATGGTAATGGCACGTCTTGTAAGAGATGGAGAGGATCCCATGGAGGGAACTCAGGACAGCATTCCGAATCCGAATATCAAATGGCCGACCTTATACTACAAATATAATAAAGATGCAAAGTATGACCCAAGTGCTGAATTCGTTCCTTATGGCACGACCGAAGCACAGGAGACTACCGACAATTCCGAGGAGTAAGCAATGAACCAGAAAGCAAGAATTGCTGTGGCTGCCGGTATTTGTGCTGCTGCAGTCGGTCTGTGCGCATATATCGTTTCGCTTAACAGATCAGGCGGTTCTCCGACATTCAGCAATGTCAAAGAGCCTGAGCCGATTACAGCCGAAACTACGCTTCTTGCCGAAAACTGGGCGGATAATTATGAATACGTTCAGTCTCCGGACGGAATGACCGAAAGAGCTAAGATTTTCCTTAAACAGAACCCCGATATAATCGGCTGGATCTCTATTGACAATACAAAAGTCGACTATCCCATTGTGCTTGATCCGGGTGATATTCCTGCGGGTACATGGTACGGCGATTCGGAATACTATGCAAATTCATACTATCTCGATCACGATCTGAACCGTGAGTATGCAAGAGAAGGTACGATTTTCATGGACTACCGGAATGTATTCGGCAGTTCCGAAACGCAGCAGTCTGACAATATCCTTCTTTACGGGCACAATATGGCGAACAATACTGCTTTTGGTTCGCTGAGAAAGTACCGTCAGGATTACAGCTTTTATAATGAGAGTCCTTTTATCGACCTGAGCTCGAATTATAAGGATTATCAATATGTCATCTTCGGACTCATGATTACAAGCGGAAACTGGTACTCAGATTTCTGTTACTGGAACATGGAGGATTTTGCTTCCGAGGCTGACTTCAACAATTATGTTGAAACTGTTCGCAACGGTTCGCTTGTGGATACGGGAGTTGACGTCAAGTACGGCGATAAGCTCCTGACACTTTCGACCTGCTATGCGAGCGAGGATAACTCAAGATTTATTGTGGTTGCACGCCGCCTTCGTGACGACGAGACTCCGAACGACCTCGAATCGGTCGCTCATACAGCCGAATATCTTGAGAAAAAGAAAGAAGAAGAGGCATCTATAGCTGCCGCAGAGGCAGAGGAAGCTTCAAGGGAAGCCGCGTCAAAGGCTGAGGAGAATTCCTCCGATGACAATGACGATTCTGACGACGAATAACGGCTTTGGCATGACAATGGCGGCCCGCATACAGAAAAATGGGTCAGTAATATTTATCGGGAGGAACAGCAAAACATAAATCCCGGAACTTCTCCGGGAAATAAAACCGATTAAGTTCGGCAAGATGGAGTAATTTATGAATATGCAAAAACCACTCAAGTGTGCTGCGGCAATGCTTTCTGCGATTCTCGCTGTATCGGCGAGCTGCGGAATGATAACTGCAGAAACCACACTCAGCGGCTCCGAAACCACAGAGATTACATCCGCCGCTTCGGCTTCCGAAGCTGCAATGTCTGGGGCAGAGGATACAAAGAGCGTAAAATCGGAATGGTGGAAAGCGGAAATCACAGATTATGATTCGAGTCTATCATTGATTAGTTATGAACTGACACCCGACATCACTCAGACAGAAACAGACGAGGACAGAACAGATAATTCAGACGATTCCGACATCATTGAAGAAAACGGCTCTGACCAGGAGGAACTCTCAGCTCCCCAACAGGAAGATACAGCAGTTTCGCCTACTCCGGTAGAGTCACAGACAACCGGCGGCACCGTTTCAAATGTTCCGCAGTCAGACAAACAGACAACAGTCAATGCAAAATCCGGTGAATTTGCGTTTACAACATATGGCTGGGGTCACTGTGTCGGCATGAGTCAGAATGGTGCGAACTTCTATGCCACCTACGGCGGATGGTCGTATCAGGATATTCTGTATCACTATTATCCCGGAACCTATCTTATGAATACCGGTACTGCGGCTACTGAGCAGATTACGGTAAGCGGTATTACAGGCGATGTTGTAACGCTTCTGTCAGGCGTTGTTTACAACGAAATGGGCGGCTCAATGAATACCGAGGCGCTCAAGGCTCAGGCGGTTGCAGCATACACTTATCTTAAATATTATGGCAACAACGGCAGAGACCTTATCTATAAGGCTAATCCGCCGCAGAAAGTAATCGACGCTGTAACGTCGGTTCTTGGTCAGGCACTTTACTACAACGGTAATTTCGCCATGACTGTGTTTACAGCTTCTTCGGGCGGCGCAACAGCAAACTGCTATGACGTTTTCTCAAATGATATTCCTTATCTCAGAAGCGTTACAAGCGATTATGATTCAGCTTACGACCCCCATTACGGAAGTGTAAAGTATATTGCATCTTCAGAAGTCAAGAGGCTCGTTGAGGCAAGATACGGAGTTTCTCTTTCGGATAATCCCGCAAACTGGTTCCAGCCGGTTATCGGCGACGGAGGTTTTGTTACCGAAGTTGTCATTGACGGACAGAAAACCGTGAGAGGATATGACCTTAAAATCTGTCTTGGACTTAAATCGTCCAAGTTTGAGATTACTTATGGACAGTAATCCGATATGAACAAAAGAAATAAGTCTTTGGAGAACGGCAATAATCTTTGTCTGACTCCGGAGACTTATTTTGCATTTTAGGACTGCTGCTGTGGTAAAAAAAGGTGAAAAAAGTGAAAAAATCCCTGAAAAGGTGATTTAAGGTGATTTTTTGCATCTCTTTTTGCATTGATTTTTGCACAGCTAAGGCATCAAATCCCTGAATTTAGCCAATTCTGGGGATGAGTCCGAACAAAAGAAACACTTGTTTCGCTAAATGCTCAAATTTAGAAAAATGCAATTCATAATTTATTAAAAATCACCAATAATGCGGCGGATATTTGTAGTTATATTTGTACTAATCTCCGACTTGAAAAAGAACCCTGTAGGTTGTATAATATTAACAGGGGTAAAAAAAGGTGATGAGTTGTGATTTTTACCGTTTTGAGGTAAAATTTTCCCTGATTTGAGTGAAAGCGAGGCGAGGAATGTGTCGGACGCATTATACGGTACTTATTATCCAAGTATCGACGCAAAGGGCAGAATGAGTTTCCCAAATAAGCTCCGCGATATCCTCGGTCCGGAATTCTATCTCTGTGCAGGTCATGACGATAATTATATCGCCGTTTATTCTCCTGAGGAATTTAATGTGTATCAGGGTAAGCTTAATACCATTCCCGGCAGACAGGGCAGTATCATCAGAAGAAAACTGCTTGCCTGCACTGATAAGCAGATTCCCGATAAGCAGGGTCGTATCTTTATTGCTTCTCAGCTGCGCGAGCACGCTAAGATTACAGGCGACGTTGTTGTTATCGGAGCTGTTGGTCATGCCGAAATATGGGACAAGGCTTTATGGGAAAGCTTTAATAATGATGTTTCTTTCGATGACATCAATTCTGCTCTCGAGAATCTTGTACTCTAAGGAGCTTTTATATGGAGTTTTCACATATTCCCGTTCTGCTTGAACAATGTATTGACGGTCTCGGAATCAGACCCGACGGTATCTATGTTGACGGTACTGCCGGAGGAGGAGGTCACTCTTTCCACATTGCTTCTGCTCTTGGAAACAATGGCAGGCTTATTTCCCTTGACAGAGACCCCGATGCTGTTGCCGCCGCCTCGGATAGACTTTCGGGATTCGGCAATGTTCAGGTTATACACAGTAACTACTCGCAGCTGAGGGAGGTCCTTGACAGCCTCGGTATCAGCAGGGTTGACGGAGTGCTCATGGATCTGGGCGTGTCATCTTTTCAGCTGGACGAGGAAAGCCGCGGATTTTCCTATCATTCCGACGCTCCTCTCGATATGAGGATGAGCAAAGAAGGGATGAGCGCAGCCGACGTTGTTAACACATTTTCGGCAGAACAGCTCTCCAAAATAATATTTGAGTACGGCGAGGAAAAATTTGCCCGCAGCATTGCATCAAATATTGTGTCGGAGCGCGGAAAATCGCCCATTGAGACGACTCTTCAGCTTGCGGATATTATCAGAAAAAGTATTCCTCAGAAAGCACGGCGCGATAAGAATCCCTGCAAGAAAACCTTTCAGGCAATCCGAATGGCAGTAAACGGTGAACTCGACCATCTTTCAAAAGGACTCGACGAAGCATTTTACAGCCTTAATATCGGAGGCAGACTTGCAGTAATCACATTCCATTCGCTTGAGGACCGTCTTGTGAAGCAACGCTTTGCAGGCTGGTGCAGAGGGTGTATATGTCCTCCTGATTTTCCCCAGTGCGTATGCGGCAGGAAACCGCAGGGCACGCTTATAAACAGAAAGCCTATTGTGGCTGATAAAAAGGAACTTGAAAGAAACAACAGAAGCAGAAGTGCAAAGCTCAGAATAATAGAAAGGAGTGCGGAAGCTGATGGCTGACAGAAACTCGGCGTTTTATTACAAAAACGGAACATACAACAGAGCCGAGCCTGAAAGAGTACCGGACAGCGGATTTGAACGCGGTTCGGATTCTCAGTACACAGAGCCGGAAGCTAAGCGCAATATCATGTTCAGACAGAATGAAGCAAGAAGCGGTTCTGTGTTCTCTATTATTTTGGTATCACTGCTGGCGGCAGCCCTGCTCGGGTCGGTTATTTATGCCCTTGACAGGCGAAACACCGTATATAATAAGGTTTCGGCAAAAAACAATGAGCTTACCCTTATGGAGGCGGAGAACGTCAGACTCCAGTCTGAGCTTGAAAGCAGGATCACTGCAAAAAACGTCGAAGATTATGCAGAAAATGTACTCGGAATGAAAAAGATAGATTCATCACAGATTGAGTACATCAGGATTCAGACAGACGACGTTGTAAATATTCCTGAAGGAGAGCAGTCGCTTATTACGAAGATTAAAAATCTTTTCGACAGCTGTGTGGAATATTTCAGAGGGTAGTACCAATATATATTATAGAACAACGGACTATCCCGCAGATTTTTATTGAAGCTAACGGCACTATATAAAAATAAGCCGTAGTAATATGTAGAACAACGGAGATACACGAGTGTACGGAATATTGAATTTGTTCGTCCCGGAGCCGTTGCCGGGTCTTCGGGACGAGTAAATTCACTCGGCTGACGATTTTCACCTGCGTGAATTCAGTTCAGCCGGCCTCTTTCGCGGTATCGCAGAGGAGAGCGTCGAAAACGCTCAATGGGCGGGGTTATTTATGCTCCCGCCTTTATCTGTTTTTGGCAGTTTTTAGTGAATCCTGACGCTGTTTGTCATACAGCGTCGTGTCTATAGAAAGGAAAAAGCCGTGGCAAATAACATCCCGTCTAAATCATTGAAATTCAGAAGCCGTATCGTTATGACAGCGATTTTCTGCCTGCTGTTCGGATTGATTATCATGAAGTTTTTTCAGATTTCTGTTCTGCAGAACGAAAAATATCAGGAAATGGCGAACGATATGCACTTCGGCTCAATAACAATAAGGGCACACCGCGGCTCGATTTACGATTCCACCGGAACTCCGCTTGCGAAAAGTGCATCGGTTTACAAGGTCTATCTCGACCCCGTCCGCTTCCGTCAGGATATGGAAACGCTTCAGAAAAAAATCGATGACCGTAACAAGGAAAAGCAGGCAGGAACTTATGAGCCGAAGTATGATGAGGAAACAGGTGAAGAACTTTATCCTCTTCCTGTTTCAGCTGAGGCTTTCAGACAGGAGGCCATTGATTTTCTCTCAGTTAAGCTTGGAATCACCGCTGAAAAGGTGACCAAGGCTATGGAGGCGAATAATCAGTACAGCATACTGCAGGATCAGGTCGAAAAGCCCGTTGCAGATGATGTACTTGCTCTGTTTAACAAATACGGACTCGTTTCGCTCGCAGTTGAGGAGGACACCAAGCGCTATTATCCTCAGAACGAGGTTGCTGCTTCGGTTATAGGCTTTACCTCTGCTGACGGCAACGGCGCATACGGACTTGAGGCATATTACAACGAATATCTTTCAGGCGTTGACGGAAAGACGATATCTGCCAAGGATTCTAACGGAAATGAGCTTCCATATAAATATTCCAAGACATATCCTGCCGAAAACGGCGACGATGTTTATCTTACTCTCGATATGACCATTCAGTATTACCTTGAAAAACATCTTCAGGAAATGGTCGAGGAATTTGACGTTAAAAACCGCGGATGTGCGATTCTTATGAACTGTAAAACAGGCGAAATCTATGCTATGGCGACATATCCGAGCTTTAACCTCAACGACCCCTTTGAAATTGCCGATCCGAACGCAGCCGCACAGATTGCACAGCTCACTGGCGACGAGGCTAAAACCGCAAAGGCGGAGGCGCGTGAGGCTCAGTGGAAGAACAAATGCATTACCGAGATTTATGAGCCGGGTTCGGTTTTCAAGGTATTCACCAGCTCTGCGGCTATCGAGGAGGGACTTATCAACCTCAATCACGACAGCTTTTACTGCTCCGGTGCAATGAGTTTTCCGGGCGTACCGAAGCCCATCAAGTGCCACAAGACCACAGGTCACGGTACTCAGAACTTTTATCAGGCACTTACAAACTCATGCAACCCTGCATTCATGCAAATCGGTGACAGACTCGGCATCGAGAAATTCTGCTATTATTTCGATTCGTTCGGTCTCAGCGAGAAAACCGGAATTGATCTCCCCGGAGAGGCTGTGGGAATCACTTTCGATGTTGACAAGATGAAATACATCGACCTTATGACCAGCTCGTTCGGTCAGGGAAATACGCTTACCCCGATTCAGATGATTACAGGCTATGCGGCTGTAATCAACGGCGGGTATCTTCTTGAGCCTTACGTGGTTGACAAGGTTGTGGACGAGGACGGAAACGTTGTTCTCAAAAACGAGCGCACAGTTCGCCGCCAGGTTATTTCTGAGGATACTTCTGCTGCAATGCGCGATGCCCTCGAAAAGGTTGTAACAGGCAACAGCGGAGGAAATGTATCTATTAAGGGATATTCAATCGGCGGCAAGTCCGGTACGGCTCAGCGACTGAGTATAACCGGTCCGGACGAGGACGAATATGCCGCTTCTTATGTTTGCTTTACTCCGGCAGACGATCCGGAGCTGATTCTTCTTGTAATGGCTGATATGCCTACGACCGAAAACAATAACTACTATGGAAGCAAGGTTGCCGTACCGACAGCACGTGACATTCTCACCGACGTTCTGCCGTATATGGGATATTGTCCTGAGTACAGCGATGAAGAAATTCCTTACCTTGACGTAAAGATTCCGCTTCTTGAGGGTTCGCTCAGCGATGCTCAGGCAACTCTTGAGGGACTGGGAATTGAATATAAAATTATCGGTGAAGGAACTCAGGTTTACGGACAGTCGCCGCAGACAGGTTCGTCCATATCCTATGATGGCTGCGTCTACCTTTACACTGACGAATTTTCCGAGACAGAATATACAGAAGTTCCTAACCTTATCGGAGTTTCGGCTTCTGCGGCAAATGAATCAATTGCCTACAGGCATCTGAATTTTGTATCCACCGGAGCGCCTGCAACCCGTGACGGAGCTGTTGTAAGCAGTCAGTCAATCGAACCGGGTACTCAGGTTCCATACGGAACTGTTGTGGAGCTTGTATTCGAGGTCAATGAGCTGTCCGACTGACGGAGGGAAGATAATATGAAACTTTATGATATCTTAGAGGGAAACGCTCAGACCTCCCTCGGCAATATAGAAATTAAAGGAATTACTGATAATACGTCAAAGGTCGTAAGCGGAGGAATTTTCGTGTGTGTCAAGGGCGGAAGCTTTGACGGTCATAACGCCGCTGCTGAGATGCTCGGAAAGGGAGCTGCAGCAGTTGTGTGCGAACGCGATCTTGGACTTGGCGACAGGCAGATTCTCACAGACAATTCACGCCGTCTTTACGGCAAAATGTGTTCGGCATGGTTTGGTCATCCCGAGCGTAAAATGAAGCTTATTGGCGTTACGGGAACTAACGGAAAGACCACAATCACCAGCGTGATCAAAAAGGTTCTCACTGAAAACGGATTCAGAGTCGGACTGGTCGGAACAATCCGCAATGAAATCGGAGACGAGGTTATCCACACCGACAACACAACTCCTATGGTTTACGACCTTATGGAGCTTCTCGACCGTATGTACCGTGCGGACTGCCAATTCGTTGTTATGGAGGTTTCTTCCTTCGGACTGGTGCAGTACCGCATCGGCGATGCGTATTTTGACGTTGCGGTGTTTACAAATCTCACTCAGGACCATCTTGACTATCATGGCACAATGGAGGAATATTATAAGGCAAAGCGTATGCTTTTTGATATATGCCGATGTGCTGTAGTAAATACCGATGATGATTATGGAAAGAGACTTTTTGACGAAATTACGTGCGAAAAATACTCATACGGCACAAATCAAAACGCGGATTTCCGAGCCGGAGAAATCAAAATGACTCCATCGGGAACAAGCTTTAGTCTCACTGCCGCTACAATGACGTATGACGTAACAACGAAGATGACCGGAGGCTTCAATGTTGCCAATCTTACCGCTGTTACAGCCGCCTGCATGAAAAGCGGACTGACCGTTGAACGTATACTGCCGGTTATCGCCGGATGTACGGGCGTTAAGGGACGATGTGAGGTTATTCCTACAGGCAGGGATTTTACGGTAATATGCGATTATGCCCATACTCCCGACGCGGTTGAAAATATACTCCGCAGCGTCAGGGAATACACCGAGGGACGTCTAATTTGTCTTTTCGGATGCGGAGGAAACCGCGATTCGGCAAAGCGTCCGAAAATGGCTGCTGCCGCGGTAAAATACGCCGACAGGCTGATAATCACCTCCGATAATCCTCGCAATGAAGAACCTGACGCTATCATCGATGACATCATGACAGGACTTAAAGATTCAAATGTTCCCTGCGACAGAATTACCGATCGGCGCGAGGCTATCTATCATGCACTGAAAATCGCACAAAAGGGCGATATAATCGTTCTTGCTGGCAAGGGGCATGAGGATTATCAGATCCTTTCGGGCAATCGGCATATCCGCTTCGATGAACGCGAGGTTGTCGCCGAGGGACTAAAACTGTTGAAATAACACCGCATATCGCGGAAAATCATTATTTGGGAGCAGACAATATGCCATTCTGGATTAACACAGCAGTATCAATTTTTTCATTTGCAGTCGCGGCGGTTTCGGGAATTGCGCTCGTTCCGTTTCTTCACAAGCTGAAATTCGGTCAGCCAATCAAGGTCAAGGACGGACCGCAATGGCACGCTAAAAAGCAGGGCACTCCGACAATGGGCGGTTTTATGTTCATTATTTCGTCGGTTATCGCATCATTCTGCGGATATTGCCTTTATCGCTGGAAATGCGGCATCGACATAACAGACAAGGCGAATCATGATTCTCTTTTCAGGTTTATCGCCTGTATAGTCTTTGCTTTGATGTTCGCCCTTATCGGCTTTATCGACGATTTTCTCAAGGTTGCAAGGAAGAATAATGACGGTCTGACCGCTATGCAGAAAATCGCTTTGCAGCTTGTTTTCTCCGCAGGCTTCCTCTTTGCGGTGAACCGCTTCGGCGATAAGTCGACGGTTTTTGACTTCGGTTTCTTTTCCTTTGATGCCGGATTTTTCTACTATATTATCATGATTCCCGTAATCATCTATCTGACCAACGCTGTAAATCTCACCGACGGTGTGGACGGTCTCTGCGGCTCAGTTACGTTTGTTGCGATGCTGATTTTCACTGTTGCAGGCTCAATTCTCGGTCAGAATGAGATTACGCTGTTTACAATTGCGCTTGCCGGCGGATGTCTCGGCTTTCTGCTCTGGAATCTCAATCCTGCGAAGTGCTTCATGGGCGACACAGGCTCAATGTACCTCGGTGCAGCAGTTACGGGAGTCGGAATCGTCTATCATAAGCATCTTCTGTTGATTCTTGCGGCTATTGTCTATATTCTTGAAGCTGTATCGGTCGTTATTCAGGTGTCATATTTCAAATATACCGCGTGCAAGCACTTCAAGGCGACAGGAGAGCCTCATGTCGGAAAGAGAATTTTCAAAATGACTCCGATTCACCATCATTTTGAACTCAGCGGCTTCAGTGAGTATAAAATTGTACTTACTTTTTCGATTACCGGCATTTTCTTCGGCATACTGGGAATACTTACCTTATTCCTTTAATCGTTTTGCATTTAAGGCAATACCGCGCAGAGCCTGTGCAATGTATGCAGGCAGATTCACTGCCGAAACGAGCGGTGTTTTATATGCGGTGCTGCATTTACTTCAGGCGGACGGTGTTTTTCATGTCTCCGTCAGAAATATAACCTCTGAAATCTCCTTGATTTATGCAATCAGATTTGAGATTAAGGAAAAATCCGACGGGATTCCAAAGGGACAATATCCCTTTGGCAGAGGAATGCGGGGAAACGGCATTCCCCTGCAAGGAAAACAGAGGAGGATAAAATGGCTAAGAAAACCAAAAAGAAAAGCGGCGGACTTGTTCATGCATTTCTCGGCGACCGCAGAAACGGCGATATAAGCTTGTCGTTTTTTGCCTACGTTATGATTCTTCTTGTAATCGGTCTTGTAATGATGTCGTCGGCGAGTTATGCATGGGCATACAGCGAGCATGACGGAGACGGTCTGTTTTATGCGAGAAATCAGCTTATCAATGCAGGAATCGGCTTTATTGCTATGATATTTTTCATGAAAATGGATTATCATAATTTCAAGGTAATTAAAATCCCATTTCTGAAAAAATTCAATATTGCGGGACTGCTCTATATCGGAGGAATCATACTGCTGCTGCTTGTTCTTATCATCGGTAATGATGAGGGCGGAAACATGGGCGCAAAAAGATGGCTTGACATCGGACCTATCGGATTTCAGCCATCGGAGGTTGCAAAATTTACAATAATAGTATACTTCGCCTACAGTATGGAACGCGATGCCGATAAGATGAACACGTTTAAAACAGGCATTCTGAAATATGTGGTGCTGCTTGGAATTTACGCGGGACTTATTATTCTCGAACCGCATCTGTCGGGTACGATCCTCATTTGCAGTATTGCGGCAGCGCTTATCTTATGCGGCGGTGCTAACAAAAAACAGCTTATTCCTATTGCGATTGCCGGAATCAGTCTTATGTACTTCATCATCAACTGGCAGGCAGGAGTAGAGGGAAGTTATGTTGCAAAGCGTATCAAATCGTGGCATGACCCGTTTGCAGATATTCTCGGCGATACGTGGCAGACAGCGAATTCACTGATTGCCATAGGTTCGGGAGGAGTTTTCGGACTTGGACTGGGTAACTCACGTCAGAAATACCTTTACCTTCCCGAGACGAAAAACGACTTTGTTTTTCCTATAGTCTGCGAGGAACTTGGATTTGTGGGCGCAGTTGCGATTATTATCGTATTCCTGCTTCTTGTCATTGAGGGCTTTTCCATTGCGGCACGGTGCAAGGATAGGTTCGGTTCGCTTATTGCGGTGGGAATTACTACACAGATAGGTATTCAGACGATTCTGAATCTTGCAGTTGTAAGCAACGCGATACCGAATACCGGAATCAGCCTGCCGTTTTTCAGCTACGGCGGAACTGCGCTGATTATGCAGCTTGCAGAAATGGGGATTATGCTGAATATATCTCAGCAGAGATATTATCCCGATATGGATGTGAAAAGAAAAATACCAAGGGCATCGGAGTCTGATGAGGACGCTCCGGAGCCAAAGAACGCATAGGGAGTGAGCTATATGAAGGTACTTATGGCTTGCGGAGGTACGGGAGGACATATCAATCCCGCTCTTGCAATCGCCGACATCATCAAATCGAAATATCCCGGTACCGAGTTTCTTTTTGCAGGAACTCCCGACAGCATGGAGTCGAGGCTTGTTCCGCAGGCAGGCTATAGAATTGAGACGATCAGGGTCGCTGGCTTTCAGAGGAGCTTTGCGCCGAAGGATATAGTCAGGAACGTCAAAGCTGCTGCATACCTTGCATCATCGGGAAGGCGTGCAAAGGAGATAGTCAGCGGATTCAATCCCGATATAGCAATCGGTACAGGAGGATATGCCTCTGGTCCGGTTATAAGAAAGGCAGCACGGATGGGCATTCCCACAGCGATTCATGAACAGAACGCTTATCCGGGAGTGACCAACAGACTTCTGTCCAGAGAGGTCGACTGCGTTATGCTTACTGTAAAGGAAGCACTGAATTTTATGGAAAAGGATAAATTCGAGTATAGTGTTACAGGACTTCCGGTAAGAGGCAGCATCGCAGGTATAAGCAGGTCAGAAGCGCACAGGCGGCTTGGAATGGACGATGCGTTTACGATTCTTTCATTCGGCGGAAGTCTCGGTGCGGGCTGTATCAATGAGACAATGACCGAGACCATTAAATGGCACGTAAAAAAGGGTCTGCGCATTAACCATATTCACGGATACGGCGGAATGGGCAGAGAAAGCTTTCCGCAGGCGATGAAGACCGCAGGGATTCCCCTTAAAAGCGACAGGCTGAGGATAACTGAATATATTAACGATATGGACATTTGCCTTGCGGCGGCTGACCTTGTTATATGCCGCTCGGGAGCGTCAACTCTTGCAGAGCTTGAAGCTGTCGGAAGAGCATCGGTTCTGATACCGTCTCCGGTTGTTACAGGCAATCATCAGTATCATAATGCAATGGTTCTCGGCAAGGCGGATGCAGCAGTGGTTATTGAGCAGAAAGACGTTACTGCCGATAAGCTTATAACAATAATCGAGAAGCTTTACAACGACCCTGACAGGGTTGAGATAATGGCACATAATGCTCGCGGACTTCACCTTAACGACACAAATCAGCGCATTCTTGACGTTATTGAAACTCTGAGAAAGAAATCGGTCCGGAGTAAGAAGTAACACAAATTCCGCTCACGGCATAGTATAGACAAAAATGCTGTGAGGTGGTATAATGCAGAAATTTATTGTGAGGGGCGGACGGCGGCTTTGCGGAGAGCTTACGCTTCAGGGCAGCAAGAACAGCGCTCTGCCGATTATGGCAGCTGCGGCTTTGTGCGATGGCGACTGCGTGCTGAAAAACTGTCCGGAGCTTACAGATATTTATGCGGCTTCAAGAATACTCAACTGCATCGGATGCAAATGCAGATACTCAGCCAATACGGCTGTGATAACGGCATCGGAGCTTACGACAACGGCAATTCCGGCTTCGCTTATGCAGGAAATGCGCTCGTCGATAATCTTTCTCGGAGCGGTTCTCGGAAAGGCAGGAGAATGCACGGTTTGTCTGCCGGGAGGCTGTGAGCTTGGTCCGAGACCAATCGATATGCACCTTGCCGGAATGAGAAAAATGGGCGCGGATATCTCGGATTACGGAGGAAATATCGTCTGCCGTGCGCATGGACGGCTTCATGGTGCGAAAATATCGCTTCCGTTTCCGTCGGTCGGAGCAACCGAGAATCTCATTCTTAGTGCAGTTAACGCTGATGGAGAGACTGTCATCAACAATGCTGCCCGTGAGCCTGAAATTGCAGATTTATGCGGATTTCTGCGTGCCTGCGGTGCGGACATCGCGGGAGGAGGAGAGAGCAGTATCGTCATCAGGGGAGTTGAAAGACTTCACGGCTGCGAATATACCGTTATGCCTGACAGAATCGCCGGAGCTACATACCTTGCAATGGCGGCAGCTGCAGGAGGAGAGATAATTCTTACAAATGCCTGTGTTCAGGGAATGGAGCCGTTTCTTTCGGTGCTTGAGCAGACAGGATGCAGTATTTATTCTTCTGAGGACAGGATTTATCTTCGGTGCGGTTCGCGGCTTAAGGCTCTGAGCGACAGAGTGAGGACAATGCCGCATCCCGGCTTCCCTACGGATGCTCAGGCAGTTCTTATGGCGGCGCTGACAACTGCGGAAGGAACGAGTGTGTTTGAGGAAAATATATTCGACTGCCGCTACCGACACACGGACGCTCTCGTGAAAATGGGTGCGGATATTCAGGTAATGGGAAAAATTGCCGTAGTAAAGGGTGTAAATCGGCTTCACGGCGCAAAAATCGAAGCCACCGACCTGCGCGGAGGAGCTGCAATGGCTGCGGCTGCGCTGGGAGCGGATGGAATTACCGAAATCAGCGGTATTTCCCACATTGACAGAGGTTATGAACGGCTTGAGGAGGCTGTAAGCATTCTCGGCGGCGATATAAAAAGAGTTTAAAACAAATCGGGAGAGAATATGAAAGACGTTAACAAAACACAGGTTAAAAGGGATAACAGCAAACGGCGAATGCGGCGGCGAAAACGAAATATGAGCCTTTACACCTTCATAGTTGTGATGCTCGTACTTATTGCCGGCGTTACGGTCAGTTATACGTTCCTGTTCAATATCAGCGAGATCCGTGTAAAAGGCGAGTCGGACAGATATACGGCTGAAGAAATCGTAGCTGCGTCAGGCATTTCAAAAGGAGATAATCTTCTTCGTCTCAATGTAAAAAAGAGCGAACAGAGAATCCTTGATGAGCTGCTTTACGTCGAGACAGCTGTCGTCGACAGGGATTTTCCCTCATCACTGGAAATAACGGTTACCAAGTGTGTTCCGACATTCAATGTCCAGTATGACGGAGGATTTCTGTTGGTAAGCACACAGGGAAAAATTCTTTCCGACAACGGCTTCGTAACCCAGGGACTTCCGATTTTCTACGGCTTTGAGCCAAAGGATACGACCGCCGGAAGACCGCTTGAATCTGTCGACGAACAGAAAACAGGTGTTTTCAGCGAGCTTATCAGGCGTATGAATGATCGTGATAAGGAAATAATTTCCAGCGTTGATATGACCGATAAGCACGATATTGTCGTCAATTACGAAAATGGTATTATCTTCAAAATGGGCAACTGGACTGACATAAGTTATAAGCTGAATATGGCAGAAACAGTTATGGAAAAGGACGATATAAAGGGGAAAAAAGGCTATATTACAATGATTGGCAGCAATCAGTGCAGCTTCAGAACAAGCGACGTTCCCATTTCGGGAAACAGTGGTCAGCAGCCGGTATCTCAGCCTGCAACCGATACTAACGGAATGCCCCTTGCTACAGCACAGGTAATCGGAACGGATTCCGAAAGCACATCTACCGAAACAGTAACCCAGACGGTTACCAACGGACGCCCCGGTTCAGCGGTTGGAGAAATCAACGATGAGGAGGAGGCTCTCTTCCGCGAGCACAACGAGGCTCTTATCACTACTTCAGCGGCTGAAACAACCGTTGAATGACCCTAAAATTGACCAAAATGCACAACAGGCTTGAAGTTTTATTGTTAAATGCGCTGAAATTGAAAAATCTCAATTATAGACTTGCAAAAATCCGATTGGTATGGTAAAATAATAAGTGTATTTGTAGCAAGAAAGAAATTTTTACATAAAATTAAGGAAAACAAATAGGAGGAGTTTAAATGTCAGATTTTAACTATGAGGAAGCACTTGAGCCCGACGTAAACATTAAGGTTATCGGTGTCGGCGGCGGCGGCGGAAACGCTGTCAACTGTATGGTTGAGTCGGGTGTGAACAATATTGAATATATAGCAGTAAACACCGACGCTAAAGCACTTAACAAGTCAAAGGCAACAACAAGAATTCCGATCGGTGCAAAGCTTACCAAGGGCAGAGGTGCCGGAAACAAGCCGGAAATCGGTCAGCGCTCGGCTGAGGAGAACCGCGATGAGATTGAAACTCATCTCAAGGGCGCGGATATGATTTTCATTACAGCCGGTATGGGCGGCGGAACAGGTACAGGCGCAGCTCCCGTTGTTGCTAAAATAGCTCAGGAAATGGGAATCCTCACTGTTGCTGTTGTTACAAAGCCTTTCCTCTTTGAGAGAGAGCAGAAAATGGCTCAGGCAGAAAAAGGTATTGCCGAGCTTAAAAAATATGTTGATTCGCTTATTGTTATTCCTAACGAAAGACTCCTCGTTGGTCTTGATAAGCCGCTTACTATGATGCAGTCCTTTGCACTTTCTGATGATGTTCTCAAAACCGGTGTTAAGAGTATATCTGACCTTATCGTTGAAGAGGGATACATTAACCTTGATTTTGCTGATGTTTCAACGATTATGAAGGGTGCAGGCTATGCTCACATGGCTATTGGTCACGGTTCGGGCAAGGACAAGGCAAAGGAAGCCGCAAATGCGGTAATTTCAAGTCCGCTGCTTGAAACATCTATTTCCGGTGCGAAAAGACTTCTTATCAATATTGCTATGTCTGAGGATATTCTCTCATCCGATGTTGATGCTGCCACAAAGATGATTACCGATACTGCTGCAGAAGGAGTGGAATTCATCTTTGGTACTGCGTTTAAGGAGGATATGCAGGACGAAATGTCTATTACAGTTATCGCTGCCGGTTTTGACGACGATACTGCTTCAGACGATGTTCTTGCTGAGGATGTCGACGACGTTATCCAGATTGACAATCCGCTGATCGATAATCTTGGACTTGGCAACACTCCGAAGCCTGCGTCCAATCAGGACGATGACCTCGAAGCAATATTCAAAATGCTTGGCAACTGATTTTAAAGCCGGTTTCTTAAAGCGAAACCGGCTTATATTTTTAATCAATGGTTTGATTATTGGCGAAATAGGGCGCGGATTGGTATAAATGCACTAAAATGCGCCTGAAATTTCTACATTTAAATGGTTGAAATATATGATTCGATGTGGTATAATTTTATTAAAGGCTTAATTTATTTCCTTGAATTTAACTTTTTACCGCAGCGAAGCTGCAAAGATTGGAGTGTATCAAATGCAAGAACCAACAATATTAAGAACGACTAAAATCGGCGGAGGCTATGTCAAAGAGGATGTTATGCAGTACCTTGACGAGCTGAATTCCAAGATTGTTTCACTTGAGGATGAACTGAAAAAAGCTCAGGAAACAGGTCCTGCTGATCCGCAGGAGATTGTTAAATACAGAAATCAGGTTGATAATCTTCAGGAAAAGCTCAATGCTTCCAATAATGCACTCAGGTCTGCCAAGGCCGAGCTTGATGCTGCAAAAAAACAGCACGAGGAAGACCAGAAGCTTATAAATCAGCTTAAAGCCGGCGGTGCAAAGGCTGCTCCCGCAGGCGTTGCACCTGCTGCAAATTCGGCTGAGCTTACAGCTGCGAAGAATGAAATAGAACGTCTCAGAAAGCTCCTTTCTGTAAATGAACAGAAGCTTGCCGAGGCTCAGAAGAAAGCTGCCGCTGCTCCGACAGCCGCACCAAATGCTGCTCCTGCCGCTGATACTGCAGCTAAGGATGCTGAAATCGCTAAGATTAAGGCGGAAATCGATAAAATTACAGGCGAACTGACTGCCAAGAGCAGTGAGCTTGCTGCAAAGACGCGCGAATCTGCTGAAAAGGATAACAAGATTACTCAGCTCAGCAAGGAGGTTCAGGATAAGGCTGCTGATATTGCCCGTAAGGACGCTGAAATCACCAAGCTCAACAATGAGATCAGCGATTTGAAGGAAAATGCTGAATCATCAGGACTTATTCCGTCATCGCTTGATATGGGCGCACTCTTTACTGAAGCTCAGAAAACTGCAAACAAGATTACTATTGAAGCTCGTCATGCTGCCGATAAGGTTACCAAGGAGGCAAACGAGGAGGCAGTAAAGATCGTCAATGGTGCTAATGCCGAAGCTGCAAAAACTATCGAAAGTGCTAATACTACTGCTGCTGCATGCATTCAGGAGGCAAATGATCAGGCTAAAGAGACAGTTAAACAGGCTAATCTCCATGCTGAAAAGGTTAACCAGATGTCTGAAACTGTCCGCAAGACTCTCCTCAACGAGATTGAGAGCGTTAATTCTAAATTCAACGATATTTCGTCGCTCCTCAGCCGTATGAGTACTCAGGCAACAGAGCGTATGAGCGAGGCTCAGCTTGTTATCGGCGAGGCACGTAAAGCTGTAGATTCGGGTGCCGGAGAGGTTAAGATCTCAAATGCTCCGAGTGCAAGTTTCGAAGCTAAAAAAGCTCCGCAGGCTGCTGCTCCGAGTGTGAACAGTTCACCTTCCGCTGCTTCATCTTATCAATCTGCAATGAAAAATTCTCAGCCTGTTCACCAGGCTCAGCCGCAGGCAGCTCCAAAGCCGGCATATAATCAGTCTCACTTACAGGAAAATAAGTCTCCTAAAAAGGCTGCAAGCTTTAATTTCGATATGTCCGAGCTTTTGAAAGCTGCTGAAGAAGAGGCAGCAAAAGAGTCAGCTAATCCGGAAGAATAATTCGCTTCAATATCTGTCCGCGATTCAGTGCGGATCGCGGGCAGACTTTAATTTATATCAGCTTTGGCGTAGTTTTGAAATGTCGGGTGAACAGATTGCTTAGTTTAAGTTTAATTTCAGAGCGTTTCTGTAATACAAATATCAGTGAGCTTGCTGTCGCCGCTAAGAACAGCAAATCTGCTGCAGCGGTTCTGATTTCACGCTTTTCTCGTCTAATTGAGACAAAGGCCGCGATTTTTGCAGATTCCGCTTCTGAACGTGATGATCTGGCTCAGGAGGGGATTATGGGATTGCTCAGCGCTGTCAATTCATTTGACCCGACGCGCGGGGTGAAATTTTCCACCTTTGCTGAGATTTGTGTAGTTAACAGAATGAAAACCTTTGTCGCCCGAAGAATGCGCTGTACGGGCAATCTTGACGATGACGGAGATATCGAATCTGTTTCCGATTATGAGACTCCCGAAAGTATTTGTCTTTACAGAGAGTATTTTTCCGAGCTTATGGACAACATCGGCTCGGTTCTTTCAGATTCGGAAAACAGAGTTTTTTCGCTTTTCCTTGAGGGCCTTTCTTACAGGTCGATTGCCGAAAGGCTTGGAATATCAGAAAAATCCGTCGATAATGCTATGCAGAGAGCACGGAAAAAAATCCGTATACTCATTCAGCAGTAAATACATAATAATTATGGCCCGGTAGCTTAACTCAAAGAGCGTTGTTTATTCAAAGGTGTTGGTGTGAATCCAACCGTGGTCCAAATATTTTAAGCGAGGTATGTAAAATGTACGAAGACAAGACATTAAAGTGCAAGGAATGTGGATGCGATTTCGTTTTCACAGCAGGCGAGCAGGAATTTTATGCAGAGAAAGGCTTTGTAAATGAGCCAAAGAGCTGCAAGGCTTGCCGCGACGCAAGAAAAAATGCTAATAGAAGCGAGAGAGTTATGTATACCGCAACTTGTGCTTCATGCGGCGGCGAAGCTAAGGTTCCTTTTGAGCCGAAAGAGGGCAGAGCTGTATATTGCAGCGATTGCTTCGCTAAGATGAACGAGGGTTAATCGATTGCGATCCGGAGCACAGCTTTTGCTGTGCTTTGGGTTTTTAGGTGCGTGCGGTTGATACGTTTATTGGTCTGTTAGGCGCTTTTTTATTTATTTATCCGATAGAAGCGTCTTGATAGTGTAATTTTCCGGAATTTGTTGCGGTTTTAGTTATTCATGGATGTGAATATGCACAATAATCAGCAATTTCCGGATTTTGAACGGACCTTGATGTATATTTATTATTAAAAATCAGATTATATATTTAAAAGTTGAAAGGCGGTCTTTTATGGAAATTACAAAGAATACTATTATCGGTGATATTCTCGACATGGATTTTGATGCAGCTCCGTATTTCCTTGAAATCGGTATGCATTGTCTCGGATGTCCGTCGTCACGAAGCGAGACGATTGAGGAAGCCTGCGCGGTTCACGGCACTGACCCGGACGAGCTTGTGGCTAAGCTTAATGCCCATTTTGCTTCAAAATAATGATAGCATGATTTGCGGCGTGTCATCTTTGGCACGCTGTTGTTTTTGCATAGCGAGGTGTAAGTATGCTTGATAACAGACTGAAAATTTGTGCGGAAATGGTCAGCGGAATCGGAATTGTCTGCGATGTGGGGACTGACCATGCCTATCTTCCGGCGGAGCTGATTGCGAGCGGAAAATGCAGCAGAGCAATTGCCTCCGATGTTCGGGAAGGTCCGCTTGATGCAGCAAAAAAGACCATTGAACGGTACGGAGTTACCGGAAAGGTTGAGCTTATTCTCTCTGACGGACTTGAAAAGGTTTCTATGAAAGGTGTTTCGGACGTTGTAATTGCAGGTATGGGCGGTGAGACAATTATCGGAATTTTATCTGACTGTGAGGCTGTTTTTGATGAGAATATTTCACTGATTCTTCAGCCGATGACAAAAGCTGACGAGCTCAGGGGCTGGCTGGGAAGCTACGGATTCCGAATCATTGAAGAACGTGCTGCTGATGATGGAAATCGTGTCTACATAATTATTCACGCTGTTTATGACGGGATAGGTTTTGCAGTTTCGGAGTTTAAAAATATTCGCGGATTTGTGGACAGAAATGACCCGACAGGCATGAAATATCTTGAAATACAGGCAGAATCTCTGAGAAAAAAAGCCGATGCTCTTGCAATTTCGGGGCATCAAGAGCTTGCGCTTCATAATCGGGTTATGGCAGAGAATTTGTTGAATGACGACCGAGATTTTGTTTCTTCCGATGAAATCTACAGCTTTCTCGATTCACTTTATCCGTTTCAGGCTCAGGAGAGCTGGGATAATTCGGGAATGCTTGTTGATTCAGGCGCACCTGTGAGCACGGTTTTGCTAACTCTTGATATTGATAAAAACGCCGTAGCTGAAGCTGCCGAATCAGAAGCAGAGCTGATTATTTCGCATCATCCGGTAATTTTTAAGCCGTTAAGGAATATAAACAGCTTTAGTCCAGTTTACAAAATGATTGAACAAAATATCAGCGCAATTTGTATGCACACAAATCTTGATATTGCGTCGGGAGGAACAAACGGTGTGATTCTTAAAAAGTTATCGGAAAAAATCGGACTTCTCAATGAACCTGAACCCTTTGAAGACTGTGGAAACGGAAATTTTCTCGGTTACATCTGCACATCTGAATATCCTGTGGATGCGGCTGAAATGGGCAGGATACTGAAAGATATTTTCGGCTGCAAGTATGTCAGAATGAACAGGCACAACTGCGGTGCTGTGAGCCGATTTGCATTCTGTTCCGGTTCGGGAGGTTCATCGCTGGAGCTTGCGGAGAGTCTTGGCTGCGATGCGTATATTACAGGCGACGTTAAGCATGATGTGTGGATTGATGCAAACAACAGGAATATCGTACTTTATGACTGCGGTCATTTTCACACAGAGAATCTTGTCCTCACAGAACTCAGGCGCGTACTGGAGGAGCACTTTCCGCAGCTTGAGGTGATTATTGCCGGAAGCTCCGTTGACCCGGTTGTATATATATAATTTGCACCGCGCAAAAGCATACTAATCGGATCTGAACCAATTATGCAGGCAGATGTGCGTCAGACACAGCAGCCGTAAATTATGCGGCGATAACGGAAGCAGGTGTTTTTTTGAGTATTTATATTTGTCCTATATGCCATGAAAAGCTTGGTATATCCGGAAAAAGCTGTGTTTGTCCGAAAGGGCACAGCTTTGATTTCGCGAGGAGCGGATATGTGAATCTTCTTCTCTCAAAGCACGCAGGCAAGACAAATCATGGTGATAACAAGCTTATGGTCAGAGCACGGAGAAATTTTCTCGATAAAGGCTATTATGAGCCGCTTTGCAGTCAGCTTTGCAGGCTTGTGACTAAGCTTTCACCTGATGAGCCTGTGATTCTCGATGCAGGCTGCGGCGAGGGATATTATACACTGGCAGCTGCGTCGAGCCTTGATAAATCGGGTAAAAGTGCTGATATATACGGAATTGATGTATCCAGAGATGCAGTCGATTATGCTGCGAGACGAAGCAGTACTATAAACTACGCAGTTGCAAGCGTTTTTCATATTCCGGTTGCCGACTGTTCCTGTGATATGCTTATAACGTTGTTTGCGCCGTATAGCGGTGAAGAGTATCGCCGTGTTCTGAAAAAAGGCGGCGTTATGATTATGGGAATTCCATCGGAGAATCATCTGTGGGAGCTGAAAAAGGCGGTTTACGACGTTCCGTATAAGAATGAGGTCAGACCTTATGAACTGGACGGATTTTCGTTCGCAGGCAGCCGGAGAGTAAGCTATAAAATGAAGCTTACTTCTAACGAGGACATACTCAGCCTTTTTTCCATGACCCCATATTACTACAAGACGGGCAAGGACGGTCCGGAAAGACTCAGCAGATATGAAACGCTTGAAACACAGGCAGATTTCGAGCTTCTTGTCTATCACAAGATTTGAAAGGATTGATTTAATTGGCACTTGACGGAGCATTTCTCTATGCAATTAAAAACGAACTAACTCCTCTGATAGGCGGACGAGTTGAAAAAATACATCAGCCGTCAAGAGAGGAACTTATTATATCCATACGGACGCGTCAGGGCGGAAAAAAGCTTTATATATCAGCAAATGCGGGCAGTGCAAGAATCCATGTTACCGAAAAGGCAATCGATAATCCGCAGACACCGCCGATGTTTTGTATGCTCATGAGAAAACTGCTCGGCAGCGGAAAGCTTATCGGTATTCGTCAGGAAGGATTGGAGCGTATTCTTTTTCTCGACTTTGAATGTGTAAACGAACTTGGTGATATGGTGACGATAACGCTTGCCTGCGAGATTATGGGGCGTTGCTCAAATCTCATCGTTATCAGCAGCGAGGGGAAAATTATCGACAGTATAAAGCGTGTGGACGGCGAAATGTCGCGTGAACGTCCTGTTCTTCCCGGAATGAGGTATACCATGCCGCCCCGTGATAACAGGCTGAACTTTCTTACCTGCACGTCCGGAGAGATTACCGTTCTGCTTTCAGAGCATGAGGGAATGGAACTGTCAAAGGCATTGATTCGCTGCTTCGAGGGAATATCTCCGGTTCTTGCCCGTGAATGGACGTTTATTGCAGGCAGGGGAGAGCATATTGAATGCGGCAAGATGACAGATGACACCCTTGACAGACTGCTTTCTGCAATTGTAAAGACGCGCCATCAGCTCACTGAAATGGATTGCTGCTTTACTTCAGCAGCGGCACAGGACGGAATGTTAAAGGACTTTTCGTTTATTCACCTTTCGCAGTATGGAACACTGATGGTCACAAAGGAGCATCAGTCTGCATCTGCGCTTCTGGACTATTTTTACAGCGAACGTGATCGTGCCGCGAGGACGAAACAGCGAGCTAATGACCTTTTCAAGCTGCTGATGAATCTCAACGACCGGATTTCGCGCCGGCTTGCCAATCAGCGTGAGGAACTTTCGGAATGTGCGGGACGGGAGTATTTCAAGCTCTGCGGCGATCTGATTTCAGCGAATATGTATAAAATAAGCAAGGGCGACAGTTGTATCATTGCGGAAAATTTTTATGAAGAGGGGAGTCCGAGTGTTGAAATAAAGCTTGATACTATGAAAACACCCTCCCAGAATGCTCAGCATTATTACAGTGAGTATAAGAAAGCTGCCACTGCTGAGGAAAAGCTGACTGTTCAGATCAGAAACGGCGAGGAAGAACTGAGATATATTGAGAGCGTTTTCGACTCGCTGACAAGAGCAAGCTCCGAAAATGATATCGTGCAGCTCAGGCTTGAACTGGCGGAACAGGGTTATATTCACCGCACGCAGCAGAAAGGAAAGCCGCCGAAAGCACTTCCTCCGGTGGAATACCGCTCTTCCGACGGATTCACGATTCTTGTGGGACGCAACAACGTACAAAACGACAGATTATCCCTCAAGCTTGCGGAAAAAAACGATATCTGGCTTCATACACAGTTGATAACAGGTTCGCATGTTCTGATTCTTACCGAGGGCGAGATCCCTCCGGACAGGACAATTGAGGAAGCAGCGGTTATTGCAGCAGTGAACAGCAGCGGACGTGGTTCCGGACAGGTTCCTGTAGACTACTGCCTTGCGAAATATGTGAGGAAACCGAACGGTGCCAAACCGGGAAAAGTTATTTTCACCAATTACAAAACTGCGTTTGTCAAGCCCGATATTGAGCTTGAAGAGCGGTTGAGGGTCAGCAGCGTATGACGGTTAATTCAATAGGAAACAGCTCGGTACACAGTTCGGATTATTGCGTGAAATCAGGCGTGATTACCGGCGAATACATTATAATGATTATGCACAGCCGTGGTATATTCATTATTGAGGGAAAGAATTATTTTGCTGAACCGGGAGATATAATTCTCTTCGACGGAAGCTGTGAGCGAAATTATTCGGCTGACGGTGAGCCGTTCGTTTTCGACTGGGTGAGTTTTTCTCCTGACGGAAGCAGTGATTTGCCCGAACTTGCAGATATTCCGAAAAGTAAGATAATCCGTTTCTGCGACGCCGATTTCCTTTCATCGATAACGGAAAACCTCGTCAAAGAGTTCTATTCGTTGTATGCAAGACGGGGAAAGATGATTGATTTTTTGCTTCGGATGATGTTCATAAAAATCAGCGAGACTGTTTCACCTGTCAGTCAGTCGGTTCACGATAATTCGGATATTCATTACAGCGTACTTAATGAGCTTCGTGATAAAATTTATCGGAATCCGCAGCTGAAGTGGAACGTAGACTCAATGGCAGCAGAGGTAAATATGTCCCGGTCATATTTTCAGCATATTTATCGTGAAACATTTGGTATTTCATGTATTTCCGACGTTATTGGCAGCAAAATCGAAAAGGCAAAAGAACTGCTGAGCGGGACGGATTGTACGGTGGCTCAGGTTGCGGCAATGTGCGGCTATGATAACGAGGAGCATTTTATGCGGCAGTTTAAAAAGAATGTCGGGATTACTCCGACAACATACAGGAAAAAGCTTATTAGCTGAATAGTACAGACAAATTTGACCGCCGTTTTCCCTGAAATCCGGCGGTCAAAAGATTATGTTTACCTGCGCGTTTTGTTTTTTCAAGATATGCAGCAAAAAAGAAAAAACCGGACTGAAAACGTCCGGTTAATTTCTTATTTGAGTGAAACCTTATGGTATACTTTTTTACCTTTTCGGAGAATCAGGTCGCCTTCAACGGCAATCATAGCTTTGGGGTCAGATGCTTTCACGTCGTTGACCGATACTCCGCCCTGCTGAACAAGACGGCGAGCTTCGGAAACAGACGGAGCAAGTCCCGTCTTAACGAGGAGGTTAAGGAGTCCGATTTTGCCATCAATAAGATCTTCAGCGGAAAGTACAGTCGATGGCATATTTTCGGAAGAGCCTGAACCGCCAAAGATAGCCTTAGCAGCGCTTTTAGCCTTTTCAGCTTCTTCTTCACCGTGTACAAGCTTGGTCAGCTCGTATGCAAGAAGCTCCTTGGCTTTGTTGTACTCTGCGCCTTCCATGTTCTTTTCCATTTCCTCGATTTCCTCAATCGGAACGAAGGTAAGCATTTTCAGACATTTGATTACGTCAGCGTCGGATACATTTCTCCAATACTGGAAAAAGTCATATGGAGTGGTCTTTTCGGGGTCGAGCCATACTGCGCCCTTTTCTGTTTTTCCCATTTTCTTTCCCTCGCTGTTGAGCAGGAGAGTAATGGTCATTGCGTGAGCGTCTTTGGCAAGCTTTTTACGGATAAGCTCGGTACCGCCAAGCATATTCGCCCACTGGTCGTCGCCGCCGAACTGCATATTACAGCCGTATTTTTTGTAAAGCATATAGAAATCATAGCTCTGCATAATCATGTAGTTGAATTCGAGAAATGTAAGTCCGCGCTCCATACGCTGTTTGTAGCACTCAAAGGTGAGCATTTTGTTGACGCTGAAGCACGCTCCGACCTCGCGGAGAACGTCGATATAGTTGAGATTCATCAGCCAGTCGGCATTGTTTACGACAAGCGCCTTACCGTCGGAAAAGTCGATGAATCGGCTCATCTGCTTCTTGAAGCATTCCACGTTATGCTGAATCGTTTCGGGTGTGAGCATTTTTCTCATATCAGATTTGCCTGAAGGGTCGCCAATCATGCCTGTTCCTCCGCCGATAAGGGCGATAGGCTTGTTTCCAGCCATTTGCAGACGTTTCATAAGGCATAAAGCCATGAAATGTCCGACATGGAGACTATCGGCAGTTGGGTCAAAACCAATGTAGAAAGTAGCCTTGCCCTCGTTGATGAGCTTCTTGATTTCCTCTTCGTTTGTGAGCTGTGCAAGGAGCCCCCTGCGCTGCAATTCTTCAAATAGTGTCATAATTTTTCTCCTTATTAATTATATTCTTTAACATCGTTTCCGATGTGAGGATTCATTTTGATTTTCTGCATCTCCTCGCAGGCAAGTTCCGAACGGAACTCGCCGAGCTGAGCGGAAAATGTTTTGACAGCTCCGTTCCGAGGATTAATAACGTCAATTTCAATATGATGAGTGTAGACAGTTCCCGTATAGACTCCGTTGCCGTAGTATTTTGTACGCTTTATCTTGTGGCGGAAATTGGATATATCCGCGCGTTTCAGGGCAGAAATTCCTTTTGGAGTGAAAATAATTACATAGTCGCTTCCGATGTTGATTCCGTCGTTGCAGTATTCGTCTGAGGCAGACTTTTTGTAAGTGAGAAGCTTTCCTTCCATATAGGAGCGTTCGATTTCGGGTAAAGCATCACCGCACCGCCTGATAAACCGGCGAACATTCATCGCTGAAAGGCAGTAAATTCCGTATGCAGCCAGTCCCAGTCCTACGAGCGTCAGGAAAATAATAGCTCCGACCTCCGGAATGAATACGAATCCGCTTGCGGTTACAGCTGCTCCGAATATAATCATAAAAAAGCCAACCGGACGACGGTATCTTGCGGAAAGATCAGATTTCATGGAGCAGTGCTTTATTGGCTCGAAGCCTTTGTTATTGACAAAATCAGCATATTTTTCATTCCATTCGTCGGATGAATGATAGTCACCATTTTGAATGTCGTTATTAATCTGCTCGCTCTTTTTATCGGATTTGAATTCAAAATAAAATGAAAGCGCGAGGATAACCTCCGCTATAACTGATGCAACGATGCAGACAGTCAGCGAATACTCTGCGATGAATTTAAGATAGAGGAATAGAATCGCAATTCCAACTGTCATCATAGCGATTTTTTGTCCCTTTGTAAAGTTCATTATCCGTCCTCCATTAAAACAAAAGTCCTCAGACAGCCTGAAAAGCCGTCTGAGGACGAAATTATTCGCGGTACCACCTCAGTTTATCGGAATATGCACTCCGACCTCAAAAGCTGTAACGGGCACACCCGTCCCTGCCTACTTGATTCAGCCGGGAGACTCCCGAATGTATTCAGCCTGCTCCGCTTTTTCCTCGCACCGACCGGAAAATCTCTGTTAACGGTTTCACAGACCTACTTCTTTCGTTCACCGTCATATATATATTCTACCATATTGATGCCAGCTTGTCAATACTGCTTTATATTGTTAAATATA
>JAQXHC010000047.1 GCA_029007035.1 Oscillospiraceae bacterium
TCTGCAAAATAAATTTCTATTTTTATTAAAGTAGCGTCTTCTGGCAACTTAGCCCATATAGAATCTAATGAATATACGCGCCCCAATTCTATTGCAGGATTTTCTTCATTAATGTAATTTGCACTCTCACTCGCCAGCAGACTTAACGTTCTCATGCGAGCCAATGCAAAAATTTGTGTAGTCTGAGACTGGAGATATTGTTTCCTTACTCCCGGAATTTCATAAGTTTGACCTGTTTTGTAGAAATGATAAAGACCTGCAGCCGCTCCGACGAGATTTGCATTGTAATCGGTAGCTACTTCGTTTTTCTGGAAATCAGAACGAACATCTTTATAGCTGCCGCCGTTACCTGCCGGTCCGCCGACCAGACCGCCGATTAAGCGGTTTACATCCTGATTATAACCGTCAATAATCGATTTATCATCTTTTACAGTCATATCATAACGTGTACCGCAGCCCGCTCTGTAGTGAGGCTTCTTTGTAGAGTTCACAGCAAAATTAGTTACAAAGCAGGTGCTGTAATCATTGTCGCCAAGAATAAAATTCATCTGGTTTTTGCACCATGTCTTAACGTTGTCAACATTAACGCCCGACTCCGAATGATTAGCAGCTGCAAGAGCAATCGTCTGATAACCTGTATTGTATCTTGCACAACCCCATTCATTCTGAACCAAATAATTATGACCGGTGCAGTTAGTGTTAATAAATCCGGTTACAGTGCCCCAGTCTCCGCCAAGATATGCGGCGTTTACAAGTGAGGCTCCATATTTAACGTTATTCCAATGATATCCACCCCAGTCGTACATACCCCCATTAAGCAAGCTCTGACATTTTGATTTATACGTATTATAATCGCCGTCATTTCCAGCTTTCTGGGATGCAATAGCAAGCCATGCAGCAGCCCATGCCTGGTCATCTTTATAATCGTCCGATTTATAATATCCGGGAAATTCAGAAGTATCCAACTCGTCAATATTTACGCCTCTTTCATTCAAGGCGCTGTTGACTCTTTCGGAATACTCATAGAGCTTCTTTGCCATATCGAGATATTTAGCGTATTTTGCTTCGTCAGTTTCATGGAAATTGAGATAGCTAAGAGCCAGTGCCGCAGCATATTCTGCCGCAATATCGCTTCCTGTATTGCTTCTCCAGTACATTTCAGATGCTTTTCGCTGATCCTGAAGTTCAGGTATGCCCCAATATGCATGATCGGTATTTCCATGACCTTTTTGAACAAGAAGCTCTGAAACTTTTCCGCCGCTGTCCAGCTTCACTGAACGATAGAAGAAATCAGCATAATAATCAGTAATTACTTTGGTATGAGCTGTCTGTCCAAGCGTGTCGTAATCGTCACGGTATTCATACAAACTCCAGCCCAGATTTGAAGCTGTGAAGCCTGCCGGCAGACCAAACACTACATGGTCACCTGCATCATGAAAACCTCCCAGGACTGCATCCTCTGTATGACAATCGTTTCGCCAGAAATAAGCGCTGTTTTCATCCACCTGGTCGCCGCACATATTTCCGTCATAGAAATAAAGCGAATATTGGAGAAGCCTTGCGTAATCCTCCTGAACACTGTCAGCAGACTGACCGTCCGGCCAGAGTGTTTTTATTGCACGATAAAGAGCTACCTTTATGGAATCCGGTCTCTTATTAGCTGCGTCGTTTACCCATTCTTTTATGATCTGAAGTGAACCGAGATCAGGTTCATTTTCGATTGACAGCGTTCCTCCGTTTGCTGAGACTTCATTGCTTTCAGTCTTGATTTTCCAACCGTTCGGAACCGCGGACTCTATCATCCGATAAGTTTTTCCTGACGGTAAATTCTCAAATTTACCTGTCCAGCCGGTGTTCTTTTTGAGAACAAGAGTCCGTCCGGGAACATCTTCCCATTCACCATTCACTTTCCACTGAAGTTTTACGGCGAGGGTAGCAGGAATCAAACTTTCAGGTACATCATTACTGTCCCAGGTTTTCTCTGCATTAATATCAATCGTATCCAGAGTATTTGTAACTGCAAGAGTTCCGTCGCCTTCAACAGAATAGCTGTCAGTGTATCCGGAAACCGCTGTTTCCTTAACATAATAGTAGTATGGAATCTTCTTACCGGATTCTTTTCCGTATGACGAAAGGTCCTTCCAAGTATATGTCCAGCCATTGCTTTCATTAAGACTAACAGGGTCTCCGGACTTCATATCATCTGTCAGCTGAGTTTTCGGATCTTTCAGTTCCACAGTAGACTGATACAACTGAACCGTAACCGATTCCGGCCGCAGCGATTCAAATCCCTCATCGCCTTTCCAGTTTTTCTTAACTGTTATATCTTTTGTCTCAGATTCCAGTTTATTTGCGATTTGGAGAGTAGAACCATTGACTGTAAGCACTGGGTTTGAATCTGTATACACAGATTCACTTTCTCCACTTGAATCTGCAGGATAAACATATTTGTTACCATCTTTATCTGTCAGTTCAACCGATACAATATCGCCTTCCCACCAATTACCCTCTGCATTACCAAATTGTATTTCAAATTTAGTTATATCAATTGGAGAATCAAATGTATATTCAAATAACCAATTACTATCTTGTTGTTGATAAAAATCGCCACTTTTATCTTTCCAAAAACTATAATCACCACTTAAATATACAATGGGTACATTACTTGTAACCAACTTAATAGATTTTATGCTTTTAATTGAATTTGTTTCACTCAAATCCTTATCATTTTGAGTTACTAAATATTGATTTTTACCACTCTGGCTCTTTATACCTAAATTCGACTGTACAGGAGAGGATAATATTCCCGACTTAACAGTATAGTCACTTTCAACTGTAAAATAAATCTTACCGGGATTAGCATATTTATCGCCGTTTTCCTTATTCGCATGGTTCGGAATTACATCTTCTGTCAAGTAATAAACGCCCGGTTTCAGATAACCGTTCTGCGCATAAGAATTATTTAGAGCTTTAAAGGCTGCATTCTCGAAGATATTTCCGTTTCCGTCAAGACCACTGCAAACCAGCGTGCCGTCTTTGGTGTACAACGAGAATTTTGCACCGCTAAGTTCAGTTGTGTTATCCTCACTGTCAACCTTTTTCAGTGTCAGTTCCGCGCCCCAAATACGCTCATCCGTCATTCTGATTTCGCGGTTTTTAGTTAAATCAAGCTGCGTCGGATCCGAACTTTCTGTCCAATATTCAATTTCTGTTTCGCTTTTCTTCCTGAAATGAATATCAGCTGCCTTTTTATACTTATCCGGAGCAGCTGTTTCACGGATTATGTATTCAGCACCCGTTTCCAGCTTTGACACATCAATCAGCTGCGAACTGGAAGAATCTGATACCCAATTCCAGATTGTTGTATCTGAAATCGGTTCATCGGTTCCCACTTTATAAAGTTCAATCGTCGCACCGGTAACATCATGCCCTGCGTCATCGACTTTCTTGAACAGTAATCCGGGTGTGTTTTCAAATTCCAGATTATTCCCAGACGGCAAAGGCATAATCATCATGACATCGGGATTGAAATAATAACGTTGGGTTGCGTCAGGCGTTACTGTAAATTCCGAGGCTTTACTTAAATCAGCTAAAACAGATAAAGTATAATTGCCATCCGCGTCCTTTCTTGTAATTGAAGTAACTTTTTGAGCATTTGCGTTAACATCCATCTTGAAAGAGTCACACTCGGTCTCTCCCTCTCCGGAAGCATCAAATACAGTAATATACCTTGCTTTAACTCCGTTGTCTCCGTATTCATCTACAATATCAAGACTCCATGAACCAATGGAAGTCTCAACGCCGCCTTCGGTTTTTTTAATCTGAATAAGCGTTTTAACGTGCTGTGGAAATGTTTTATTATCTCCTTCTACAATCAGATTTGTCCGATCAAGCTGTTCTGTAACATCAACTGTATAAGAATTATTAGTTCCGATAAATCCTTCCGGAGCTTTTTCCTCATAGATTACAAACTGCTGCTCAAAGGTTTCATACCACAGTGAAGGATCGGAATCATTATCTATTGTTGTATAAACAGTATTTCCGGAAAAATCAATCTTTGACGGAAGCGGAACAAATCTTGTTTTGTCATTACTTGTCCATGAGAAAATGGCTTCTTCAACAGGGTTATTATCTTCTCCTACCGTAACTCTCTTAACGGAAAGGTTCGCTCCGGAAAGGAAAGTATTCTTATCGGCAATCAATTTATCAACTGGAACGGAATAACCTGAGGTAAGACCGAGAATCTCGCTTCCTCCGCGGTAAGGTCTGTAACCGAATTCAAGACCGCCATAAAACGACTTTGCAATCAGAGCACCCGAAAGATGTCCCGGACACTGATCGTCACGTGATGTTACGTCTGCATTCGGCGCGAGAACAGTACCGTTGAAATTACCATTTATGGTAACATCAGTAGCGTTATAGAAATTATAAAGTATTCTTTCAGATGCCTTATTGTTATTGGAAGCAACATCTCCCTGAACTCCGCTGTTTGATATTCTTTCATCATTAATATATGTTGCTACATTGCCGCCAATATCAACATTCACAGCTCCGCAGTTTACAACGATATTTGCACCATTCGGAACGTTTTCAAATCTGATATCAGTATAACCATTCCATGAATCGCCAAGATCAAAATAAATATTCTTGGCATTTTCCATACCGTCAGGCACCCGAAGCGTAATACTTCCATTTCCGGAAACCTGTATTCCCCCCATCTTTGAAAGACTTGCGGAACGGCTTCTTACATCAGCAAATGCAGACGAGATAATATCCTTTACTCCGTCGTATTGATACATCTGAGCCAATTCATTTATATCAGCCAGATATTCGTGTTCACAACTGGTTCCGCAGTTTCCGGGATAATCATGACTGCATCCAGTGCTGTACGGTTTATCATATCCATCTTCGGAATAATGCTCGGAATCGTCTATATTGCCAACTATAAACCGCTTGTACAATCCTTCTTCGGGAAGATAATAAACGGTATAGCTGTATTGATCGCTGTTTACACTATGGTATCCCGCATCTTTAGTATTTCTGTCGCTGATATTCCAGTCGTCACTGCCGTTTCTATCGTGACCGTAACCGGTAGATAACGTATTGACACGGAACATCTTTCCGCCCACAAGCGCACTTGCAAATCCGGATATACCATCATAATTATCAGTCTCGATCAAGGCGGTCATTTTCGCGTAGTCACCGCTGCCAATCTGATAGTTCCAGTTCTTTAGAAAAGAAAGATTTCCTCCGACTGCCACCCTTCCTTCTGCGTCGGCTTCAGTAGCTGTGAAATCATTCTCAATAAAAGCACAGAAATCGCTTGCAAATCCCAGGAAATATTCACTTTGAGCAGCGCTCATTGCCTCTTCAACAGTTGTGCAGTTATTAAGCCAGCTAAGGCTTTCGCCTGCACCGAAAAGAAGCGTAATCAGTTCCATATCCTTCGGACTGTATGCAATCTGATTTGATTGACCATCAACAACATATGTAAATATATGTGCATCGCTTTTAGCGGCATTTTCCAGTACTTCGCGTGATTCACTTAAAGCTGACAACGGAGTAACGTTAATGGCAGGATCATCGTCAATGTTCGTCATACTTGTTGCCGGCATCATCAAACTCAGCGGAACAGCGAAAGTAACTAAAATTGAAAGAGACAGAACGACAGCAATATATTTTTTATGATTCTTGTGATTCTTCAGATATTTCTGAATAATTGACTGAAAACTCTTCATCACTACGCCTCCCTCTGCATACCGCTTCAAAATAATCAAACTGTACCTATGCTCTCCCAGGGCCAGATACGGAAAATAACTTTTCCAATAACATACTCATCCGCTATACAGCCAACCGCCGTTGAACGGCTGTCAACCGACACTGAACGATGATCTCCCATTACGAAGATTCTGTTATCGGGAACCTGATATGGTAATTCAATATCACATTCACCAAATGCTTTTTCATTTACATACGGTTCATCAAGAGCCTGTCCGTTCACGAAAACCGTACCGTCTTCTGTTATATTTATTACGTCTCCTGCTGTAGCAATAACTCTTTTCAGCAGTATTTTATTATTATAATAGAAAGCTACAATATCACCGGATTTAAAATTGCTGCGCTTTGAGCAGATAATCAGCTCGTCATTCTGCATAGTCGGAGTCATGCTCGAACCTGTAACTCTAAGCACCGGAAGAAACAGCATGGAAATTAAAACTGCGATCGCCGCAACCACAAGAAGCGAAGATACGGTGTTCCTCAGGATTTTTATGAACTCTCTGCGGTATCTGATATTTTTCAGCTCCGCTTCAAGCTGTTTGGCGGTAGGTAAATTTTCCACGGAAGTATTATGCTTTGAATTGCTCATGCTCCGGACTCCTTTTCCTTATCCTCCGGACAAACCGCATGTAAAATCTTTTCCAAAATTTCATGATTATTATTGGCTCTTTCAAGCCTCTGCTTCAGATTTTCATTTTCCTCCCGGAGCGTATCGAGTTCTTCACGCAAACAGAACAGCAGCTCCAGCAGCTCAGAACGTTTAAGTTTATGCAGTTCTTTATCTGTCATACAATAGTTCTCCTCCGGGTAATCAACATAAAACTTCCTGTATTTATCCATTATCGCAATGTTTTGCTATAAAACCAACGTCCGAAAATAATTTCAGAAACAGTTCAACGCGATTCCGCATCATTTCCGGTTTTACGCA
>JAQXHC010000048.1 GCA_029007035.1 Oscillospiraceae bacterium
GGAATACAATAACAAAGGGATAGTTGTTTTCGTTTAGATAAGTGTTTAATTCTTCCTCGTAACGAATATCCTCATCACAAGCCCATACCAAAACTGTTTTATCAGGATAAAGGGAACCTGCTTCGCTATATCTCGATTCAAAATCGTTCAATACATAGCCATCTGCAAAGGTTATTTGACTATCAATCATCTGATCATCTGATACGTCTTGATTCATTGATTCTGAATTAGACGATACATCAGTCATAGTTGGTTGCGACAAATCACTATCTAAGTTGCTTGAACCTTCTTCGGAAACTGAACAGCCGTTGAGCGAGAAAACCGTAAAAATCATAGCGGTAACAAGAATGAGTTTATTTTTCAATACAATCTCTCCTTACTAACAAAAATGGCATTGGCATTATAATATGCCAATTCCATTTTAGACATTTCCAATCAATAGACATAGTAGCCGTTGACAGTCCAACCGGTTTTGGAAATCACAGAACCACCTGTTTCTGTTGCTGAATGTGAAGAAACGCACTTTTTCCAACCGTACCCATAGTTGTTGTACATATTGGCAGAGGTTCCGCTCGTTGAACTTCCGTTGCCATTGCCTGTTGTGCTTGTGGTTTTAGCCGTACTCGTGTAGTAAGTTCCAGTTCCAGAACACGAAACAGCATGATTCGCATATCCATAGCTCGTAGAAATAGTCCACTGATGTGCGCTGTATTGATACGAACTATACGACATGCTTCCCAGTGTTCCAGAAGCCGCATTCGCTGTGATAGCAGACATCGACGAGAACACCATAACAGACATAATGGCGGCTACAATCTTTTTTGTGAGTTTCATAACATACCTTCCTTTCCTTACCGTAGGGCTTAACGCCATCTACTTGATATTATTATAATACCACAAAAGCCCAGAAAAGTCAATGATATTTCAAGAAACATTCAAAAATAGCGTTATGCCCAAAACAGAGAAATTAAATTTAGGCACAATGCGCATAGTCATTTGTAGTGACCATCTCGTCCATAATAATAATATGAAGTTGTTATATGGCATTCATTGCTGGACCTCACTTATGAAAGCAATGCCGTCCTTGAAACCAACCTTGTACGCAACTCTCATCTCAGCGGCGGCGGTATCGCTCACGCAGTCAAGGATTTTGTGGAATATATCAATCTGCTTCTCGCTAAGAGAGTTTTCAAAGGGGATACAGAGCTTGTTAAACTCGTCAGAGAACTCGGCGGAGTGAATATCGCCCTGGCGGTAGTTGTAGAGTACATCAATCATCGTTATATGTCCTTTCAAATACAGTATTATCGGAAAAGACTGCATTGAAATATTCGATAATTGGCGTTTACAAAGCTCCGGACATACGTTGTTATGCTCGGCAATAATTATGCTGTATTCCCTTAGCTGCTTTATTACGCGGCTGTATAATAATAACACAAAACCGCTGGCTTTTTATTCCAAAAGTCAGCGGTTTTGTCAGAAATAGAGTTGTAGTAATCACTGAGTCTGCATCTCAGCGTAATAAGCAAGAATCATTGAGCATGACATAAAAGTTATTACATCTGCAACAGCGGCAGAAAATATTTATTGTAATTTTATTATAATACATAAGCGCCCATTTGTCAATAGTATATTGCGACGTATAGTATTGACGACGTATTTTTTGTATGATATAATAAATTTGTCGACAGTAATTTGTAAAAAATCACAAGAAAGGAAACGTTTCGAATGCAGATTCGTGAAAATCTAAAAAAGGGCACGGTTGAAATGGTATTGCTTCATCTGCTGCAGGAAAGGGCTATGTATGGCTATGAGCTGTTGCAGGAGATGAAAAAACGCAGCAATGAGAAATTCGTTCTTAAAGACGGTTCGATGTACCCTATCATGTACCGTATGATTGATAAGGGGCTTGTCACTGACGAACAGGTTCTTGTAGGTCGTCGCCGCACCCGTGTGTATTATCATATTACAGATGCCGGAAAAGCATATCTTGAGGAAATCAAGGCGGAATATTTTTTTATAACTGAGGGTATTTCCAATATTCTTAATCATCAGGAGGAATCATCATGCGAGTCACCCAACAAGAACGAAAACAATATCTGAATCAGATTAAAAAGCTGCTTGTCTGTAAAGGTTCTCAGCGAAAAAAATTTTTGAATTCTTTTGCGGATAATATGGACGAGTATCTGAAAGATAATCCCGACGCGGACTTTGCGAAGCTTCAGGAGGACATGGGAACACCGCAGGAAATAGCAAATGCGTTTCTTGAAAATGAAGACGCATCAAAAATCAAAAAGCGTATGTCATTCAAGAAATGGATTATACTTGGTATTGTCGGTGTCTTAATAATTGCTGTAGTCTTCTTTGTCTGTGCTTTTATTGATTCTTACAAATCAAACAGAGGTTCTTTTAATGACACAATCACCGAGAGTCAGATACATGAAGATGCAATAGTAGAAGAAATTGTTTCCGAAAAATAAAAACAATGTACAAGGAGAATTATTATGAAAAAGAATATTTTTATATCATTCATTTTAACCATTGCAGTAATGATAAGTTGCTTTTCAATGCCTGTTCATGCTGCTGAGGAAAAAGTTGTAATAAGCACAGTGGTAGAGTATTTCGATGACGGTTCCTACCTGATTACTACCATTACTGAAGAAGTCAACAACTCGAGAGCAAGTGTAAAGTCAGGGACAAAAACATCTACATATTCTAATTCAGATGGTGAAACGCAATGGACATACACGGTAACAGGCACTTTCTCATATACAGGCTCAAGTTCAACTTGTACCGCCGTGTCAGATTCTTACACTATTTCAAATGATAACTGGCATATGTCCAGCCATTCATGTTCAAAAAGCGGAAACAAAGCAAACGGCACAGTGACAATGAAATATAAGGTTTTGGGTATTACTACAAATACAATTAGTAGAGATGTTACTTTAACCTGCAGTGCAACAGGTGTGCTGTCATAAACAAGGGCTGCCCCACAGCTTATGAAAAAATAAAGCAACATTTCTGTTATGTTTATTACTCTCGGTAAGGCTGAATTGCATGAACTACTGAAATTTGCGAATGCAGGAGTTTTACTTATCATAACAAGAAAGGGTGCGTTAAAAGTAATGCCCGAGAGCAGATATTGTTAAATTGATTCGTGATTCTGAAAATGCATGAGATTTAAAGAAATACCGCATAATTATTGTCGTACAGGTATACAGACAGATTTTTGTGAAATCCGCAAAAATCCGCTGTGCATCTGAACATCAATTATTATGCGGTATTGTCTTGCAAAAATCCGGAGGATGTAGTAAAATAGTATAAGAAAAAACTGATTTCACGGAGATGATGCTATGAATTTAATGCACCTGAAATATGCGGCGGAAATCGCAAAGGTCGGTTCGCTGAACAAAGCAGCGGAAAACCTGTATATGGGGCAGCCGAATCTTAGCCGCGCTATACGGGAGCTTGAAACTTCTCTCGGAATAACCATATTTGTGCGGTCGGCAAAAGGAATGTCCGTAACGCCCGAGGGCGAGGAATTTCTTCGGTATGCCCGGAAAATCTTAGCTGAAGTTGATGCTGTTGAAAAGCTGTATAAATCCGGAGCACGCACAAAGCAGACTTTTTCTGTTTCTGTGCCGAGAGCCTGCTATATTTCGGAGGCGTTTGCCCGCTTTTCCAGAAGCATCGACCCGAATTGTCCTGCGGAGCTTCTTTATATGGAGACAAACGCGCTTCGTGCAATCAAAAATATTTTAGAATCGGATTATAAGCTCGGAATCATCCGCTATGCCGAAAATTATGACAAGTATTTCAAGGATATGCTGGAGGAAAAGGACTTTTCTCACGAACTTGTCTCGGAATTCAGGTATGTTCTGCTCATGAGCCGCGAACATCCGCTTGCAGATTGTGAGGATATCCGTTATGACGATTTAAAGAATTTTACGGAAATTGCACATGCCGACCCGTATGTGCCGTCGCTTCCTGCGGCGGCGGTGAAGAAAGAGGAGCTTCCCGACGATATCGAGCGGAGAATTTATATCTTTGAGCGCGCGAGTCAGTTTGATTTGCTGTCGGAAAATCACAATACGTTTATGTGGGTATCGCCGACTCCGGAAAAGCTGCTGAAGCGATATGACCTTGTGCAGAAAACTTGTCGGGATAACAGCCGTATTTACAGGGATATGCTGATTCACCGCCGTGATTATCATCTTACAGAGCTTGACAAGAGGTTTATTACCGAGCTTTGCAGGTCTAAGCGTCAGCATCTGAATTGAAAAAATCCAACTGTTCAACACTCCTGAATAAATCCTGAAGCCTCCTCAGCCAAATTAGATACCGGATATATCGATATGTACAATACCGGTATGTCAAACAAACAGTTCCCTATATAATAATGGTATGCTATAATGTAAACGGAAAGGGAGGTGCGGGCAATGAACAGCCTGTCAAAAGCAACACTCGGCAGACTGCCGGCTTATCTGAAATACCTCAGAACCGTCGACGGTGAGCATATTTCCTCAGCCTCTATTGCTAAGGCTCTGGGTTTCGGCGAGGTTCAGGTGCGAAAGGATCTTGCAGCAGTAAGCGGAAAGGGAAAGCCAAAAATCGGATATGAAACAAAATCGCTTCTGAATCGGCTTGAATGCTGCCTCGGACTTGAACACCGCGAGCAGGCGATTCTTGCAGGAGCAGGCAAGCTCGGACGCGCTTTGCTTGATTATGACGGATTCGCAGATTATGGTGTGGAAATATCCGCTGCCTTTGACTGCGTGAAAACCATGCAGCTCTCCGAGGGCGGGAAACCGATTTATCCTATCGAAGAAATGCAGGACTACTGCTTCCGGAACGGGATCCGCATCGGAATACTTACAGTTCCCGGAAGTGCAGCGCAGGAGGTCTGTGACCTTATGGTAAAGAGCAATATATCTGCGGTGTGGAGCTTCGCGCCGGTCAGTCTTAAACTGCCGGAAAATGTCGTATTGCTTCGTGAAAATTTAGCGTTGTCCCTTGCGCATCTTCAGAATCAACTATCACGGCCATAAACAGGAGGTAATGAAATGGAAGCAAAAACCTATGAAATTGTTGACGGTGTTGAAAAGCTGGAACAGGCAATCGCGCGCGTGAGAAAAGCCCAGCAGATTTTCGCACGCTATACTCAGGAGCAGGTTGACAAAATTTTTCTCGCCGCCGCTTCTGCCGCAAACAAGCAGCGCATAGAGCTTGCAAAGCTTGCTGTTGCAGAAACAGGAATGGGCGTTGTTGAAGACAAGGTCATAAAGAATCACTACGCTGCCGAATACATATATAACGCCTACAGAGATACGAAAACCTGCGGCGTAATCGAGGAAGACAAGGCATTTGGAATTAAGAAAATTGCCGAGCCTATCGGTGTTATTGCTGCGGTTATTCCAACCACAAATCCTACCTCCACAGCTATATTCAAAACTCTTGCGGCACTGAAAACACGTAACGGAATCATAATCAGTCCGCATCCGAGAGCGAAGATGTCGACAATTGCCGCTGCAAAGACTGTGCTTGAAGCTGCCGTTGAAGCCGGCGCTCCCGAGGGTATTATCGGCTGGATCGATGTACCGAGCCTTGAAATGACAAATCTTGTCATGAAAGAAGCTGATATCATACTTGCAACAGGCGGTCCCGGAATGGTAAAGGCTGCCTATTCGAGCGGAAAACCGGCTCTTGGAGTCGGTGCCGGAAATACTCCTGCAATTATTGACGAAACAGCGGATATTCTCCTTGCGGTCAATTCGATAATACACTCAAAAACCTTCGATAACGGTATGATCTGCGCTTCCGAACAGTCGGTAATAGTTCTCGACAAGGTCTATGAGCCTGTAAAGGCAGAATTTGCCGCAAGAGGCTGTTATTTCCTCAACGAGGAGGAAACCGAAAAGGTACGCAGAACAATTCTTATCAATGGTGCGCTTAATGCCAAAATTGTTGGTCAGAAGCCGCAAACTATCGCAGCTCTTGCTGGAGTTAAAGTTCCCGAGGGAACAAAAATCCTCATCGGAGAGGTGGAAAGCGTTGACATTTCCGAGGAATTTGCTCACGAAAAGCTCTCTCCCGTGCTTGCAATGTACAGGGCAAGGGACATTGAGGATGCTTTTGACAAGGCGGAACATCTTATTGCCGACGGAGGATATGGTCATACTTCGTCTATCTATCTCGACACAGCGACAGAGCAGGCTAAGCTTGATGAATTTGCTTCGCGGATGAAAACCTGCCGTATTCTCGTAAATACTCCGTCGTCTCAGGGCGGTATCGGCGATATATATAACTTTATGCTTGCACCTTCACTGACATTGGGCTGCGGCTCGTGGGGAGGAAATTCCGTCAGCGAAAATGTCGGCGTAAAGCACCTGCTCAATATCAAGACCGTTGCCGAGAGGAGAGAGAATATGCTTTGGTTCCGCGCACCCGAAAAGGTTTACATCAAAAGAGGCTGTCTGCCTGTTGCGCTTGATGAGCTTAAAAATGTTATCGGCAGGAAAAGAGTTTTCATCGTAACCGACAGTTTCCTCTATCAGAACGGCTACACCAGACCGATTACCGATAAGCTCAGTGAGCTTGGAATTCAGTATACAACTTTTTCCGATGTTGCTCCCGACCCGACTCTTGCAAGCGCAAAGGCAGGTGCGGCTCAGATGAGCAGCTTCTGTCCCGACTGCATCATCGCTCTGGGCGGCGGTTCGGCTATGGACGCAGCGAAAATCATGTGGGTACTCTATGAGCATCCCGAGGCTGATTTTATGGATATGGCGATGCGCTTTATGGATATTCGCAAGCGTGTATATACTTTCCCGAAAATGGGTGAAAAGGCTTACTTTATTGCGATTCCCACTTCTGCCGGAACAGGCTCAGAGGTTACGCCGTTTGCTGTTATAACCGACGAAAACAGCGGAGTTAAGTATCCTCTTGCCGACTATGAGCTGCTGCCGGATATGGCGATTATCGATACTGATTTTCATATGAGCGCACCGAAGGGACTTACAGCCGCTTCCGGTATCGATGCGGTTACCCACGCGCTTGAAGCATATGCTTCGATGATGGCTACCGACTATACAGACGGTCTTGCGCTTCGTGCGTTAAAGGTTATTTTTGAGTATCTCCCGCGTGCCTACGATAACGGGCAGACCGACGCTGAAGCCCGTGAAAAAATGGCAAATGCGGCTACTATGGCAGGCATGGCATTTGCGAATGCGTTCCTCGGAGTATGTCACTCAATGGCGCATAAGCTCGGCGCTTTCCATCACCTGCCTCATGGAGTTGCAAATGCTCTTATGATTGAGGAGGTGCTCCGCTTCAATGCCGCTGAAGCTCCTGCGAAAATGGGTACGTTCCCACAGTATGACCATCCGCATACTCTTGCACGCTATGCGGAAATTGCAGATTATCTCGGACTTCACGGCGAAACCGACACGGAAAAGCTTGAGGCTCTTATCAATGCAGTGAACGCTCTTAAAGAACGCGTAGGAATCAGGAAAACTATCGCGGATTACGATATTGATGAAAAGGATTTCCTTGAAAGCCTTGACGCTATGACCGAACAGGCATTCGATGACCAGTGTACAGGAGCAAATCCGCGTTATCCGCTGATGAGCGAAATCAAACAGATGTATCTTAACGCTTATTACGGCGAAAAGCATTTCACTGAAACCGAAATGCCTCAGACTTCGTCCGGTATCAGAAGCAATGACGCAGACAGTGCAAAGCAGGCTTATATAAAGTCGCTTGGCGGCAAAAAAATGTAAGGAGGAGAGAATATGAATCTTGACAGAGTAATTGCAGTCAGAAATTCAAAAACCGTTTATCACGACGGAAACCGCTGCATCAAGGTTTTTGCCGAGGATTATTCAAAGGCGGATGTACTCAGCGAGGCTCTCAATCAGGCAAGGGTCGAGGAAACCGGTCTGAGTATTCCGAAAATTATCGAGGTTACAACGGTTGACGGCAAGTGGGCGATCGTTTCCGAGTTCATCAAGGGCAAGACTATGGCTCAGCTTATTTCCGAAAACCCCGGAAAAAAGGATGAATATCTGCAGCAGTTCGTGGATTTGCAGATCGGGATACAGTCAAAAACCAATCCCATGCTCACCAAGCTCAAGGACAAGATGAACCGCAAGATCTCGATGGCTGAGCTTGACGCAACAACGCGCTACGACCTGTATACGCGGCTTGAAAGTATGCCGAAGCACAACAAGCTCTGCCACGGTGATTTCAATCCCTCCAATATCATTATTTCCGATGAGGGAACGCCTTATATCATCGACTGGGCACACGCGACTCAGGGAAACGCTTCTGCCGATGCGGCGAGAACATATCTGCTTTTCTGGCTCGGGGGGGATATCGAGGGAGCGAAGAGATACCTTGAGTTGTTCTGCGTCAAGAGCAATACAGCAAAGCAATACGTTCAGAAATGGATGCCGATTGTAGCGGCTTCGCAGTCAGTCAAGGGAAATGCCAAGGAGCGCGAGTTCCTGCTTTCATGGGTTGACGTTGTAGATTATGAATAATTAGGAGGAACATAAAATGAAAGTTACGGTTTGTATAGGAAGCTCCTGCCATCTCAAAGGTTCAAGACCGGTGGTTGAACAGCTTCAGTATCTGATTCAGAAAAACAGTCTCGGCGAAAAGGTTGAACTTGGCGGTACATTCTGCATGGGCAATTGTCAGCAGGGTGTCTGCGTAACAGTTGACGATAAATTCTTTTCAGTTTCACCCGAAACGGTCGACGATTTCTTTCTCAGGGAAATTTATGAAAAGGTGCAGTAAAAAACAATGATTATAGAGATTTGTGTCGGCAGTTCATGCCATCTTAAAGGTTCTCACGAAATAGTTGAGCTTTTCAAGGACGCCGTTCAGCAGTATGATCTTGATAACGAGGTTACTCTTGCCGGAAGCTTCTGTACGGGAAAATGCAACCGCGAGGGAGTCACCGTAACGGTGGACGATGCTGTGTATACAGGCATCACTAAGGAGAATTTTAAGGATTTTTTTGAAGATAAGGTTGTAAAAGCAATAAGGGAGGCATAATATGGCGGAGTATCTGAAACTGAAAAAATCGAACTGTAAAAACTGCTATAAATGTATCCGTCACTGCCCTGTAAAGTCAATACGATTTTCGGGAAATCAGGCGCATATTATCGGAGACGAGTGTATTCTCTGCGGACAGTGCTTCGTTGTCTGTCCCCAGAATGCGAAAGAAATCGTGGATGATACCGAAAAGGTCAGAGTTCTGCTTCAGAGTGACGGACCGGTTATCGTAAGTCTTGCGCCGTCCTTTGCAGCAAATTATGAAGGTGCAGGAATAGACTCAATGCGCGAGGCTTTGAAAAAGCTGGGATTCTTTGATGCCGAGGAGACGGCGATCGGAGCAACGATCGTTAAAACAGAATACGAGCGTATGCTGAGCGGCGAACACAGGGATATTGTAATTTCATCATGCTGTCATTCGCTGAATCTTCTTATTCAGAAATATTTCCCTGCCGCGCTTCCTTATCTTGCAGATGTTGTTTCGCCAATGCAGGCTCATTGCCTTGACATCAAGAAGCGCTATCCCACGGCGAAAACGGTGTTTATCGGTCCGTGCGTTTCAAAAAAGGACGAAGCGGAGACATATCCCGGAATCGTTGATGCAGTTCTTACCTTTGAAGAGCTTACGGCATGGCTAAAAGCCGAAAACATCGAAATCAGGCGCGAAATGGATTCCGAAGAAAACAGCCGCGCGCGTTTCTTCCCCACTGTCGGAGGAATTCTTAAAACAATGGCTCAGAATGCTCCGGGATATTCCTACATAGCTCTTGACGGAGTGGAAAACTGTATTGCGGCGCTGAAAGAGATCGAGCAGGGAAATATCCACAACTGCTTTATTGAGATGTCTGCCTGTATCGGAAGCTGTTCCGGAGGTCCGGTTATGGAGAAATATCACCGTTCACCGATCAGGGACTATATGTCTATTGCAAATTATGCCGGAAGCCGCGACTTTGAGGTTGATCAGCCTGATGCCGTTTCGATTAAAAAGAGTTTTTCGGTTCTCAACAGCAGCATGAATCAGCCTTCGGAGTCCGAGATTGCTGCGATCATGCGTCAGATGGGCAAAATAAAGCCCTCTGATGAGCTTAACTGCGGCTCGTGCGGATATAATACCTGCCGCGAAAAGGCTGTGGCGATATATCAGGGCAAGGCTGAGATTTCAATGTGTCTGCCGTTCCTGAAAGAAAAAGCAGAGAGCTTTTCCGACAGCATCGTAAGCAATACTCCCAACGGACTGATCGTCCTCAACGAGCGTCTTGAGGTTCAACAGATCAATAACGCGGCAAGAAAGATAATGAATATCCGCTCCGCCTCTGATGTTCTCGGCGAGCAGGTAATAAGAATTCTCGATCCAAAGCCGTTTTTAGATGTTCTCAACGGCGGAGGCGACATACGCGGCAACCGTGTTTATCTTGCGGAATACAAAAAATACGTTGAACAGACTGTTATTCACGATAATGAATACCACCTGCTTATCTGCATCATGAGCGATGTTACCGATGAGCAGAACGAGCGCGAAAAGAAAGAGAATATCCGTAATCAGACCGTAGAAATCGCCGACAAGGTCGTCGAAAAGCAGATGAGAATTGTTCAGGAAATTGCGTCGCTTCTCGGTGAAACTGCCGCTGAGACAAAAATTGCTCTTTCAAAGCTAAAGGAGAGTATTTCCGATGAATAATCTTTGTGCCGACATCGGCTATAAAAGTATATATCACTACGGCGAAGAGCTTTGCGGCGATCATGTTGATATTGTGGAGGAGGACGAGAATTCCACAGTTATCGTTCTTGCCGACGGACTCGGAAGCGGAGTTAAGGCAAGTATTCTTTCCACTCTCACATCCAGAATCATATCCACGATGATGGCGGAGGGACTTTCCCTTGAGGACTGTGTTGAGACTATTGCCGCTACTTTGCCGATATGCTCGGTGCGCGGCGTTGCCTATTCGACTTTTACGATAATTCATCTTATCAACAACGAGACTGCCGAGCTTATTCAGTTTGATAATCCCCCGGTGATTCTGCTCCGCGACGGTGCGAATTACGACTATCCGAAAACGGAAATGCACATCGTCGGAAAGAAAATCTACCGTTCCTCGATCAGACTCCGTGAAAATGACGTTTTTGTTGCCATGAGCGACGGCTGTCCTCATGCGGGAATCGGCACAGCTTATAATTTCGGCTGGGAACAAAATGATATTATCGCCTTTATGGAGCCGCTTTCGATGGTGGGATATACGGCGAAAACTCTTTCCACAATACTGATCGACGAATGCAACAAGCTTTACGGAAACCGTCCGGGCGACGATGCAACAGCCTGCGTTGTCCGCATCAGAAGAAGAGAGCCGATGAATTTACTGTTCGGACCTCCGTCAAACAGGGATGACTGCAACCGCATGATGTCACTGTTTTTTTCCAAGGAGGGCAAGCACATCATATGCGGGGGAACAACATCGTCAATCGCTGCTAAATTTTTGCGTAAGCCGTTGAAAGCCGCCCTGAATTATGAGAAATCCGACGTTCCTCCGATCGCTGAAATCGAGGGAGTCGACCTTGTGACCGAGGGTGTGATCACTGTAAATAAGGTTCTCGAGTATGCAAGAGATTACCTTGCAGAAAATAAAAAATATGAGCAGTGGAGCTTCAAGCGCGACGGAGCTTCTCTTATCTGCCGCTTGCTGTTTGAGGAAGCGACGGATATAAACTTCTATGTTGGAAGAGCAATAAATCCGGCTCATCAGAATCCTGACCTGCCTATAAATTTCAGTATAAAAATGAATCTTGTTGAAGAACTTTCCAAATGTCTGCGGCAGATGGGAAAAAGGATCAAGGTCAGCTATTTTTAAGAGGAGATAAACTATGCGTAAATTTGATACAAAAATCCAGCATCTGAAATATAAAGTCCTTCGCGAGGTCGCAAGGCAGGCGTGGTCGGATACCCTATACGACAATCTGCTTGACATTCCAAAAATAATTGTTCCGGGCAAAGAACCGACCATGCGCTGCTGCGTCTATAAAGAGAGGGCAATTATTACCGAGCGCGTCAAGCTTGCAATGGGCGGAGACAAGGAAAATCCGAACGTGATCGAGGTTATTGAAGTTGCCTGCGACGAGTGCCCCGTAGGCGGCTTCGAGGTTACAAATGCCTGTCGTGGCTGTCTTGCCCACCGCTGTGAGGACGTATGCCGTTTCGGGGCAATCTCGTTTGACGAAAACCACGTTGCACACATCGATAAAAGCAAGTGTAAAGAATGCGGAGCCTGTGCGAAGGTCTGCCCGTATACCGCTATTGTCAGCCGCAAGCGTCCCTGTCAGAATGCCTGCAAAATCAAGGCGATTTCAATGGACGAAAAAAAGGCGGCTAAAATTGATAACAGCAAGTGTATCTCATGCGGAGCCTGCGTGTATCAGTGTCCTTTCGGAGCCATCATGGATAAGTCGTATATCCTCAATGTGATCGACCTTCTGAAAAAGAGCAATCAGAGCGGCGGTTACAAGATGTATGCCGTTGTAGCTCCGTCTATTTCAAGTCAGTTCAACTATGCAAAGCTTGGACAGGTAATTTCCGGAATCAAGGAGCTTGGTTTCCACACTGTTGTCGAAGCAGCTCTTGGTGCGGATATGGTTGCGCTTGCAGAGGCAAAGGAGCTTTCCGAAAAGGAGTTCCTTACAAGCTCATGCTGTCCCGCCTTTGTGGAGTATATCCACAAATCGTTCCCCGATATGGTAAAACATATTTCTCATAATCTGTCACCCATGGCGACGATTGCCAAGTATATCAAGGAGACCGACGATAAGGCAAAGGTAATTTTTATCGGTCCGTGTACGGCGAAGAAAGCCGAGGTTCAGAAAGATACCGTAAAACCTTATATTGATGCGGCAATGACATTTGAAGAACTTCAGGCTCTGTTCGACAGCAGAAATATTGATATTACAACGCTTCAGGAAGATGTGCTCGACAATGCTTCGTATTACGGAAGAATTTTTGCACGCAGCGGAGGTCTTTCGGATGCTGTTGCACAGGGACTTAAAGAACAGGGACTCTCTGATTTTGAACTTAAAGTCAGCGCCTGCGACGGCATTGAGGCATGCCGCACAGCTCTGCTGAAAAAGAGCAAGAATCTTCTTGACGCAAATTTCATCGAGGGCATGGCTTGTACCGGAGGCTGTATCGGCGGAGCAGGCTGTCTGACTCACGGTCAGAAGGATAAAACCGAGGTCGATAAGTATGGCAGCGAAGCTCTGGAAAAGACCATTTCCGATGCGGTTTCAGTTCTGAAATAATTAAGGAAGCGTTGATTAAAGCTGCAAAAAAGGGACGTATTCTGATGCGTCCCTTTTATCATATTTACAGAAAATGTAAGCCTGATATTGCCGGAAACAGGCAGATGAACGGATGAGCACTTCAGACGTTTCCGTGACCTTTATAATTCCGGATTATTGATTTTTTCCGTAAATTATCATCAGCCCTTTCATCAGGAGCTGACGATCTATCGTTATATCACGGCGGCAGAACGGTACTACCGTTTCGGAAAGACCTCCCGTGGAAACGGCTGTACATGGCTCGCCGAGCGTCACTTCGATACGGTCGATTATTCCGTCGATAGACGATGCGTTTCCGTAAATTATTCCGCTTTTCATACATTCAATGGTGTTTGTGCCGATGATTTTTCTCGGCGGCTCTGCGCTTATCAGCGGAAGCTGTGAGGTTTCAAGGGAGAGAGATTCAAGGGAAATTCTTATTCCGGGGATTATCAGTCCGCCAAGAAAATTTCTGTTTCTGTCGATAACGGAAATCGTCGTAGCGGTACCCATATCAATTATGATTATCGGAGGTTCGTAGCAGCTTATTGCCGCTACTGCGTCGGTTACACGGTCGCTTCCGACCTGGGCAGGATTATCGGTGATGATTTTCAGTCCCGTTTTAACTCCCGGTCCGACGACCATTACAGGCTTTTCGATCAGACGGGTCATTGCCTGTTTTACCGTTTCGGTAAGTGACGGCACAACCGATGAAATTATTCCTCCCTCAAATTTACAGCCGCTCATTCCGTGGAGTTCGAGAACGGCTTTCAGCAAAACAATATATTCCATTGAAGTTGCACTTCGGTTTGTTGACATCCTTTCGGTGAAAATGATTGTCTGATCTTCGAAGCAGCCAAGTACTATGTTAGAGTTTCCGATATCTACAGCCAGTACCATATTTCGACCTCCGAAATAATATTTTTCAGGGGGAACGTATTCCCCCTGAAAGAAAGCTTTGTATTGTATTTTAATAATAAGTATTTTATTTATGATTTTGTATGTTTAGTTGCCCTTATTTATTGCCTGACGGCATATCGATAAGTTTTGCTTTGAACAGCGCGCTTCCGACTGCTCCGGAGACTACTGAGGACGCTGCCATTTCGCAGAGAGCATTTACTCCTACGAACATACATATGAAAAGAAACACATTATGAGTGCCCTTTTCGTCCATAAGTCCCTGAACATAGTCTGTTTTTCCGAAAAGTGCGATAAGAGCTGTCATAAAGAAAGCAGTATTGAGAATTGCGGAAAGCAGTCCTGTTACAAAGCAGGAAATATAGGGACTTGTCCTTTTTGATATGAATCTGAATATGAATCCGAGCAGAAATCCGTCGAGAACTCTCGGGACAAATCTCTGAACGAATGCAAGGAACGGACTGATTTCAAAAAGGATCGCGCCCATTCCGCTTGGAATTCCGATGCCGATGCACTGAAGAAAGCTGAGAGTACCGAATACGGCTCCCATGACGGCTCCGCCTATGGGTCCGCAGGCAATAGCAGCCAGCGCTACGGGAATAATGTTCAGCGTTATTACCAGCGGTCCGATTGGAACAGAGCCTATCGGCGTGAACGAGAACACTGCTGTAAGGGCAGCAAGAAAGCCCATCAGCACCATTGATCTTGTGTTGACCTTTGTTTTCATATTAAATTCCTCCTTGTTATTATTCCCCTTTAGGGGATACAATACAAATTCATAATAACACATAAAAATGCAATTGTAAAGACTTTTCGTGAAATTTTTTCAGTGCAAAGCACACAGCGAACGGATGCTGCGTTAATACTCCGGCTCTGAATGACATCATGGGTATGAGGTGTTTTTATTTGACACGTCACTGTAAGTTATGATATAATGAGGTAGAAAAAACAAAAGGGGAGTGTCCTATGCTTAAAGGAAAAACGGTAATACTTGCCGTAACCGGCAGTATCGCGGCTTACAAAATTGCCAATCTTGCGCGGATGCTGAAAAAGCTCGGCTGCAGAGTCCACGTTCTTATGACCGAAAATGCGACCAATTTTATAAATCCGATAACTTTTGAAACTCTGACGGAAAATAAATGCCTGATCGACACCTTTGACCGTAATTTTCAGTACAGCGTCGAGCACGTCGCCCTTGCAAAGCAGGCAGATGTTGTTATGATCGCACCTGCCTCCGCAAATGTAATAGGAAAAATTGCGAACGGAATCGCCGATGATATGCTTACTACAACGATAATGGCTTGTCCCTGTCCGAAAATCGTTTCTCCTGCAATGAACCACAATATGTATCATAATCCGATAGTACAGGATAATATTGAAAAGCTCCGCCGATACGGATATGAAATTGTTGCCCCCGATTACGGAATGCTTGCAAACGGCGATTCAGGAGACGGAAGAATGCCCGATGAGTCAGTGCTTTTGCAGTATATTCTGAAAGCGGCTGCCTTTGAAAAGGACATGACCGGTAAAAAGGTTCTTGTTACAGCAGGCGCAACGCGCGAGGCAATTGACCCTGTGCGGTTTATTACAAATCATTCATCGGGAAAAATGGGCTTTGCGATAGCTTATGCGGCAATGCTCAGAGGCGCGGATGTCACTGTTGCGGCAGCGCATACCGATGTTGCGGCTCCTCCCTTTGTGAAGGTTGTTAATGCTGAATCCGCTGAAGATATGTTTAATGCCGTTACATCAATTTCCGACGGCTTTGACATTATTATAAAGGCGGCAGCTGTTTCGGATTACACTCCTGAATTCCCTGCGGACTATAAAATCAAAAAATCCGACGGCGATATGAACATTTCGTTAAAGCGCACAAAGGATATTCTGAAATACCTGGGCGAGCACAAGCGTGCGGGACAGTTTTTATGCGGATTTTCAATGGAAACCGATAATGTTCTCGATAATTCGCGTAAGAAGCTTGCATCAAAAAAATGCGACATGATTTGTGCCAATAGTCTGCGTGGAGAAGGGTCAGGCTTCGGAGTTGATACAAATGTGATAAGTGTTATAACCGCAGACGGCGTGACAGAGCTTGGTATGCTTTCAAAGGACGATGCTGCACATAGAATTCTCGATATTATTCTTTCAATGATAAAGTGAATTTTAAGGCAAATACCGCACAAAGATGTCAGGCTATCCTTGTGCGGTATATCTTTGAGAAAAAAAGGACGGAATACCGTCCTTTTTTCGTTATATTAATTTTCGTTCTCATAGCAGCTGAGAATGATTTCGTTAATGCCTTTTTCATATGTCTTGGCAGGTTCAATGGCCCACATATCTACTCCATAAACAAACCAAAGCTGACCATTATCCGTATCCCATTCGTATTCACTGAAGACATTTGCATCGGAAAGTCCTGTTTTATAGGTTCCGTCGCCGAATGTATTTTGGAGCGAATTATAAATCTCGTCATATGTCGATTTAAGCTCGTCCTCGGAATAGGGGTATATGAAATTTTCGTCGTTGGTGTAAACGCTTCCCAAATGATAACCGTACCCGCGCATCGAGCCGTCGATGTTGAATTCAAAGAACATCGAACCGTGCATATACGTATTAATGCCGCATACCGTTAAATTATCAAAGTTGTAGGTATACTGACGGGTTTCCTTGTATCCCGGCTCGTTGTACTCTTCGTAGATATAGTCTGAACCGAATATAGATAAAATTTCATCCTCGGTAGTGTTTTTGTCGACACCGCCGATTATGCTTGAATCTGAGAATGCTGCTGCACCGCCGCCCGAAACTGCGTTGATTACAGGTTCTCCGTCAACAACAATAAGAACCTGTGTATTGTCGGAGACACCCCATAGGTCGCTGCCACCGATAAGAATAATGTCTCCGTAAGGCGTGTCATGCCATGCGAGGCTTCCGAATGCGTTGTCAACAGCCGCTCCCTGTTCTCCCGGAGTTCCCGTAAACTGTTCAAGTGCTGACCTGGCAGAATCGAATGCGGCTTTCAGGTCATCTTCGGTGTATTCGGTATAGACCTCGTCCTGAGCATTTATTCCAAAGTGATAGGCGTAATTGCAGAGCGAATCACCGTCAAATTCAAAAGAGACTGAGCCTTTCATTTTTATTCCAAGCTCGCCGGAATATTCAATGTCGTAGATATAATTATCGCCGACGGAGCCGACAGTGCTGTTGTCGTAGCTTTGACCGACAACCGAGAAAACGTCGTTCTTTGTCATTCCGAGATTAATTCCGTATATTATCGGATTCTTAACCTGAGGACTGATCGGATTTCGCATAGGGGATTCGGTCGGAGCTTCTGTCGGCGGCTCGGTTTTTGCCTCCTCTTCGAGCTTTTTGCGCTCACTTCGGCTCAGACGGGTTGTCTTTTCGGAATCGCCGTCATCGTCATTTTTATCGTTTTTGTCCGTGTCGTCATCATCATCGTCGTCGTCATCGTCGTTGCTGTCGGAGATGGATGTATCATCGTCATCGCCCCTGCCGCGGGGAGAATCTTCCTTTCCGCATGAAGCGAAGCCGGCACAGATACAAAGAGAAAGAAGTGCAGTAAGAATTCTTTTTGACATAATAAAACCCCCGTTACAATAAATAGTATATAAATTATATCATATGTATAACTGGAGTTCAAGCTGAAAAAAGGGACAAGTATAATAACAAAAGAATTTGCAGCTGAATTTCTGATAAAATTAAGTAAAACGAAACAATTTTATTAAAAATAAAGATTGAAACTTAATAAAATAAAGTTGTGTAAAAAGCTATTGACATTGCTGATGAAATAATATAAAATAGAAGTACTAAATTAAATGCGATGAAGGGAAATAAAACCTGCAAGCGTTATTCAGAGAGCTGCCGTCCGGTGAAAGGCAGTATTGCGCCGCGGGTCATAGCTCCTCCCCGAGCAGTCGGCTGAAAGTTTATGCGAGTAGGTTTGAACGGGCTCTCCCGTTACAGAGATACACATTAAATTTTATTCGATGTGAACGAGCGGGCATATAATATATGTCAATAAGAGTGGTACCACGGAGTTAATAAGATACTTCGTCTCTTTCATACTAACGTGTGAAAGAGATTTTTTTATTATCCGACAGGCAGACAACGGCTCGCTCAGAAGGAGGTTTTCCATATGAAAAATGTAGAAAAGTACACGAGACAGTTTTTCCCTGCACAGGGCGCTTCCATGAAATGGACTGAAAAGACCTATATCGATCATGCTCCCGATTGGTGCAGCGTCGATCTGAGAGACGGAAATCAGGCTCTGATCGTTCCGATGAGCCTTGAGGAAAAGCTTGAATTCTTTGATATGCTTGTAAAAATCGGATTTAAGGAAATTGAAATCGGCTTCCCTGCGGCTTCCGAGACGGAGTATGACTTCTGCCGTACACTTATTGAAAACAATCTCATTCCCGATGACGTTACTATTCAGGTGCTCACGCAGTCGAGAGAGCACATTATTGCCAAGACCTTTGAGGCTCTCAGGGGATGTAAGAATGCAATTGTTCACCTCTATAATTCGACATCAGTAGCACAGCGCGAGCAGGTTTTCCGCAAAGATAAGAAGGAAATTATTGATATAGCCGTATCGGGCGCAGTTCTCTGTGCAAAATACCGCGAAAATCATGTGGGCAACATAAAATTTGAATATTCTCCGGAGAGCTTCACAGGCACAGAGCCTGAGTTCGCCGTTGAGATCTGCAACGCCGTAATCGACGTATGGAAACCCACTCCCGAGGATAAGGTTATTATAAATCTTCCCGTAACAGTTCAGCTCTCAATGCCCCACGTTTATGCAAATCAGGTGGAATATATGTGCGAGCATCTCAATAACCGCGAAAACCTCGTCATCTCGCTCCATCCACACAACGACAGAGGATGTGCCGTCGCCGACAGTGAAATGGGACTCCTCGCAGGCGCAGACAGAATCGAAGGTACGCTCTTCGGAAACGGCGAGCGCACAGGCAATGTGGATATTATTACACTTGCCCTCAATATGTACTCACAGGGCGTTGATCCTGAGCTTGATTTGTCCGATATGCCGGCAATTTCCGAGCTTTACAGCCGCGTTACGAGAATGAACGTATACGAGCGTCAGCCTTACAGCGGCAAGCTTGTATTTGCAGCGTTCAGCGGCTCTCACCAGGATGCTATCGCCAAGGGCATGAAGTGGCGTGAGGAGAAGAAATGCGACAAATGGAGCGTTCCGTATCTTCCGATTGACCCGACCGATATCGGCAGAGTATATGAAGCAGACGTTATCCGTATCAACAGCCAGTCGGGCAAGGGCGGAATAGGTTATATTCTCGAAACAAAATTTGGCTATGATCTCCCGAAAAAAATGCGCGAGAGCTTCGGCTACAAGGTCAAGAGCATTTCAGACCATAAGCATAAGGAACTGCTCCCCGATGAGATCTTTGAGATTTTCAAGGCATCCTATTATAATATCGAGTCGCCTGTAAAGGTGTGCGAGGCTCATTTCGTCCAGGGCGAAGAAATCGGAGCAACAGTAACTCTCGAATACATGGGCAAAAAGGCATCTGCGACCAATTCGGGCAACGGACGTCTCGATGCCGTAAGCAGCGCGATCAGTTCATATATCGAGACAGAATATACAATAAATACATACAGCGAGCACGCCTTAGAGGTCGGCTCTGCGTCGCAAGCAGTTTCATACGTTGAAATTCTCGCCGCCGACGGAAAGTCGTTCTGGGGAACGGGTGTTGATACGGATATCATCAAATCTTCAATCAACGCACTCGTAAGCGCTGTGAACAATATGCTGAGAGAAGAAAAGTAATCTTCTGAAACAGGAGGATAGGATCATATGATGCTTTCAGGAGCAAAAATCGTTGTTGAAACCCTTATTGAGCAGGGCTGCGATACAGTTTTCGGATATCCGGGCGGTCAGGTTATCAACCTGTTCGATGAGCTTTATGTTAACAGAAACAGAATCCGTCACGTCCTCACGGCTCATGAGCAGGGGGCTGCTCATGCCGCGGACGGCTATGCAAGAGCTACCGGAAAAACCGGAGTTGTTATCGCGACCTCGGGACCGGGCGCAACTAACCTCGTTACAGGAATCGCCAATGCGCAGCTGGATTCAGTTCCTATGGTAGCGATTACGGGAAATGTTCCCTGTGCGCTTATCGGACGTGATTCCTTTCAGGAGGTCGACATAGTCGGCGTTACAATGCCTGTTACAAAGCATAATTTCATCGTTAAGGATGTTACAAAGCTTGCGGACACAATCCGCCTTGCATTCAAGATAGCCAAATCGGGCAGACCCGGACCAGTTCTCGTTGATATTCCCAAGGATGTTCAGATAGCGAAATGCGAATTTAAATCCGAGCCGTCTCCGATAATACCCTTTCCGCTTACGTTTGCGGACGACGGAAAGCTCCGTGAGGCGGCAAGGCTGATTAACAGCTGTGAGCGTCCGTATATCTATTTCGGCGGGGGAATTATTACCGGCGCGGCTTCTGAGGAGCTTATCGCTCTTTCCGAAAAGACCGATGCGCCTATGGGCTGCTCACTTATGGGTCTTTCCGCTGTTCCGACAGATAATCCGCATTTCCTCGGTATGCAGGGAATGCACGGTCATTATGCTTCTTCGGTTGCCGAGGACGAGGCGGATCTCGTAATTGCACTCGGAGCTCGCTTCAGCGACAGAGCAACGGGAGATAAGAACCGATTCAGCAAAAACTTCAAAATCATTCACATCGATATAGACAGTGCCGAGATACATAAGAATATCCCCGCATTTCTCGGAATCCAGGGCGACATCAAGGACGCTCTTACACGCCTTCTTGCCATGGTCGAGAAAAAAGACCGCAGGACATGGCATGAGCGCATCGCCGAGCTTCGTGCAGAGGAGCAGCGCCGTCTTGAAAGCGCAGAATCTCATCATTTTACAAAGGATTGCTCGTCGTGCACCGCACACTGCAATAAGAGCGGAAACAGTGAATGTTCTGTAATTTCGCCCTATGACATAGTTGACGCAGTAAGCCGGCACGCGGATAAGAACGCGATAATCGTAACCGATGTAGGTCAGCACCAGATGTGGACAGCTCAGCGTTATCCGTTCAAAAAGCCGAGAACGTTCCTCACAAGCGGCGGACTTGGCACAATGGGCTTCGGACTTGGTGCGGCAATCGGTGCAGCTGTTGCAACGGGCAGGAGAACCGTTCTGTTCACAGGCGACGGCAGCTTCGGAATGAATCTTAACGAACTTGCAACGGCGGTTTCGACTAATACACCGGTAATTATCGTAATCATGAACAACGGTGTTCTTGGAATGGTGCGCCAGTGGCAGACGCTTTTCTTTGATAAGCACTACTCCAACACCACCCTTGAGCGCAAGACAGATTTCGTCAAGCTTGCGGATGCTTTCGGTGCCGAGGGAGCGCGCGCTTCAACACCTGAAGAACTTGAAAAAGTCCTCGAAGCAGCATTTGCTTCAGATAAGCCGTTTGTAGTGGACTGCGCTGTTTACTGCAATGAATTTGTACTTCCTATGCTTCCGCCGGGCGGCTCAATAGACGATATTATTACCGAGATCAAGTGAGGTGCCGCATATGAACAACTACATAATCGGCATTCTTGTATCGAATCTTTCCGGTGTTCTTTCGAGGGTATCGGGAATGTTCACAAGAAGGTGCTTCAATATTGACAGCCTCACGGTAGGCGAAACAGATTCGTCTGAATTTTCGAGAATTACCATTGCCTTTCACGGCACATCCCATGATAAGGAACAGATCGTCAGGCAGCTTGAAAAGCTCTATGACGTAAAGGAAATCGAGGTTCTTGACGAGCACAATTCGGTCATCAGGGAGCTTGCCCTGATTAAAATCAGAAATACAGAGGAATCCCGGAGCGCAATAATGACCGCTGTCGAGGTATTCCGCTCAAAAATAGTCGACTATTCACCCACGACGCTCGTATGCGAGCTTACCGGAGAATTGTCGAAAATCAACGCTTTCATCGAGCTTGTAAGACCATACGGCATCATTGAAATGGACCGCACGGGCATTGTGGCTGTTGAAAGGGGAGAAAACTGCCTTAAAACCGAGGCAGCAGATTAAATAAGCTGAATTAAAATTCAAATATTTTAATTTATAAAATTTTAAAGGAGTCTTTTAAAATGGAAAACACTGCAAGAGTATTTTATGAACAGGACTGCGACCTTTCCCTTCTTTATGGAAAGACAATAGCCGTTATCGGCTACGGCAGCCAGGGTCACGCACACGCACTTAATGCCAAGGAATCCCTCGGCGACAAGGGCAGAGTAATCATTGGTCTTTACGAAGGCTCAAAGTCATGGGACAAGGCTGTTAAGCAGGGATTTGATGTTTATACAGCTGCTGAGGCTGCAAAGCAGGCTGATATTATTATGATCCTCATTAACGATGAGAAGCAGGCTGCAATGTACAAGAAGGATATCGAGCCTAACCTCGAAGCAGGCAATATGCTTATGTTCGCTCACGGCTTCAACATTCATTTCGGCTGCATCAAGCCTCCGGCTGATGTTGACGTTACTATGATTGCTCCCAAGGGACCCGGTCATACAGTAAGAAGCGAATATCAGGCAGGTAAGGGTGTTCCGTGTCTCGTTGCCGTTGAGCAGGACGCTACAGGCAAGGCTCTCGACATGGCTCTTGCTTACGGACTCGCTATCGGCGGTGCAAGAGCAGGCGTTCTTGAGACTACATTCAGAACCGAGACCGAGACTGACCTCTTCGGTGAGCAGGCAGTTCTCTGCGGCGGTGTATGCGCTCTTATGCAGGCAGGCTTTGAGACTCTCTGCGAGGCAGGTTACGACCCGAGAAACGCTTACTTCGAGTGTATTCACGAGATGAAGCTTATCGTTGACCTTATTTATCAGAGCGGCTTTGCAGGCATGAGATACTCCATTTCAAATACAGCTGAATACGGCGATTATATCACAGGTCCTAAGATCATCACAGACGAAACCAAGAAGACAATGAAGAAGATTCTCAAGGATATTCAGGACGGTTCATTTGCTAAGGAATTCCTCCTTGATATGTCTGATGCAGGCTCGCAGGTTCACTTCAAGGCTATGAGAAAGCTTGCTTCCGAGCATCCTTCAGAAAAGGTCGGCGAGGAGATCAGAAAGCTCTACAGCTGGAACAACGAAGAAGATAAGTTCATTAATAACTAATTGAATATTCTCCGATTCAACGGTCGGAATGTACTCGCTGCTTTCCCGATTCTTCGGGGGAGCAGCGTTTATATAAAGGAGCTTTTATGACCGGTAGCTATATAAGGAAATTTCGTCCGGGTTTAAAGCATATTATAAGCGCATTTTTCCTTATTATCGGAACAGTACTTCTTATTGCCGGAATGATCAGCTTTATCAGGATATCCCATGTGGCGTCTGCCGAAGATATTTCCGGTGAACTGAAAAAGGGCAGTTTAATATCCTTTACGCTTGAAAATGTAATTTCCGGAGAAACTCCGTATTCTGAGGGGAAGCTGACTTTGTGCTTTCTCACCAGGGAGAGCGAATCGGGAAATCCTGTAAAGAATACCTCAGACTACTGCATATTTGCTGCAGGGAAATACCGTTTTCTTACAGTTGACGGCGGTGTTACTCCTGATGTTTACAATATACTTGAAAGCGGAAGCTATATCGGCGCTGATAATAACATTCTTTATACAGGCTATGTTACCGATAAAGACGGTGACCTGTTCCTTGATTATGTAAAACAGGCAGATAATTATTATGACAGTTTTTTTCTCAGCGGGAGCGAAACTGAAATTACAGATTTTACTGCCGGTAATTGTTCCGGATATGGTATAAGAATAGTAGATGAGAAAAAAGAAAAGCGGAAGTGGCTCCGGGCTGTTCCATTTCTTGCCGCAGGTTTTATCCTTTTGTATTTTGCCGGAAATCCTTTTTTCTATATGCCTGAGAAGATGTCTGAAAGCAGAGATAATAAAAATAACCAGAATAAAATTGTTTGAGGTGATAAAAAATGAGCGGTAATTTTTTCTGCGAGGGAGTTGAAATGGCTTCACAGCGTTCACTTTTCAACGCTCTCGGTCATACGGACGAGGAAATGAAGCGTCCGCTGGTCGGTATAGTTTCGTCCTATAACGAGATCGTACCTGGACATATGAATATCGATAAAATCGTTGATGCTGTAAAGCTCGGCGTTGCAATGGGCGGCGGAACGCCTGTCGTTTTCCCTGCAATTGCTGTATGTGACGGCATTGCAATGGGACACAAGGGAATGAAGTACTCTCTCGTAACCCGTGACCTTATTGCCGATTCAACCGAGTGCATGGCTCTTGCCCACCATTTTGACGCTCTTGTAATGGTTCCAAACTGCGACAAGAATGTCCCCGGACTCCTTATGGCGGCGGCAAGAGTGAATATCCCGACTATTTTCGTAAGCGGAGGACCGATGCTTGCCGGTCACGTAGGCGGCAAAAAGACCAGCCTTTCGAGTATGTTCGAGGCTGTCGGAGCTTACACTGCAGGCAAAATCTCCGACGATGTCCTTAAAGATTATGAGCTTCATACCTGTCCGACCTGCGGTTCGTGCTCGGGTATGTACACGGCTAATTCCATGAACTGCTTAACAGAGGTTCTCGGTATGGGACTTCGCGGAAACGGTACGATCCCTGCGGTTTATTCCGAAAGAATCAAGCTCGCAAAGCTCGCCGGAATGCAGGTTATGGAACTTTACCGCAAGAATATCCGTCCGCGTGACATCATGACAAAGGAAGCTTTCCGCAACGCTCTTACAGCGGATATGGCTCTCGGCTGCTCAACGAACAGTATGCTTCATCTTCCTGCGATAGCCAACGAGTGCGGAATCGAGATCAACCTCGACATGGCGAACGAAATCAGCGCAAAAACTCCGAATATCTGTCACCTTGCTCCGGCAGGCCACACCTATATGGAGGATCTGAACGAGGCAGGCGGAATTTACGCCGTACTGAATGAGCTTAGCAAGAAGAATCTTATCAACACCGACTGCATGACCTGCACCGGAAAGAATGTAGGCGAAAACATCAAGGGCTGCGTAAACCGCGACCCCGAGACGATTCGTCCCATTGACAATCCATACAGCCAGACAGGCGGAATAGCCGTTCTCAGAGGAAATCTTGCTCCCGACAGCTGTGTTGTAAAGAGGGCGGCTGTTGCGCCCGAGATGCTCGTACACAGCGGACCGGCGCGCGTATTCGACAGTGAGGAAGAGGCTATCAAGGTTATTTACGAGGGCGGAATCAAGGCAGGCGACGTTGTAGTTATCCGCTATGAGGGCCCCGCAGGCGGTCCCGGAATGAGAGAAATGCTCTCGCCCACATCAGCAATTGCAGGCGCAGGACTTGATAAGGAAGTTGCCCTCATCACCGACGGACGTTTCAGCGGAGCAACCCGTGGTGCGGCAATCGGACACGTATCGCCCGAAGCTGTAAACGGCGGAACAATTGCATATGTCAAGGACGGCGATATAATTTCAATCGATATTCCAAACTGTAAGATTACTCTTGAGGTATCCGATGAGGAGCTTGCAGAGCGCAGAAAAACAATGCCTCTCAAGAAAAAGACTGATATCACGGGTTATCTGAGACGTTATGCGGATATGGTATCGTCAGCGGATAAGGGAGCAGTCATAAATAAGTTTTAAGGCAATACCGAATAAAGCCTGTACTGAAGCTGCAAGGTCAGATTTTTGTGTGCAATTACGGAAAATATGAAGGCAGCTTCGGTACAAAGCCGAGTATAATAGTACCGGCAGATAATACAATAAAAGAAAGTGGTGATTTATACAATGGGTATGACAATGACACAGAAAATACTTGCCGCTCATGCAGGTCTTGACAGCGTTGAGGCAGGACAGCTGATTCTTGCGAATCTCGATCTCGTGCTCGGAAATGATATTACATCACCTGTTGCTATCAAGGAGTTCGCAAAGCTCGGCAAGGACAGTGTTTTCAATAAAGATAAAATCACGATGGTAATGGACCATTTTGCCCCGAACAAGGACATCAAAGCTGCGGAGCAGTGTAAGATGTGCAGGGATTTTTGCGGTGAAAAGGAAGTAACTCATTTCTATGACGTGGGACAAATGGGAATCGAGCATGCTCTGCTTCCCGAAAAAGGGCTTGTAACAGCAGGAAACGTTGTAATCGGCGCGGACTCGCATACCTGTACCTACGGCGCTCTCGGAGCATTTTCCACCGGCGTGGGTTCCACGGATATGGGCTGCGGAATGGCAGTCGGCAAGGCATGGTTCAAGGTTCCGTCGGCGATTAAGTTCAATCTGACAGGCAAGCTCGGCAAATATGTTTCGGGCAAGGATGTCATTCTACACATAATCGGCAGGATAGGTGTTGACGGTGCACTCTACCGCTCAATGGAATTTACGGGCGAGGGACTTTCTTCGCTGACGATGAGCGACCGTCTTTGTATCGCCAACATGGCAATCGAGGCAGGCGCAAAGAACGGAATCTTTGAAGTTGACCAGATAACTCTCGATTACATAAAGGCTCACGGCGCAGCTGAACCCACAATTTACAAAGCCGACAGCGATGCTCAGTACGACGAGGTTATTGATATCGATCTTTCGGAAATCAGACCTACAGTTGCATTCCCTCATCTTCCCGAGAATGCCCGCACATTTGATGAGATCGGCGACATTAAGATAGACCAGGTCGTTATCGGCTCGTGCACCAACGGACGCCTTGAGGACCTGGAGGCTGCGGCTGAAATCATGAAGGGCAGAAAATGCGCTCCCAACGTGCGTGTAATTGTAATACCTGCAACTCAGCAGATTTATCTTGACGCTATGGAAAAGGGACTGCTTAAAATCTTTATCGAGAGCGGTGCAGTTGTATCAACTCCGACCTGCGGACCGTGTCTTGGCGGATACATGGGTATTCTCGCAAAGGGCGAGCGTGCAGTTGCGACTACCAACAGAAACTTTGTTGGACGTATGGGACATACCGAATCGGAGGTATATCTCGCAAGCCCTGCAGTTGCAGCAGCAAGTGCAATCACCGGTAAAATTTCCAGCCCCGAGGAGGTAATGGCATGAAATACGAGGGAACTGCAATAAAATACGGCGATAACGTCGATACGGACGTAATTATTCCGGCACGTTATCTCAACACAAGCGATCACGCCGAGCTTGCCTCCCACTGCATGGAGGATATCGACAAGACCTTTGTCGGACGTGTACAGAAGGGCGACATCATGATCGCCGGACAGAATTTCGGCTGCGGCTCGTCAAGAGAACACGCTCCCATTGCTATCAAGGCGAGCGGTATTTCAATTGTAATAGCCAAAAGCTTTGCGAGAATTTTCTATCGGAACGCTATAAATATCGGTCTTGCAATTGTTGAGTGCCCCGAGGCTTCCGACGGGATCAGCGAGGGCGACCGCGTAGAGGCAGACATGGATAACGGTATTATCCGCAACCTCACCACAGGCAAGGAATTTAAGGCTGCTCCGTTCCCGGAGTTCATTCAGAAAATCATCGAGAACGGCGGACTTGTTAATTCAATTGCAAACGGCAGCATTAAATAAAGGAGAGACAGTAATGGATTTTAAAATCGCACTGCTTCGCGGCGACGGAATCGGTCCTGAAATCGTGGACAGCACCGTTGCCGTGCTTAAAAAAATCGCCGATAAATTCGGTCATAATTTCAGTTTTACCCCATATCTCATAGGCGGCTGTGCAATCGACGCAACGGGTCTGCCGCTTCCCGAGGAAACCGTTAAGGGCTGTCTTGAAAGCGACAGTGTACTCCTTGGCGCTGTCGGCGGTCCCAAGTGGGACAATCAGCCCGGAGACAAGCGTCCCGAAAAGGCTCTTCTCGGAATCCGTTCAGCTCTGGGACTTTATACGAATCTTCGTCCTGCAAAGCTCTATAATGCACTCAGAGCGGCATCTCCGCTCCGTGAGGAAATCGTCGGCGACGGTTTCGACCTGATGATAGTCCGCGAGCTTACGGGAGGAATCTACTTCGGCGACAGAGGCTACCGTCAGGGCAAATACGGCGAGGAAGCATACGATACCGAAGCCTACAGCCGTGTTGAAATTGAAAGAATCGGCAGAGTCGCTTTCGAGACAGCTATGAAGCGCAATAAGAAGCTCACCAGCATCGATAAGGCAAACGTTCTCGAAAGTTCCCGTTTGTGGAGAAGCATCATGCACGAGCTTTCGGCTGAATATCCCGAGGTTGAATACAGCGATATGTTCGTCGATAACGGAGCTATGCAGCTCGTGAGAAATCCTCAGCAGTTTGACGTTATCGTAACGTCCAATATGTTCGGCGACATTCTCTCGGACGAGGCTTCACAGATCACGGGTTCGATCGGAATGCTCGCATCGGCATCACTGGGCGACGGCACACGCGGAATGTACGAGCCGATTCATGGTTCTGCTCCTGACATCGCCGGTCAGAATAAGGCAAACCCGATCGCAACTATTCTTTCGGGTGCAATGATGCTGAGATATTCATTCGGTCTTGCAGAGGAAGCCGACTGTATCGAAAAGGCAGTCGACAAAGTACTTGCCGACGGCTTCAGAACCGCTGATATTGTTGGTAATTCGGGTGCGGAGGCTATCGGCTGCATCGAAATGACTGAAAAAATACTTGAAAGAATCTGAGAACAGAAATATGAAAGATTTGTTTAAAGAGTTGGACTGCGAACTGAATTCGCTCGTGATTTTCAGGGGAATTTTAAAAAACAGTACTGTCGCCGCTCTTGCGGAGCTTTTTGAAAGCGGCGGCGATACTGCATTGCAGGTGAAGCGGTATTCCGCCTTTGTTTCGGAGCTTTATAAACATTCCGAGAATCTCAGCCGCTATATGCTCAAAATGGTACTTGACGACGAGAATGCATATATTGTCAGCCGCGCTCAGGGAAGACCTGTCGGCGAGTTGATCGAAAGCTGCGTAAAAAACGAGCTTGAAGTAATTCAGAAAATATCGCGGATTACTTCGGCTCAGATCACCGGAGAAATAAATTACAGCGGATTTCTTCCCGACTGGAAGACCGAGGAGATCAATTTCAGCGCCGAATATGCTGCACGAATCGCAAATATCGGCAGCGAGGGCTACGGAATTTATTCAACCAACCACGTATTCATGCTCAGCGGCAGAGAGATCATTCCTGTGCGCCATCCCGACCCGATCAGACTTTCCGACCTTTATGACTACGACCGTGAGCGTCAGGCTGTTATTGACAATACCCTTGCTCTGTTAAGCGGCAAGCCTGCACAGAATACGCTGCTCTACGGTGACGCAGGTACGGGAAAATCCTCAACCGTCAAGGCGATAGTCAACGAATATTACGACAGAGGACTGCGTCTTATCGAGGTTACAAAGGAGCAGCTCCGTGATTTGCCGTTCGTAATCGACAAAATCAGCAAGAATCCGCTTAAATTTATCATTTTCATAGACGATCTTTCCTTTGCCGCTGACGATAACTGCTTCGGAGCGCTGAAAGCTACGCTTGAGGGAACAGTATCGGCTAAATCGGATAATATTGCTATTTATGCCACCAGCAACAGGAGGCATCTCGTTAAAGAGAGCTTCTCCGACCGCAGCGGCGATGATATTCACCGCAACGATACGATACAGGAGCTTATTTCGCTCTCGTCGCGGTTCGGACTTTCCGTAAATTTCTCGAAGCCCGATAAAAAATCGTATCTCAACATTGTCTCCGCGCTCGCAAAGAAGCACGGAATCTATATGGACGGACAGCAGCTTTCAATTGAAGCAGAGGCGTTTGCACTCGCAGGAAAGGGACGTTCCGCCCGTACTGCAAAGCAGTTTGTAAATCAGCTTATCAACGAACTGCCGGAGGGAGAAAAATAATTCTGTACAGAAATTCAAAATACTTTTTGCGGAAGAGAAATAATATCCCACACAAAAAGCATGAGTTACTATCGGTACAGAGCAACAATCAAAGGAGAATTTCTTATGTTGACTCTTGATAAAATCTATCATGCGAAATACATACTCAAGAAAGTGATAAGGGAGACTGATATAATCCACGCTCCGAATATCAATCCTGAATCCGAAATATATCTGAAAACCGAAAATCTTCAGATCACAGGCTCGTTTAAAGTAAGAGGCGCATATTACAGAATGTCGCAGCTTACCGACGAAGAAAAGGCAAAGGGAGTTATCGCCTGCTCTGCGGGAAATCATGCTCAGGGCGTAGCTCTTGCTGCTGCAAAGAATGGTATCAGGTCTATAATCTGTCTGCCCGACGGCGCGCCGATTTCCAAGGTTGAGGCTACTAAGAGTCATGGCGCTGAGGTGTGTCTCGTCAAAGGCGTATACGACGATGCTTATGCGGAGGCTCTCCGTCAGCGTGATGAATATGGCTATACGTTTATCCACCCCTTTGACGACGAGGACGTAATTGCCGGTCAGGGCACGATCGGACTGGAGCTTGTGGAGCAGCTTCCAGATATGGATGCGGTTATTGTTCCGATTGGCGGCGGCGGACTGATTTCAGGCGTTGCATTCGCGATAAAGAGCCTTAATCCGAACATCAGGGTTTACGGTGTTCAGGCGGCAGGTGCACCGAGTATGTACAACGCTGTCAGGGACGGCAAGCCCGAAACTCTCGAAAGCGTATCCACAATCGCAGACGGAATTGCGGTAAAAGCTCCGGGAGAGAACACATTCAGGTACTGTTCGGAATATGTTGACGAAATTGTAACGGTAAACGATGACGAGATTTCAGCTGCGATCCTTGCTCTTATGGAAAAGCAGAAGCTCGTGACCGAAGGAGCAGGAGCTGTTTCGGTAGCGGCGGCAATGTTCAATAAAGTGCCGATCAAGGGCAAAAAGACTGTTTGCCTGCTTTCGGGAGGAAATATTGATGTTACGATACTTTCCCGCGTAATCAAGCGCGGACTGCTCATGTCGGGCAGATCATGCTCGCTTAATATAGAGCTTATTGACAAGCCCGGTCAGCTTATGGATGTATCGAGAATTATTGCCGATCTGGGAGGAAATGTAATCTCGGTTCATCACGAGCGTGCAAACGAAGGCTCGGCTGTTAACGGCTGCTATCTGCGTCTTATGCTTGAAACAAGAAATTACGAGCATATCACACAGATCAAGAATGAGCTGAAGAAAAACGGGTTTAAAATTGTAAACGATTAAGGAGTGTTCAATATGACAAAGGTACATACAGACAAAGCACCTGCGGCGGTCGGACCGTATTCACAGGCGGTTATTTCGGGAAATCTTGTTTATACATCCGGACAGATTGCAATAAACCCCGAAACAAACGATATCGAGTGCGAGGACATCAAGGGTCAGACACATCAGATAATGAAGAATCTCGGCGAGGTGCTCAAGGAGGCAGGTTCTTCATTTGAAAAAGCGGTAAAGACGACCTGTTATCTCGCATATATGGACGATTTCGCAGCGTTCAACGAAGTTTATGCGGAATATTTTACAACCAAGCCTGCAAGAAGCTGCGTTGCGGTAAAAACTCTTCCGAAGAACGTACTTGCCGAAGTTGAAGTTATCGCGGAAATATAAAACAAAAAAACGACGGCATTATGCCGTCGTTTCAGCTTTTATATGAAACTTATTAATGCAATACAGCACAGTCTGCGTGAAGTATTGCATTAAATCTGCGGAGAGTTTCTGCCGTCAGATTTGTCTTTTGTTGTTCGTGGGGGAATATCACCTTTCAATTCCGCTGTCACACTCGTCAAACAATCCGTACTCCGATACAAAGGCATCGGCAATGATGCATATCAGCTCGCGGCTTGTCAGCCTGCCGTCTGACTTGAAACTGATTCTGCCGCAGCCGATTTCGCTTATCGAAATCAGCTCATAAAGCCGCCTTGCTTCCGAGCGGATGGAATGCTCGATAATCGAACCGGTCGTTCCGTATCGCCCGGCAACATAGGTGTAAAGCCGTTCTTTCATATTATCGAGAAATTCAGGATGAGCAATTGAGCAGGCAACGGCAGTGCAGAGCCTGCTGAAGTGGACCGAATCCTCGGCAAGCTGATTATCTTTCATGAACTGAATGAGAAAATGATTTATAACCTCGATACCGGGCGAGAGAGTATGTTCCACAATAATTTTTTCAAGCTCCCGTGCGGTGACCGGCATGATAACATATGAATTTATGCCTGCGCCGGCAAGCAGGCTATAAGCCTCCGGTGAATATGAGAACGACATCATAATAATGCGTAAAGAGGGGAGTTCTTCTTTGATACGTCTGATAAATTCAGCCTGGATAGCGGCAGACTGTTCAGCGCACAGCAGCAGGGCAGCAGGCTTAAAAAGACTCAGCTCATTGCAGACAGATTCATAGTCGCTGCGGCAGTAGCGGACAGTGAATCCCCTTCTGGAAAGGACAATTTTTAAAATCCTGCCGAGATTAGCAGTATCATCGCCGATAAGGACTCTGATGCTGTCGTTCAACTTATTCACCTCACTGTTTCCGAATACAAATAACAAGAAAAGCTCTGCAAAAGCAAAGCTGAAAAAGTTTATTCTTAAATTAATGATATAAAAAAAATAAAATTAAGTCAATTGTATTTTGAAAAAAAGTGGGGAATTTTGCGAAAAGTTGGTTTTTTGTGAAAATGCCCGTCGGTTTTGCCGGATAGCTGCCGATATTTCGGAGTTATGAAATACTCGTGAATCTCAGACGGTCTGAAACCGTGGCTATAAATTCCGCGTTGGAGGGAATATGACCGACTCCGTTTTTTATGTAAACAAACACCTTGCCCCATTCGGACTCGCTGCCCGATTCAAAGGCTGTGTTTATGGCATAGCGAATGGTTCTTTCGACGTTTCTTGAGGTAACGCCGTATTTTTCCGAAACTGCTTCGTATAGTATTCTGTTTTTGTTTTTTGTATACGGAATAGCAGCGCTGAGAATCAGCGAGTCGCGGAGATAGACAAAGCCCCTGTGATTCGCCTTGAAACCAAGCCCTATAAGCAGTTCGGTGAGATAAATAATTACATTGTTTTCCGGAATAGGATCCGTTTTGAAGGAGAACGGTTCAGCCGAAAATGACTGGCGCTCCGATATAAATACTGTGTCCATTTCTTTCGTCCTCTACATTAAAGATTCGGCGTGACGGCGCCTGTGATTCCGGTATAAACAGAGCAATGCCGCACATATAGGAGAATGGTATGTGCGGCGTTGCCTTAAAGAACCTCACTGCGCTGTTTTATTTTTTTACCGCCTTATTTTTTGAGTGCCTTAACTGCGCTGGGTTCTTTAACCTGATGACAGCCGAACATTGATGCTGTTCCGCATGCCTTGACCGCCGACTTAACGCCGAGTTTTGCTGCTGCATTGATAAGCTTTTTCATTAGGTACATCCTCCTTTTTTAGTATTCTGCCTGTCAGGCGCGGCTGAATGTTCCTTTGCCTGCAAGCATAAGCAGAGTTATCACAAGCAGGGTGGATGAAATAACAGCCGATATATTTGAATCTACCGCATATACCCCGAGGCATATCGCGGTAAGAGCCAAACCGAGTATAACGCTTATTTTTCTGAATTTTACGGCATCGCTGACGTCAATGGGCTTGTCCGGATTTTCAATCGGAGCAAATGCCGCCGACGAACTGACAAAGCACATACATAATATCAGATTGACGGAAAGCGTAAAGAGGTTATCTGAAAGCTCCGTCGAAGCAATAAGCATAATGAGAAGGTAAATCGATATGTAAACCGCTGTGCAGATGACAGTGCTTCGCGAATGGTATCCTCCGCAGTATTGCCTTACCACGGCAAAGATGAAAAAGAAAACTGCTGAATACAAAAGTCTGTGCAGAATTATACCGAGAATCAGTATAATCAGAGCGTTCATAAGGTTGAAAAGAAGAACCTCATAGCCGTATCGGCAGACTTCGATCATGGATTTCTCCAGTGCGCCGCGGCTGTAAAGATAGCGTACAATCATGCCGCTGAGATTTCTTATCATCGTATCACCTCACCTCATGTCTGAATTATATATTATTTTCTTCTGTTAATCAATAGTTTCGGCACGAATGGTAATAATTCTGCACCAATGGTAATCGTGTTATACCTTTTTTCGTAATTTCATATAAAAATCTGACTGTACATCTGTACTGCAATTAATATCAAAGTAAATACCAGGATATGGAAAACCCCTGCAAACAGCCGGAATATTCCGGTTTGTTGCAGGGGGTGAATTGTTTCACGATGCTGCTTTTGTCTGAAATAGCGGGCGGAGACATCGTTTATAAAAGCGCAATATCTGTTTTATACAAGAGCCGCAAAGTCAGGGAAAATCTCAAGACTGCGCTTCAGAATGCCGTTCAGGTGTGCGAGAGCGATACCGTAATTCGTAAACGGAACAGACTGCAATTCGGCACAGCTGCGGCGATATGTCACCTCACGTTCATTCAGCATACAGCCGCCGCAGTGGATTACAAGACTGAATTCAGAAAGGTCTTCCGGGAAGTCTCTGCCTGACGAGAGTGCAATTTCAAGCTCCGCACCGGTTTTCTTTCTGAGAAGGGCGGGAAGCTTGATACTGCCGATGTCTCCGCACTGACGGTGATGCGTACATCCCTCTGAAATCAGCACCCTGTCGCCATTCCGGAGCTTATCGATCGCTGCAGCTCCGCGGACAGCCGTTTCAAGGAAGCCCTTGTATCTTGCCATTAAAATTGAAAAGGAGGTGAGCGGAATATCTTCGGGAACAATGCGGCTGACCATACCGAATGCCTGACTGTCTGTAACGACCATGCGAGGTTTACCGGCAAGCTTTTCAAGACAGCGGGCCAGCTGAAACTCCTTTGTAACGACTGCAACAGCGTCAGCGTCAAGAATGTCACGGAGCGTCTGCTGCTGAGGCAGAATCATGCGTCCTTTCGGAGCTGCGGCATCAATTGGAGTTACAAGCACAACCGTGTCGCATGGATCAAGAAGATCGCCTATAATCCGTCTTTCTTCGCCGCTGTCTGTGACGAGCGACGCGATTTTAACTTTAAGCTCCTCAATTCCGCTTCGTGTAAGCGCACTGACGGAAATTTCGTTATCGGAAAGATCTGTTTTCGGAGCAATATCGGATTTGTTATACACGATAAGATAGGGGATTTTGCGCTCCTTAAAGATTTCGATGAGTTCCTCCTCAGCAGTACTTATGCCGACAGCAGAATCTGTAATAAGGACGGCGATATCGGTTTTTGCGAGAATGCGACGTGTTTTTTTTACCCTCAGCTCGCCGAGTGCGCCCTCGTCATCGATTCCTGGGGTGTCGATTATTTCAACAGGACCCAGCGGCAGCAGTTCCATTGCCTTGTAAACGGGATCGGTAGTAGTTCCCTTAACGTCAGAAACTACCGAAAGCTCCTGATTTGTCACAGCGTTGACAATGCTTGATTTACCTGCATTTCTGCGCCCGAAAAAGCCGATATGAATCCTCTCTGACGACGGAGTTGAGTTAAGTCCCATAAATTAAACTTCCTTTCTGAAATAACTATAAAAGTCAGCATATAAAAAGCGGAGACATAAAAACAATGTCTCCGCATGATTGTCAGAATTTAAGTCCTGAAAGGACTTCTTTAAGAGCGTTTGCACTTGCGTGAAGCTGTTCGGTTTCAGTTGCCGTAAGAGGCGGATTCAGTTCGCGCTCTATGCCCGTGCCGCCGACTACGCAGGGAAGACTCAGACAAACGTCGTCGATGCCGTATCTTCCGTTGACGAGAGCCGAAACGGTCAGAATATTATGAGCGTCGCGGAGAATAACGTCGCAGATTTTGTTTACTGAAAGAGCAATTGCATAGAAAGTTGCGCCCTTTCTTTTGATAACCTCTGCTCCTGCCGAGCGGACATCCTTTTCGATCTCGTTGATATCCGCCTTGCCGCAGGCGTTGTGGTTACGGCAGATGCTGCTGCAGTATTCGTTCATTTCCATGCCTGCGATATTTGTAAGCGACCAGGGGATCATCGATGTATCGCCATGCTCACCGAAAACATAGGCATGAACGCTCTGTGGACTCAGCTGGACATGGTCAGCCAGGCGCGAACGGAGACGGGATGTGTCGAGAATCGTGCCCGAGCCAATAACCTGACTTGGCTTTAGATTTGTGCATTTGAGAATAGCGTATGTGAGTATATCAACGGGGTTGCTGACAACAACGTAGACCGCTTCGGGAGCGATTTCCGCAATTTTGGGCATAACCTCCTTGATTATATTGACGTTGCACTGAGCGAGGTCTATACGAGTCTGACCCGGTTTTCTTGCAAGACCGAGGGTCACAACGACGATATCAGAATTTGCAGCGTCTTCGTAGCTGCCGCACATAATATCAACATCGTGGCAGAATGCAAGCCCCTGATGAATGTCCATAGCCTCGCCCTGTGCCTTATCCTCATTTATATCGATGAGAACTATATCGGAGCAGGTTCCTGCCACTGCAAGGGTGTAAGCTACTGTTGCCCCGACATTTCCTGCGCCGAGGATTGTTACCTTGTTGCCGTTGTTTACATCTGTCCTCATTATAAAACCTCCAGATAATTTGAATAAAGGCGGTACCGCATAATTGTTGTCTTACAGCTGTCCGGCAAGTGCGGCAGCCGTCAGATATACGGTGCTGTCCGAAAAAAGATCCGTAATCTGTTAATGCGGTAAAATGTGAATAATAATAAGCTTATTCATCTTTATTATATCAGAAACGGGAAAAATAGCAAGCTATTTTTCCGAAAAAAAATAAAAATCGGAAATTCGTACAAAACGCATATCTGTTAAACACTCCGATTATGTCAACACAGCAGAACAACAGGAATTTGCAGCGAATGGCAGGAAAAATCACCCTATGAATAATATTCATAAAAATATGAATATTTCTATAAATTATGAATATTTATCCAAAACCCCTTGACAATACTGAATATAGGAGTATAATAGAATCATCAACGTTAATTCGTACCATAGCCGGTACTTTATTTCAGGAGGTTTTTATTATGGCTAAGGAAATCAAAAAGGTTGTTCTTGCATACTCGGGCGGTCTTGATACTTCTATCATTATCCCGTGGCTCAAGGAAAACTATAATAACTGCGAGGTTATTGCCGTTTCAGGCGATGTCGGACAGGCTTCCGAGCTTGAGGGACTTGAGGAAAAGGCTCTTAAAACAGGCGCTTCCAAGCTCTATATCGAGGACCTGAAGGAAGAATTTATTCAGGATTACGTTTTCCCCACTGTTCAGGCAGGAGCTATCTACGAGAACAGATATATGCTCGGCACATCGTTCGCACGTCCGATTATCGCAAAGAGAATCGCAGAAATAGCTCTCAAAGAGGGCGCAGATGCTATCTGTCACGGTTGCACCGGCAAGGGCAACGACCAGGTTCGTTTCGAGCTTGCGATCAAGGCTTTTGCTCCCGATATGGAGATTATCGCTCCCTGGAGAATCTGGGATCTGAAGTCGAGAGATCAGGAAATCGACTATGCCGAGGCTCATAATATTCCTCTTAAAATAAACAGAGAGACAAACTACTCCAAGGATAAGAATATCTGGCACCTTTCTCATGAGGGACTCGATCTTGAGGATCCTGCAAATGAACCGCAGTACGAGAAGGAAGGCTTCCTCGAAATGGGAGTTTCTCCGATCATGGCTCCGGACAAGCCTACATATGTTACAATCCACTTTGAAAAGGGTATTCCTACCGCTATCGACGGCAAGGAAATGAACGGAGTTGAAATTGTTTCAACTCTTAACAAGCTCGGCGGCGAGAACGGTATCGGTCTTGCCGATCTCGTTGAAAACCGTCTTGTTGGCATGAAGTCAAGAGGCGTTTATGAGACTCCCGGCGGTGCTATCCTTTACCACGCTCACGAGGTTCTTGAGACAATCACTATCGACAAGGAAACTGCAAGAGTTAAGCAGTATCTCGGAATCAAGTTCGCCGACATCGTTTACAACGGTCAGTGGTACACACCTCTCCGCGAGGCTATGAGCGCATTCGTTACAGAAACTCAGAAAACCGTTACGGGTGATGTTAAGCTTAAGCTCTACAAGGGCAATATCATCAATGCAGGCGTAACTTCTCCGTACACTCTCTACAGTGAAGAAGTTGCTACATTTGACGAGGATAACGTTTACGATCAGAAGGACAGCGCAGGCTTTATCAACCTCTTCGGTCTTCCGATCAAGGTTAAGGCTAAGCTCGACCAGCAGAGAAACAATAAGTAAAGGTACATACCATATTTATGGCGGTATTCCGGCTCGTCGTTATTTCCGCTTTCGGCGGCATAACGTTTGATCTAAGGTTGACGGCGTTACGTTCACCAAAAAGGCCGGAGCTTGTTGATGTTATGGGAAAACTCAAAGCAGGCGATACCGTAAGGCTTGTTTATGACAGCTGTAATTCCAGAAATGCTCTCTTTGCGGGCGGCAGTGAGACCTTGTCTGTAAAAAATGCTATAAAATGGGATATAGGTTATTATTGTATCACGTTAATAGTCGGTGTGTTTCTGTTTTTGATGATAGACGCTTCATTCGACTGATAATTCAGGGAGCAATAAAATATTTTGCAGGCAGGGGAGCCTTTCTCCTGCCTGTTGTAGTTTGAATGTATGGAATATATACTCGCCTCTGTTACAAATCACACAGTATCTTCGCACATACCCGGATTTTCACAAAGACACGGTGTGATGTGTCCCTGCATTCATTTATATTGAGAACCTGTCCACACAGGCATCTGCGCACGTCTTTTCGGCAAATTTTGCCGCTTACTGCGTAAAAAATGCTTGCCATACGTCAAGTATGCCTGTATATTTTTGCCTTGTCAGCGACAAAATTCTGCTCGAAAATCCGCACACAGTTCCTATGCGGCAGGTTCTGAAATATTATATTTTAAGTTTGTTTTTTAGGAGAGAAAATATGGCAGAAATGATGTGGGCAGGAAGATTTTCAAAGCAGGTTGACGCAGGCGTGAATGCTTTCAATTCCTCCATTGCCTTTGACGGACGTATGTACAGGCATGATATACAGGGAAGCATCGCCCATGCGACGATGCTCGGTGACTGCGGAATAATCACCAGAGAGGACAGCCTGACTATTATCAGCGGACTGAAAGAAATCCTCGCTGATATCGACAGCGGCAAGCTTGAGCTTGACCCGAATGCGGAGGATATTCATATGTTTATCGAGGCTGAGCTTACCAAAAGGCTCGGCGATGTTGGAAAACGGCTCCACACATCACGCTCAAGAAATGACCAGGTAGCAGTAGACATACGTCTTTATCTGCGCGACGAGATCGAGGAGATTTCCGCTCTTGTAAAGGAGCTTGCCGTGACTCTCGTGAAGCTCGCAAAGGAGCATACCGGGACGATTATGCCCGGATATACTCATCTTCAGCGTGCCCAGCCGATAACCCTTGCACATCATCTTATGGCATACGTCTGGATGCTCCTGCGCGATATTGAGCGCCTTTCCGACACCTCAAAGCGAATGAATTACTGTCCGCTCGGAAGCGGCGCGCTTGCAGGTACGACATACAAGACCAACCGCAGGCAGACAGCGGAACTGCTCGGCTTTACCGCGCCCATGCCCAACAGCCTCGACGGCGTTTCCGATCGTGATTTCTGTGTGGAGCTGAACTGTGCACTGTCGCTTATAATGACACACCTTTCACGGTTCTCTGAAGAAATTGTAATGTGGTGCTCATGGGAGTTCAAATTCATCGAGCTTGACGACGCATTCGCCACAGGCTCGTCCATAATGCCGCAGAAGAAAAACCCCGATATTACGGAGCTTATCCGCGGAAAGACAGGACGCGTGAACGGCGATCTTGTAACGCTTCTTTCTATGCTGAAAGGACTTCCCCTTGCTTACAACAAGGATATGCAGGAGGACAAGGAAGCGATTTTTGACGCTGTGGACAACGTTAAGCTATGTTTAAAGACGTTTATCCCAATGCTTGCAACGATGAAGATTCTCAAAGAAAATATGAGAAATGCGGCAGCAAAGGGCTTCATCAACGCTACGGACTGTGCTGATTATCTTGTTAAAAAGGGAATGCCGTTCCGCGACGCGTATAAAATCACGGGAACGCTTGTTGCACGGTGCATTGAAAAGGAACTCACTCTCGAAACTCTTCCGCTTGAGGATTACCGCGAAATGACAGAGCTGTTCACCGACGATGTTTACGAAGCTATAAGCCTTGAAACCTGTGTAAGAGAACGCAAATCCGAGGGCGGACCGTCGCCTGATGCGGTAAAAGAGCAGATTGCTCTTGCCGAGAAGGCTCTGGGGCTGTAATTTATGAAGAAAAAAGATTTCACCTTTATATTGGGACTTACTCTGCTTATGGGAATTATCTGGATTGTCGGCGAGGTCGTGATGGGACTGTGGATTCCCGTTGTTCCCGTCGTCCATGCGATATGGCTTACGGCGATTGTGGCTGTATGCGTCGTGATAAGTGTATGGCACGCGTTCAAGGAGGATAAGTCCGATCCGAAGATTTCGAAATACGAGAGAAAAACGCAGAAGAGCAAAAAGAAATAGGGAGGTTTTTACCATGTCTGTCAGGGTTTATATAGACGGTCAGGAAGGTACTACCGGACTGAAAATCCTCGAACGCTTCGAGGGCAGAAATGACATAGAAATCATAAGAATCAGCGAGGAAAAGCGTAAGGACTCAGCCGAGCGTGCACGGCTTATCAATATGTCGGATTATACTTTCCTCTGCCTGCCGGATGCCGCGTCGGTCGAAGCTGTTTCGTTTGTTGATAACGACCGTGTGCGTATTATTGACGCTTCGACAGCTCACAGGACTAATCCTCAATGGGCTTACGGCTTCCCCGAACTTTCTCACGAGCATCGCGAGAAGATCAGAACATCAAACAGAGTGGCGGTTCCCGGCTGTTATGCAAGCGGCTTCAATTCGATAGTTTATCCTCTGGTCAAGCACGGAATCATACCCGAAGATTATCCCGTTTTCGCCTATGCAACATCGGGCTACAGCGGTGCAGGCAAAAAAGCGATTGCCGTATACGAGGGAGAGGATAAGCCTTACGAATTTAACAGTCCCCGTCAGTATGCACTTTCTCAGCAGCATAAGCATCTGCCCGAAATGCAGAAAATACCGGGACTGAAATATAAACCAATGTTCAATCCGATGGTCTGCGACTATTTCAGCGGAATGGTTGTAAGCGTGCCGATTCAGACGAGAACGCTTAAAGACACGGTGACCGCAGAACAGGTTCAGGGGATGTTTGCAGAGCACTACAGGGATGCCAAAATGATTGAGGTAATGCCTCTTATGAGTGCAGACGAGCAGAAGGCATTCTTCCTCGCCTCAAATACGCTCAGCGGTGTAAATAAGATGCAGATTTTCGTTTTCGGCAACGACGAGCAGATCCTTCTCTGTTCACGGCTTGATAATCTCGGAAAAGGCGCAAGCGGAGCCGCTGTACAGTGTTTAAATATAATGATGGGTATAGACGAAACAACAGGTCTTGTATGATTTCAGGGGAGTTCTGTCTTACTGAGGTCTCTGCAAAAAGGGCGGCAGAACTTTCTGCAATGAGATAATCTGCGGTCTCGCATACCACAAAACGGAGTGATATAGTATGAAACTTAGAGAGTTTGAGAACATAAAATTTACAGACGGCGGAGTCTGTGCGGCGAAGGGTTTCAGAGCAAACGGGATCCAGTGCGGACTGGCGCATTCCGGGGCATCTGTTACGAAGAAAAAGAACGACCTTGCGCTGATAGTTTCCGATAAGGAATGTACAGCAGCAGCCGTTTATACGACAAACAAGGTCAAGGGCGCACCAATCATTGTAACGAAGGAGCATATCAGAAATGGCAGGGCGCGTGCGGTAATCGTCAACTCGGTTAATGCCAACACCTGCAATGCGGACGGAGTTGAAAAGGCAGAAATGATGTGCCGCCTTGCTGCAAAGGAACTAGGAATTGACGAGAACGATGTGATAGTTGCGTCAACGGGCGTAATTGGTCAGATTCTGCCCATTGAACCGATTGCAGGCGGAATGAAAGAACTTGCCGAGGGACTGACCTATGACGGAAATCCCCGTGCCGTTGAAGCTATAATGACCACCGACACCATGCCAAAAGAAGTTGCTGTGCAGTTTGAAATGGGCGGAAAGACCTGCACAATGGGCGGTATGCTCAAGGGCAGCGGCATGATTCACCCGAATATGGCAACTACACTTACCTTTATCACCACAGATGCTGATATTTCCGCGGAGCTGCTTCAGCGTGCTCTCAGTGACGTTGTAAAGGTTACGCTCAACAGAGTAAGCGTTGATGGTGATACATCCACAAACGACATGGTATGCGTGCTTGCTTCGGGAACAGCGGAAAATATTCCCGTAACTAAAGAAAATGCGGATTTTGAGATGTTCAGGAATGCTCTGTATGCTTTGATGATGAATCTTGCGAGAATGATGGCACGTGACGGCGAGGGAGCTACCAAGCTCATCGAGTGTGCAGTATCGGGTGCGGATACGGATAAAACTGCGGAAATCGTGGCAAAATCGGTAATCACATCGAGTCTTTTCAAGGCGGCAATGTTCGGCGAGGATGCAAACTGGGGACGGATTCTGTGTGCAGTGGGATATGCTGACGCGGAGTTCGATATAAATGAGGTGAACGTAAAAATCGGTTCGGAGAAGGGCTTTATTGACGTTTGTAAAAATGGTGCGGGAGTTGAATTTTCCGAGGAAAAGGCAAAGGAGATTCTCGGCGAGGAGGTCATAGAAATCATCATCAGCATTGGAAACGGCGGCGGAAAGGCTGTTTGCTGGGGCTGCGACCTCACCTACGATTATGTTAAGATCAACGGCGATTACAGAAGCTGAGGCACGGTGAATAGTAATGTTTGATAATGAAAGAGATAATGAATACATAAGACCATCCGAGGACTATATTGCGGACTGCGGCATTGACGACTGCAATACGGGCAGCGAAGAATTTCACAGTACGATGCACGAAATTCCTCAAAGCGACAGCCTCAGCAGCTATTTCAATCAGATGCTCACGCTGGAAGAGAGATTGCTCTGGGTCGGACAAAGAGACAGGCGCGCTCCAATGAAAGCTAAGGGTACGTCCGGTTTAATGCTGATTTTTCCTGTATTCTGGCTTGGCTTTTCGATTTTCTGGACGCTCGGCGCAACGGCAGCAGGCGGTGTTTTCGGACTTTTCGGTATTCCGTTCATAGTTGTCGGAATATTTTTGTTCAAGCAGTTTCTGGGCGGCGGTGGCGGACAGAAATATGCCATAACCAATATGCGCGTTATTACTGTTTCTAAAAAGGGGATTATCTCCAATAATCTTGAGGATTTGGGAGGAATTGCCGTGTACGACTGCGGAAACGGCTTCGGTTATGTCAGTTTTCAGACGGCTAATGCTTTTCAGTTGGGTACGAGCAGAAATGGTCAGTATATGCCGGCTTCGGCGCTCACGGGATTCTACGGCATAAGAAATCCCGGAGAGGTTTATAAAATTCTCAACGATGCGGTCTGTCGGAGCAAAAGAAAATGAATAATTGTCGCTTTTTTGGACATTCATCGGAAACTTTTTCAATTTGCCATGCAAAATAATTGCTCAGGCTTCAGAGCATCTCATGTGATTTCGGTTCGACTTAAAATAAAGCATTTTTCCGAATTAAACGTAGCATAAAAGGAGAATTATAATGAAATTAAAATACATTGCAGCTTTGCTTGCAGCTGTATCGCTTACAGCCTGTACAGACTCGGGAACTAAGAATGAAAGTGTTTCGGAAGCAACATCAATTGCTGAAGAAAGCGAGAGTTCAGCAGAAAATACTGCAGCGAATACAACTGAAAATACCGAAGAAAAAGAAACAACAACTGTGGAAGAACCGGCTTCTCAGGTCAATGAAAAGGACAGGGTGCCTTTGACAGATGAGGAATTAAGTTATGTAAGTGAAAAAGCTGTTAACGCTTTTATGGAAGCTCTGGAAAAAGGGGATGTTGCGACTGTTGCAATGTATTGTAACTCCACGGAAGCTGCGGTAAACAGCTGGATTTCATCGGTTAAAATCGATAGCTTTGAAATTGTCGGCAATTATAAGGAAGCCTTTAAGAATTCATCCGGAGAGAATTATGAAAAATATTATACTCTCGTAAAAGCAGATGTTTCTTCAGGCGATGGGAAAGTTTTTACAGAAGAAAATGAATTATACAAATTCTATGGGCCTGATGCAACGGGTCCTATCGGAGAGATAATTCCGGATAGCAGCAATAATGAGCAGGACGGTAATTATCAGCTTTCAAGACTTTGTGAAAACTATGAAATCCAAATAGGGAAAGATTTTTCTGAAGGCGGAGCAAATACTGTTTTAGAAATCCCGTACGCTTATACAATTCTGAGACAATTCGGTTATGTAAACCATAATGAAATCAATTCAATGGAAGAGCTTACATCGGCAGTCATGGATAACATTGCTCTGGAAAATATTGAATGGGATCACTCGGAACTTGCGTATAACGATGACCTGTACGAAGAATATGAAATTCCGCCAAAGGGAAGTTCATGGCTGTATTATGGTATTTCTGCAATCACAGACAATAAAATAACGATTGATTATTATGCTGATATGTTCGGATTTGCAGCTGCAAAAACCGTGGAATATTCTTATAAAACAAATGAGAACGGAACACCGTGTATTACTGCCGTAAATACTGTAAATGACTATGGGTTTGAGATTTCGTTCGGTTCGGTATAATCTTTTAATGATAGCTCTTCCGTCAGAGAATACTCTGTCTATAATACGAAATATGAAAAAGGAGAATATATATGGAATCAATTCCGAATTATACGCGGGCGCAGGTGCTGATTGACGCGCTCCCTTACATACAGAAATACAATAATAAAATACTTGTTGTTAAATACGGCGGCAACGCTATGACGAACGCGATGCTCAAGGACGCAGTTATGACCGATATTGTACTGCTTTCACTGGTCGGAGTAAAAGTAGTTCTCGTTCACGGAGGCGGACCTGAAATCAGTGATATGCTTAAAAGATTGCAAATCGAAAGCCGCTTTATTGACGGACTGAGATATACCGATTCCGATACGATCGACGTTGTAAAAATGGTTCTCGCAGGCAAGGTCAATAAGGAACTTGTACAGCGCCTTGCACATCACGGCGGAACAGCTATCGGACTCTGCGGAATCGACGGAGGAATGCTTAAAGCAGAGCGTGCCGAGGGAACTGAGGGACAGGATTTAGGATATGTAGGCGATATTGTAAGCGTCAATACAAAGCCGATAACCGATGCTCTTGCCAACGGAAATATTCCGGTTATCGCGACGGTTGCAACCGACGACGACGGGAATACATATAACATAAACGCAGATACAGCTGCAGCAAGAATAGCTGCGGAGCTTGGGGCGGAAAATCTCATTCTTATGACCGATATTGCGGGGCTGCTCCGCGACAAGAGCGACCCGTCCACCCTTATCCCGGAGGTAAATGTCAGTGACGTGCCGTTCCTGAAGCGTCAGGGAATTATTTCGGGAGGAATGATACCGAAGATCGACTGCTGTGTCGAAGCTGTCAGACGCGGCGTAAGCAAAACTGTTATCATCGACGGCAGAGTGCCTCATTCCATACTGATCGAGATCCTTTCCAGCGAGGGTATCGGAACTCAGTTTAAATAATTACGAAATATACAAAAAATTTACCACAATCATGCCTAAACTTATTGATTTTGCAACCTGATGAGCGTTATAATTATATATAGGTAACAAGATCAATTCGGTGCAGGGCAGTATCGGATTGAAAGGAGAGTTCGACTTGAACACTATCGAAAAATTTAATGAACACGTTATGCAGACCTATGGAAGATTCCCCCTCGTTGTGGAAAAAGGCAGCGGAGTATGCTGTGTCGGTGAGGACGGAAAGAGATACATAGATTTCGGAAGCGGCATTGGTACGAATTCTCTCGGCTACTGTGATGACAAATGGGCTGACGCTGTGTGCGCCCAGGTCAGGTCAGTCCAGCATACCTCCAATTATTACTATACCAAGGTTCAGGCGGATTTTGCGGATATGCTCTGCAATGCCGCAGGCTACAGCAGTGTGTTTTTCGGCAACAGCGGCGCAGAGGCAAACGAGTGTGCCATCAAGCTTGCAAGAAAATACAGCTTCGATAAGTACGGCAGGAACAGACACAACATTATCACACTTGTAAACTCATTCCACGGAAGGACTCTTACAACTCTTTCTGCTACGGGTCAGGATGTTTTTCATAATTATTTCTTCCCGTTCACCGAGGGCTTTGTAAATGTGCGCGCCAACGATATTGATGACCTTAAAGCCAGACTTGATGATACAGTCTGCGCGGTTATGCTCGAATACGTTCAGGGAGAGGGCGGAGTTATCGCTCTTGAACAGGATTTTGTTGATACGGTGTTTAAGCTCTGTGAAGAAAAAGATGTATTGGTAATCGCTGACGAAGTTCAGACCGGAGTCGGTCGTACCGGAAAATTTCTTGCTGGAGACTGGTTCGGTCACAAGGCGAATGTAACCACTCTTGCAAAAGGACTCGCGGGAGGAGTTCCGATAGGAGCGTGTCTCGCCGGCGACAAGTGCGCGGATGTTCTGACAAAGGGAACCCATGGCTCAACATTCGGCGGAAATCCTATTGCCTGTGCTGGCGGAAAAGCTGTAATCGAGCGGGTTACAGGCGATGGCTTCCTTGAAAGCGTCAGGGAAAAGGCTGAATACATTAAGACGGAGCTTCTTAAAATCAACGAAGTCGACTCCGTAAGCGGACTTGGTATGATGATAGGCATTAAGCTCAAAACAAAGAACGCGGCAGATGTTGTGGGAAAAGCTCTTGAAAACGGACTGCTTCTGCTTACAGCAAAGGATAAGGTAAGACTTTTGCCGCCGCTGACGATTGAGAAAAGTGATTTGGAGGATGGATTGTTGATACTGAAGAAGATACTGGAGGAATGATTCTATGGAATTGGTAGTATTGCCAAAAGGAGGCAAATTTGTAGTACAGGACAAAAAATCCAGACTTCTCTATACCGTCAAAAAGAAAGCATTCGGTTCAAGGTTTATACTGCTTGATGCAAGCGAGTACAATCTTTATACACTTTTACAGACAGATGACGGTAAAAAGCCTGCTTTTAAGATAATCCTCAATGAACAGACATTTATGAATCTTACTTGTAAATCGCTGTTTCTTGACCCAACTATCGAGGGCGAAGGAAACGGCATGAGATTCTCCTTGGCAAGTCAGGACCGCAGAAATTTCAGAATAATCAAGAACGATGCGGAAGTCGGCTCTATAAAGACCCTGACTACTGTATCGGGTGATCTGCATTATGAAATAGAAATTGAAAATACGGCTTTCGACGACTATATTCCGCTGTTTGCCATTGTTATTGAAAGGGCATTCGGCGACATAAACAAAAATAAGTAATCAGGATTGAAAGGATTAACAGATGAAACATTTACTTAAAATGCTCGATCTGAGCACAGAGGAAATACTTGACATACTCAATCTTGCCGATCAGCTCAAATATGAGCTGAAACACGGCATTCCGCATCCCCACCTCAAAGGGAAGACTCTCGGAATGATATTCCAGAAGGCTTCAACACGCACCCGTGTGTCATTCGAGACCGGGATGTATCAGCTTGGCGGTTATCCGCTGTTCCTGTCGTCCAACGATCTGCAGATCGGAAGAGGCGAGCCGGTTCAGGATACAGCGAGAGTTCTTTCGCGCTATCTTGACGGAATCATGATTCGTACCTTTGAGCAGAAAGAGGTTGAGGCTCTTGCAGAATACGGCAGTATCCCGATAATCAACGGACTTACAGATTTCTGCCATCCTTGTCAGGTTCTTGCCGACCTTATGACAATCCGTGAGGTCAAAGGCAGTTTTGAGGGACTGAAAATGTGCTTCATCGGCGACGGAAATAACATGGCGAATTCCTTGATTGTAGGCTGTCTCAAGGTTGGAATGGCTGTATCAATAGCTTGTCCTGACGATTATCAGCCTCCGAAAGAAATTCTTGATTTTGCTGAGAAGTATGACTGCTTCGAAATGACTGATTCACCCATGCAAGCTGCAAAGGATGCAGATGTTCTCATCACCGACGTATGGGCTTCAATGGGTCAGGAGGGCGAAGCTGAGAAGAGAAAAGCAGCGTTCAGGGGTTATCAGATCAACGACGAGCTTATGTCTGCTGCTCACGGCGACGCAATGGTTCTTCATTGTCTGCCGGCTCACCGCGAGGAAGAAATCACCGAAAAGGTGTTTGAGGCTCATGCTGCTGAAATATTTGAGGAGGCTGAAAATCGTCTCCATGCACAGAAAGCGGTTATGGTAAAGTTAATGGCTGACTAATAATAATTAAAGCAACACCGCACAAAGCTGTCATGCGTTCATTGTGCGGTGTTGCTTTAAAAGCCTGTTGGGATTCCCGACAGGTTTTTTATAATACTCATCATTTTTCGGTACCTGTCGCAGATGTAAAAGCGGACAGGTAGGCTTGCTTGGGCTGCTTATTGTGGTGTTCCAGCCAAATAATAAGTTAAGAGCAGAAACAGAGGAAAATATATATGAAACAGAGATTTATGACATGGAAATTGATGAAACGTTACAAAATAACTGTGAGGTCGAAGAGATAAAAAGGTATAAGAAGATGCTTAATGATGGCTTGATAACGGAAGAAGAATTTTCGGAAAAAAAGAAGCAGATTCTTGGAATATAAAACGAATGGTATTAGAATATGGAACATTAATCCGTTTTGTCTAAATTGCACAAAATATTAACTAAAACCCGCATTATCTTTTACTTGACAAACACAAGAGAGCTATGGTATAATAAACGAGTCGCTTCAAGGAGAGCTTGAGGTGACGGTATCACAAAGAAACCGAAAAAAATATCGAAAAAGGTATTGACAAGAAGGAAGAAACGTGATATA
>JAQXHC010000049.1 GCA_029007035.1 Oscillospiraceae bacterium
CTAAATCGGAATTTAGGGCAAATATCTGCGTAACTTGTTGAGGGAAACCCTTTTGAAAAAGGGTTCTCCCTCAAACTCCCTTCCTAAAACTTTAGCTCATTTTTTCTCAGAGGGGCTTAAGCCCCTCTGAGAAAAAATAAATAAAAGTCTTTGGAAAGGGGTCTGGGGAAGAACCTTTCCTCAGAAAGGTTTTCCCCAGCAGGATTTCGGGTATACTGCCGTAAATTCCGATTTACGTTAGCATTGCGGTGAGCGGAAGCAAATTACAATTTCCGTGAAAAAAGCCTGAGTAGATTGCGGTCTTCTCAGGCTTAACTTGTATACAGCATTTTTTTTACGGAATACATGATCAATTATACGTATACGGCTGAAAATGCGTAAGGGAAACATTCATACATAAAAACGGGTTGATTTTATGAAAATTATTGTGGACAATTGTACTTGACAAACGGACAGATTTATGGTATAGTTATTGAGTAGAGTACAGTTGTTCTCCGACGGCGGACGGATTTATCCGCAATTTTTGACGGGGGTGGCGATACGTTGAAAAATTCTCAGCTGATTGTTGCGGACTCGAAAATACTTCCAGATGTCTTTACAAAGGTTCTTGAGGTAAAGAAGCTGATGGCTCAGAAAGGCGAAAAAAGCTTTGCCTCTGCCTGCAAGCGCATCGGTATTTCAAGGAGCGCTTATTATAAGTACAAGGACTGCGTATTTTCATATGAGGAGCTTTTCACGCGCAAAATCGTGAATATTTATCTGCTGCTCAGCGACCGTCCGGGCGTTCTTTCGAGCGTTCTCGTCTACCTGCACAGCCTGAAAGCCAACATTCTCACAGTCAATCAGAGTATTCCTGTGGACGGTGCGGCTGCGGTAAATATCTCGCTGCGTCTTACGGAAAATTCAGAGAATGAGCTGTCGGATTTAAATTCAATCAGTATGCTTGACGGAGTTTCAGAGGTTAAGATCCTCTCCGCCGAGTGATTTATCGGAGGTCTGAATATGTCAGTTAAATTTGCGGTTTTAGGTCATGGAGTTGTCGGCTCGGGAGTCGTTGAGCTGTTCTATAAAAATAAGGAAAGCATTGAAAAACGTGCCGGCACGGAAATGGACGTCAAGTATATCCTTGATCTCCGCGATTTTCCCGATTCTCCATATAAGGATAAATTTACAAAGGATTTCAATGATATTCTGAACGACGATGAGGTCACAGCCGTTGCTGAATGTATGGGAGGCGTTGAGCCTGCTTTTACTTTTGTAAAGGCGTGCCTTGAGCGTGGAAAGAGCGTATCTACGTCGAATAAGGAGCTTGTTGCTGAGAAAGGCGATATTCTTCTTGCTGCCGCAAAGGCGCACAGCTGCAATTTCTTCTTTGAGGCGAGCGTTGGCGGAGCGATTCCGATAATCCGTCCGCTTCACAAGTGTCTTGCTGCTAACGATATTTCCGCTGTTGCAGGCATTCTCAACGGTACGACGAATTTCATTCTTACAAAAATGTATAAGGAAAATATGTCTTTCGGTGACGCTCTCGCTCTTGCACAGCAGCTTGGCTATGCCGAGAAAGACCCGACCGCTGATATCGAGGGTCATGACGCCTGCCGCAAAATCTGCATAATTTCGTCGCTCGTTTTTGGAAAGCACGTTTATCCGAAGAGCGTATTCACTAAGGGAATTTCGGAAATAAGCCTTGATGACGTAAAAAATGCTGATTCTATGGGCTTTGCGGTTAAGCTTATTGCATCTGTACGCAGACTTGATAACGGAAAAATTCTTCCCGCGGTCATGCCTATGCTTGTGCCGTATGACAATATTATTTCCAATGTCAACGACGTTTTCAATGCTGTTACTGTGGACGGCGACGGCATCGACAAGGTGATGTTCTACGGCAGGGGAGCAGGAAAGCTTCCGACGGCGAGCGCGGTTCTGGGTGACGTGATTGATTCGGTCAAGCATTCGGTTACGGTTTTCTCTCAGTCATGGGAGTCGTCCGACGATGACAAGTTTATCGAGCCGGTTGCGAATTTCAGCGCACGCTGGTATATCCGCGACAGCTCCGGCAGCCGCATTACCGATAAGGTTATGACCTTTGCAGAGGCGAGTGCTCTCGGTGCTGATTCGTGCATTCCCGTACTTGAATAACTAAGGCAACACCGCACAAAAAACGCCTGACGGCTTTGCCCGTCATCTGCAAGGCGTGGTTTATCCGGTGATTTCATGAATGTAACAGGCGTTTCCAAGTATCCGGAAACGCCTGTTTTTGGAGGTTATATGGTAATTCACAACATTCCGCCTGTCTTTGACGAAAACAGCAGAATCCTGATTTTAGGTTCATTCCCGTCGGTTAAATCGCGGGAAATGCAGTTTTTTTACGGTCATCCTCAGAATCGTTTCTGGAAGCTTCTTGCGCGTCTTTTCAATGATGATGTACCTGCAGATATTCCCGATAAACGGTCGTTTCTGCTTCGTAACCGGGTTGCTGTGTGGGATGTGGTCAAAAGCTGTGAAATCAAAGGCTCTGAGGACAGCAGTATCACCGATGTGACGGTCAATGACCTATCGATAATTCTCGGAAAGTGTGATATATCGCAGATCTTCTGCAACGGAGGTACTTCTTTTTCTCTGTATAAAAAATACTGCGCCGACAAAATCGGACGACCAGCCGTGAAGCTTCCGTCCACCAGTCCTGCGAACGCAGCCTATTCCATCGACAGGCTTTGCGAGCAATGGAAAATAATTCTGACTACAGATTCAAAGTGAGCTTTTTGCCCGATGCTTCGTATTTTTCAATCTTAACGCCGGACATTTTGAACATTATCATTGATGCCTTAACGCTGTCGGTATCGGCATATTTATTTTCGCGATAGATTATGTGTCTGATGCCGCACTGGATTATCGCCTTGGCGCATTCGTTGCAGGGAAACAGCGTAACATAGAGCTTGCAGCCGTTCAGAGATGCGGTGCCGCTGTTGAGAATCGCGTTTAGCTCCGCGTGGCATACAAAGGGATATTTAGTGTTTAGAGGGGAATCTGACTCGCGCTCCCACGGCATTTCGTCGTCGCAGCAGCCTGTCGGCATACCGTTATATCCAACGGACACGATGCGTTTATCGGCATTTACGATGCACGCGCCCACCTGTGTGGAGTTGTCTTTGCTCCTTTCGGCAGAAAGCATGGCAATGCCCATGAAATATTCGTCCCAGTCTATATAATCGGTTCTTTTCATTCGGTTCACCTCATAATCAATTTTTTTTATTATACAATATTGAGTTATGAATGTCAAGACGACCGCTCTTAACCGGTTATATTTGGTAAAATTGCATAAATCGAATTGTGTGCAATGTGTGATAATCACGAAAATATTGAATTGCATAAGTTAGGGTTGACTTTGATTTCAGGTGATGTTATAATTGTAATGGATATGTATGGTGTTTTTCCGTATGTATAATATGCTGAGCTTTGTCATTATGGAATTGAGGTGTTGCAGAAAGATGAAGTGCCGCAGATGCAATGAAGAAGTTCCTGACGGAGTGCAGTTTTGCCCCTATTGCGGAGCGAATCTTGCAATGATGAACCGCACCGAAATGGAAAACGAACGTCTCAGAACCGAGGAAAACAACCGCAGGTCTGTGTCGCGTGAGTTCAGCAGCCATGAGCAGGAGCGTTTCGATGAAATTCTCCGCAGCAGGCAGAAAAAATCATCGGGTTCAAAGAAGCTTGTTCCGGTAATTATAGCCGCTGTCGTTATTCTATGCGGCGGTATAGGCGGATTTGTATTGATGCGTCCGTCCGGAAATGACGATAAGGAAACGTCGCAGAATGTAAGCTCTGTTTCCGAAAGCAGTGCTGCTCCGGCAGAAAACAACGATTATATTGCTGCTCTCGATGATGAAATTGCCAATAGTCTTTCCGGAAACAAATATCGTGATGCGATTGCAGCTGTTGACAAAACAGCTTCCGAGCATTCGGAGAACAGCGATTTTGTTGCTGAATGCAATGCAAAAAAATGTGATATTTACACCAAATGGGTCGCATACGCAGAAAGTCAGGGAAATTATTTCGGTTCGGACGGCGCAGTTGCCGCTGCATCGGAGCTTGACGGACTTTCGGGAAATGCTGATGTGGAAGACTGTATCGCAAGAGGCGTTGAATATGAAAAAGCAAACTATATCACGATTATCAATGCAAAGCGCGCTGAACTGGGTTATTCTCCGCTTGAAGAAGTTCCGGCTGTCAGCGGAATTGCAGCTTCAAATGTAAAAAAACTTATCGATTCCGGGGCTGATTCGGCTTCCTATGATATTACAGAGGAGCTTAATACAGCTTTCCCCAAGTGGATGGAGTGGAAAACTTCCTCATCCGCAGGCACAGACGGAGCACAGAGCTTTGCTGATTCCCTTGATAAAAGCGATGAAACAGGTGAATTCAATTCCAGCTTCGGATATATCGGAGTCGGTGCTGAATATAATAAAAAGAACAAATCGATTGCGTGGTATGTTATCACGATAAGCGATAAGTGATAAATGATTTTTTATGAGGTGACAATTATGTTAAAAAAATGTGTGACTTTTATTGCGGCTGGAATCGTTGCTGCTTCCTGTATGGCATTTACTGTGAGTGCTGCCGGTAATGAGACAGTTCCCGCTGCCGTTTATGCTTCCGAGAGCCTGAATAAGACGGCTTCCGAGGGTCAGATTACAATCAAGCTCAGTGCTGATGCTGAATATTTCAGCCTGCCTGCATTTACTCTGCTCTGTGGAGACACTGTTATCGGAGCAAAAAAGCTTGATGGTCTGGCGGGAGGAGCTAATTCATGGACATTCAAAAAGCTTGATACCGACAGCTCATATAAGCTCAAGGTCACCGTACCGAGCGGCTATCTCATTAACGGAAAATCTGAAAGCTTCACTCAGAGTGTAAGCGTCGGATCGACATACAGCTTTACTTTTAAAAAGCAGGAGACTCCCGAGACTGAGCCGCCTACGGAGGAAGAAACTACAACAAAACCTCAGGCAACCGAGCCAAAGCCGACTTCGCCTCCTGTAACCGACAGTCCCGAGGATAAGACCGAGCCGTCCAAGGAAGAGGATACTAAGCCTGCTGAGGAAGATAAGGGTTCCGATACCGATAAGAATGAAAGTGCTGAGACAACGGAATCATCCGAATCCGGCAATAGCAATCAGCAGTCGGACAGTGATAAGAACACTTCCGACAAGAACAGCTCCAATAAAAATAATTCGGATAAAAACAGCTCAAACAAGAATAACTCCAATAAAAACGATTCCGACAAAAAGGATGACGGCAAGAAAGAGGATTCTGCTGATACCGGAGTTCAGCCGCCTTTTGTAGCTCTTGGAGCGCTTGGAGTTTGCGCTGTGATTGCAGGTGCTTGCGTTATCGGCAAGAAAAAGAACAAGTAAATCTGTCTGGCAGGTATAATCGTTTTTTGGCATAACATAATTGTGAATAAAATGTAAATTATAGTCCTTATTCAATGGGTTTCTGTTGAATAAGGACTTTTTTTATCCCCTTTGTAGAACCGGTTATATTAATCCTCTAAACGTTGATAGATAAAATTGCGAGAAGAAATTCTGACAGTCAAGTCGCCCATCGAGTATGTGCGACGACGAATAGCGCAATTAATGCCGCTATTTTGTCTATTGTTGTTTTGAGGATTAGTTATTATATCAAATATAAGGAGGTAGGTCATAATCAGAAACTCAATCTGTACTGTATTTGGCGCACTGGGAGCTGCGGCTTCGTACCTTATTGGCGGTTTTGACGGCACAGTGATTACTTTGCTGATTTTTATTGTCATTGATCTGGTAAGCGGAATTACAGTCGCGGCGGTTTTCAGACGTTCGCCGAAATCTGAAAGCGGTTCGCTTCGCTCGTCGGTTTGCTTCAGGGGACTCTGCGGAAAGGGTATGATTCTTATGTTCGTTCTTATAGGCAGACGGCTTGACCTGTCCCTCGGCACGGATTATATCAGGGACGGCGTGTGTATTGCATTTGCTTCGGGCGAGCTGCTCAGTATAATCGAAAATGCCGGTATTATGGGAATCCCGATGCCGTCGGTCATTACAAAAGCAGTCGATTTGCTTGGAAAGGAGAACAGAAAAAATAATGATGAAAGGAATTGATGTTTCAAGACATCAGGGGGACATAAATTGGCAGAAGGTGAAAGATTCCGGAATCGAATTTGCCATGCTCCGTGCAGGATACGGAAAAATCGCGTCTCAGGAGGATTCACGGTTCAAGGCAAATTACAGCGGCTGCACGGCTGTCGGGATTCCATGCGGAGTCTACTGGTACAGCTATGCTCTCACCCCTGATGATGCAGTTAAAGAAGCTGAGGCGTGTCTTGCGGTCATAAAAGGGAAGAAGCTTGATTTTCCTGTTTATTTTGATATTGAGGAAATGTCTCAGTTTGCACTCGGACCTGATAAATGCACTGCAATTGCGGAAGCATTTTGCCGCAAAATTGAGGGGGCGGGATATTGGGCGGGTATTTACAGCTATAAGTATTTCCTCCAAAGCCGTCTGATTCTTGAGATCAGAAAAAGATTTGCCGTATGGGTGGCTCATACCGGAGTTCACAGTACTAATTACGGTCCTCAGTTCGGAATATGGCAGTACAGCCATAACGGTTCAGTTCCCGGAATTGACGGCAGAGTGGACTGTGATTACTGTTATATCGATTATCCGCGTCTTATCGCAGAAAAGAGACTCAACGGCAGTGAGATAATGCCGCATACCCGTGTGTATACAGTTAAAAAGGGTGATTCACTCTGGAAAATAGCAAAGATGTATTTTGGAACCGGTACACGCTGGAGAGAAATTATGGAGTTTAACGGACTCCGTAATGAGACGATTTTTCCGGGTCAGAAGCTGAGAATACCATAAAAATAAATCCACAACATATCCGATGCGGATTTTTTCTGAATACAAAAAAAGACACGGCTGAAAATGAATCATGCCGTGTTTTTTATTCAGGCAACATCGCTCGGTTTTAGAGGTCTGCTTATTTTTTTCTTATTGCGAGCATCATGAAAATCGGATAGATCTCAAGGCGTCCGATGAGCATATCAAGGCTCAGCACTACCTTGGAAAATGAATTCAGACCGCCGAATCCTCCATTTGGACCAAAGCGTCCTACGCCGAATCCGATATTGTTCATGCAGGTGATGACTCCCGATGCTGATTCTTCGATTGAGTAGCCATTGAGAGAAATCAGCAGAAGTGACGTGATCATGATACATACAAAAAGTATCGCATAAGATGAGACGCCTCGCACAATGTCTTGTTCCACCGGTTTTCCGTCAACTTTAACGCTGACAACCGCGCGTGGATTTACGACATATTTAAGCTCCTTCATAGCACTTTTCACGAGGATAAGCCAGCGCGCAATTTTCATTCCGCCGCCTGTCGAGCCTGCGCATGAGCCGACGAACATCAGCACAACCAGAAGAGTCTGGGAAAATACCGGCCATTGGGTAATATCCGCAGTTGCGAAGCCTGTCGAGGTTATCGTCGATGAAACCATGAAGAACGAGTGACGAAGCGCACTGCCGAAGCCGCCGTAGAATTTCATTATGTTAATGGCGATTATTATGGTCGCCGAGATAATCAGTCCGAAGTAAACCCTGAGCTCCTCATTTTTGTAAACCTGAGAGAATTTTCTGATGAGCAGGTAATAATACATATTGAAGTTTACTCCGAAAAGTATGATAAATACCGCGATCACCATTTCAATATACAAACTGTTATAATGCCCTATGCTTGCGCTGTAGATTGAAAAACCGCCTGTACCGGCAGACGAACATGAATGGATAATGCTGTCGTACAGCGGCATACCGCCGAAAAGGAGCATTATTATTTCAAGCAGTGTAAGTGAAATGTAAATACAGTAAAGAATCCTGGCGGAGTCGCTTGATTTGGTAACGAGTCTGCCGACCTTAGGACCGGCGCATTCGGCACGCATCATGTGCATGGTTCGTGAATCATTGCTCGACATAACCGCAAGTACAAGGACGAGAATTCCCATACCGCCGAGCCAGTGAGTAAATGCACGCCAGAAAAGTCCCGATCTCGAGAGTGATTCAACATCGGAAAGAATGGTAGCGCCTGTAGTTGTAAATCCGGAAACTGTTTCAAACAGAGCATTGAAATAGTTTGGAATATCTCCCGAAATCACGAACGGAAGCGCTCCGATAAGCGAAACGAGAATCCAGGCGGCAGCTACGCTCACAAAGCCCTCCAATGAGAAAACTGAATTGTTTTTCGGTTTTCTGAAGGTCAGTGCAAAGCCGGTTGCAATGAGAATCGCCATCGGTATACCAAAGGCAAGATACACCTGATTTTCTCCGTATATCAGACCGACAATAACAGGCAGAATCATAAACGCTCCAACCAGCTTGAGTATCTGTCCGATAATGAAAAACGTCATTTTATAATTCATGAATTTACCCCAGTCAGTCGAAAATATCGCTTATATCGTGAAGTCCTTTATTCGTTGTGACTATGATAACGCTGTCGTTCATCTGCAGACTATCCTCACCCCGGGGAATAATCAGCTCGTTGCCTCTTACGATGCTTGCGATCAGCACATCTTCACGAACTTTAAGGTTTTTAAGCGGAACACCGATAAAGCTGTCGGAAGTTCTGATAACGAATTCAATTGCCTCAAGCTTATCGCCCACGAGCCTGTAAAGCGTAACAACTCCGCTTCCCGTGGCATTTTGTTTTGCTCGGACATACTGAAGGATCTGATTAACGGTAATGGATTTCGGGGAAATAGTGCTGTCGAGTCCGATGCTGTCGGAAAGCTGGAGAAGCGACATTCTGCTTACTTTTGTGACAGCTTTTTTAACACCGTTCTTCTGGGCAAGGAGTGAGAGGAGAATGTTTTCCTCATCGATGCCGGTAAGAGCAACGACCGCGTCAGCGTCAAAAACGTGTTCTTCTTCAAGAATGTCGTGGTCTGTACCGTCGGCGCAGGATATATCGACCTTATTCAGTCTTTCAGAAAGATCAAGACAACGTTTTTCATTGATTTCGATAATTTTAACCTTTACGCCTGTCTCGATGAGCTGATTAGCAAGGTGATAGGCAATTCTTCCGCCTCCGATGAGTACTGCGGACTTTACGCGCCGCTCACGGTAGGTTTCGCTGATCGTCTTTAAGAATTTAACCATTTCGCTGTGCGAAGCGGTCATATGGATTTTATCGCCGGTATGCAGGACAAAATCTCCTTTGGGGATAATAAGCTCGCCGTCTCTCTGTACTGCACAGATTAGTACGTCCAGCTTCAGTTTGCGCGACATTTCAAAAAGAGCCGTGTTGTTGAGTACGCTGCCCTCATTTATTCTGATTTCAGCCAAATCGACTCTGCCTTTGGCAAATGACTCGATATTTATCGCTGTCGGATAACGCAGCATTTTTGCAATTTCGTTAGCAGCCGTATAGTCGGGGTTAATCATCATGCTTATGCCCAGCTCCTCGCGCATGAATACGAGCTGATGCGAGAATTCGGGATTTCTTACTCTTGCGATGCAGTGACGTGCTTTCATTTTCTTTGCGATAAGGCAGGATAAAATGTTGACCTCGTCTGAGCCGGTAGTTGCTATGAAGATGTTTGCCTTCTCGACATTTGCTTCTTCAAGAACGCTTGTGGAAAGACAGTTTCCGACGATTCCCATAACGTCGGAATCGTTGGTAATATTGTTGATAAGGTTTTCACTTTGGTCAATAACGGTTACATTATGCTCGGACGCGCCGAGAATCTCTGCAAGTGAGCTGCCGACTTTTCCGCAGCCTACTATAATTATTTCCATTTCATTCCCTCGGTTATTATGTTTTTTCGGATATCCTGTTCTATCCATTCAGTACTATTATATATCTGTGCAGGCGCTTTGTCAATAGGCGGAAAAGGAATTTTCTCTCTATGTCATGGGGCGGTTTTTTCGTGCTTTTAAGCGTACTGGTATAAAAACTTACCGCTGAATCGACAAAATGTGAACTATTGCACACTGATTTGGAAAGAATAGTACATATATACTGTTTCAATATGGTGTAAAAAGAGATAAAAAAGGAATCGAAACTTCATAACAGAATTATTGACAATGTAAAATTTATATGATATTATTAAAATAGATAAAAAGATGCGGCAGAATAACTTTATAGGAGGAATTACATTATGAAATTCAGAAAGCTGATAAGCGCAGTAACCTCAATTGCACTTTCGTTTTCGGTGCTTTCGGGACTTAATTTCGTAAAGCCCGAAAAAAATATTACAGCTGAAGCGGCTGCGTCGTCGTGGAAATTTGATTTCGGCAACGGCGGAACTGCTTCGGGATTTACGGGAGTATCCGCATCAGAGGGATATTCCGCATCAAAAGGCTATGGATTTGCTGAACCTGCCAATATGGCAGATGTTTCGGCTTCCGGTGCGAATGAGCTGAGCGATGCAGTTCAGTTCAAGAGTACATCGCTGACAAATACGTTCAACGTGGATCTTGACAGAGGACTTTATCAGGTTACAGTTCATCTCGGCAACACCAACAGAACGACCGTCAGAGCGGAGGGAATGCTCCAGATCATAAACATGACAGGCAACAATGCCGTTGATACATTTCAGATTCCCGTAACCGACGGTCAGCTCAATATCATGGCGACCGAGGGTAAGGCAGGCTATGCATTTACAATGAGCAGCCTTGAGATCACCAGAATTTCGTCTGATCCTGCAATGAAACCTACTATCTGGATTTGCGGAGATTCGACGGTCTGCAATTATTATCCGCTTGCAACAAGCGTTCAGGGCGGCTGGGGACAGATGCTCAATCAGTTTGTTGACACGAACGACTATGAGATACGCAATATGGCTGCGAGCGGTCAGTATGCAAAGGGCTTCGTGGATGCAGGTCAGTTCGACCCTATTGAGTATTATGGCAAGTCCGGAGATATTTATATTATTTCAATCGGAATAAATGATACCAATTACTCCAATGCCGATGAGTATTATACAACTGTGACCGACATGGTAAAACGTGCAAAAGCAAAGGGCATGGAGGTTATTCTTGTAAAGCAGCAGGGAAGAAACGGAGACTGTTCGAGAAATCCGCTGCTTACAGGCAGATGGTTCGGCACTCAGCTCGATACGATCGGCAGCGAGCAGAACTGTCAGGTTATTGATCTTTTCAAGCTGTGGCAGGATTACTGCCTTACACTCTCAGCTGACGCTGTTACAGCTCTTTACATGGACGGAGATACTCTGCATCCCAACAGAGCGGGCGCAATAAAGCTTGCGGAGCTTGTAGCGTCACAGATCAACTTCGGAGCTTCCGAGCCGCTGGTTGGTGCGGTAATGGATGAAAGCGCCGACTATATGTTCAGAAACGCCCACAGCGGTCAGTATATGGAGGTTGCAAATGCTTCTGCCGCGGCAGGCACAAATGTTCAGCAGTGGGGAGCAGACAAACCTTCCGCTCATAATACGTGGACAGTAAAGGCTGCTTCTGACGGCTACTATTATATACTGTCCAATCTTGGTGACGGAGCTGCATATTATCTTGACATTGACTACGGAAAATCCGAAAACGGCACCAATATAGGTATATACACCAACACTAATTCAGACGCTCAGCTTTTCAAATTCGTTGAAAACGACGACGGAACATACAAAATCGTCACAAAGGTATCTGAAGATAAGAGTGCGGTCGAGGTTGCAGGCGCGTCGGAGGAGAGCGGAGCGAACGTTCAGGAATGGGAGCTCAATGGTGCTGATTGTCAGAACTGGTATGCGGAAAAGGTAACATATCCCGAGCCGACAACCGTTCCCACGACCGAGCCGGTTACGACAGTAACCGCAACAGAGCCGCCGACAGCTCCTCCTCAGCTGAATTATACACCCGGAGATGCGGACTGCAGCGGTGATGTGACTATTAATGACGTTGTTGTAATTCTCTGCTATGCAGCTGACGGCGATGCTTCTCCGCTTTCGGAGGATGCTTTGAGAAATGCTGACGTGTATCAGCAGGGAGACGGTGTAAATGCAAGCGATGCTGTAACGATTCAGAGGTATCTTGCAAAAATCATAGCTTCGTTCGACGTTAAAGTTCCGGAAATAACTGCAACCGCAACCGAAACAACAACCGCCGCTGAAGCTGTTCCCGAAATATACTATGCGATCGATGCAGAATACGTAAACGGTATAAGTGAAACGGTTAATACCGGCTACAAGGGTGACGCGTATGTTAACCTTGACAATACGACAAGCAGCTATATTACGTGGACTGTCAACGCTGCCAGAACAGGAAATTATCTTGTAATGATCAGGAATGCCAACGGCACGGACTCTGACCGGAAGATGAAAATTGAGGTCAACGGTGCATCGGATTACTGGGTTCAGTCCTTTATCGGCACAGGCAGCTGGACTGACTGGGCTGAAAGAGGAATCGTTCTTCCGCTCCGCGAAGGCAGCAATACAATTAAATTCACTTCGCTTACGGAAAACGGAGGTCCGAACTTAGACTACATAACGATCGAGCTGACCGATGAGCCGATTGCCGAAATATATATTCCCGACGAAGAACCCGATGTGCCTGTTTCCGATAAGCCTGTTATTTATATCGCCGGAGATTCAACGGTTCAGAGTTATCGGGAGAGCTATGCGCCGCAGCAGGGCTGGGGTTATTATCTTGGTGACTATTTCACCGATAACGTAACAGTTTCAAATCACTCGATTGCAGGACGAAGCTCCAAGAGCTTTTACGATAATGGCAGACTCCAGACAATTCTTGACGAAATGAAAGAGGGGGACTATCTGTTCGTTCAGTTTGCAATTAACGATTCAGCCGCAAGCAATGCTGAAAGATACGCTCCCGTCTGCGGAAATGTCGATAATCCCACCGAGGGCTCATACGAGTTCTACATGGAAAAATACATTGAGGGTGCATTGGCAAAAGGCGGAACTCCCGTTCTTGTAACGACTGTTATCGGACTGAAAGCATATTCAAACGGTATGTTCGTAAACAGCTACGGAAACTATTGTCAGGCATGCAAGGATATGGCAGCGAAATACAGCATTCCCTGCATCGACCTCAATACGCTTATGGTCGATCATTATAACTCGATCGGATATGATGCAGCATATAAGTATCATCTTATCGGCGCAGTTGAGGGTTCGACGGATATGACTCACTTTACTGAAACTGGTGCAAATGCGGTTGCCGGACTTGTTGCCGATGCAGTAAAGAAGCTTAATATTCCTCTTTCACAGTATGTAAAATAAAAGATTAAAAACTCCGGTTTTCTGCCGGAGTTTTTTACATATTGTTCAGAAAAATCAAGGGACATCCGAAAGGATGTCCCTTTGAAATATACTAATGTACGCTTTGATTAAGCTCTCTCAACCTTGCCGGAACGCAGGCATCTTGAGCAAACGTAGATATGACAAGGAGTCCCCTTGACGATAGCCTTAACACGCTTTACATTAGGCTTCCATGTTCTGTTTGAACGTCTGTGAGAGTGAGAAACTTTAATTCCAAAAGTAACACCCTTACCGCAGATTTCACACTTTGCCATTAGGTTGCACCTCCTTAAATAACTTCGTATAAAAATACAACATGATTATTTTATCACATATCGGAAAAAAAATCAAGTCTTTTTTTGAAAAAAATGAAAAAAATTTTTGGAGATACAAATTTGCGGATTTGACTTGAAAAATCTGATTATATGTAGTATAATAAAAAAGAATATATTTACCATAAATTATTGTCTTATTGTAAAGTAAAAAGGGAGAGAATATGGGACTTAATGATTTTTTTCAGTATTTCGCAAGGATACTAACGCTGCTGCTGGTGCTTCCTGTTCACGAGGCTGCTCACGGACTGGTTGCAAAGTGGTTCGGAGACGATACGGCGGAGCGTCAGGGAAGAATTACGCTTAATCCGATGGCGCATCTTGACCTGTTCGGTTCGCTTCTGATTATTTTCACAGGCTTCGGCTGGGCAAAGCCTGTGCCTATAAATCCAATGCGCATGAAGAAATACCGCGCGGGAATTTCACTTACTGCACTTGCCGGACCTGTTTCAAATATTCTTGCAGCATTGGTGTCGGGACTGATATATAATCTGATGATGTGTTCGCAGACGGTTGTCAATCAGTATTACGAGTATAATTTCGGCGGAGAGGTCACGCCTTTAATATGTCTGCTGATGGTCCTCTCGTTTCTTTTTCAGATAAATATCGGACTGGCAGTATTTAACCTGATTCCGATTCCGCCGCTTGACGGCTTCAATGTTCTCAGATATTTTACAAGTGAAAAAGTTGACCGCTGGTTCTATACCTATCAGCGTGAAATCAGTATGGGACTGCTTATTTTACTCGTATTGCTGAGAATCATTCCGTCCGAATACAATTTTATCTCGATTATTGCAATGAAGTTCAGCGACCTGCTGTGGCACGCTGTTTCATGGATTCCCAAGCTGAAATGGGGCTTATAATATGAGCGGGATTTCATTCAAGCTTGAAGTATATGAGGGACCGCTTGATGTTCTGCTAAGTCTGATTTCAAAGCATAAGCTGAATATCTGTGACATTGAAATATCGAAGCTTCTGGAGCAGTATCTGCTTTATATTGACGAATGTCATGAGCAGAATCTTGAGCTTGCAGGGGAGTTTCTTGAAATGGCGGCGCGGCTTATCTATATCAAAACCGCTTCGCTTCTGCCGCAGCCCGAGGAGGCTGAGCAGCTGAAAAAAGAGCTTGAAGGCGCATTGATCGAATATTCGCTTTGCAAGAAGGCAGCGGCTCATCTTGCGGAAAAATATATCGGAAACGACATATTTGTCCGCAGACAGGCTAAAATAAAGGCAGACACAACTTATAGTCTTGTCCACGAGCCTGAAAAGCTTTCCGCAGCATACGCGATGATTGCCGGCAAAAAAATCCGTCCGGAAAATCAGAAGCGGCATATTGAAAGTAAAATCAATTCAGTGGTTCAGCGGCGTATCGTCTCGGTTATGTCAAAGGTCATACGGATTTTCAGGGAGCTTTACAAATCGGGTGAGGTCTTTATTGATACGCTTTATACGGGTGTATCCGACCGCTCTGAACGGGTTGCGACCTTTCTTGCTGTGCTGGAGCTGACCAAATCAGGCAGAATCTGTATCAGCGATGACAATATGAGAATTTACTTTAAAAATAAGAAGGACGGTGAACGTCGGTCATGGAAATCAAGGAAGCTCTCGGAGTAGTCGAGGCGATTCTTTTCGCCAGCGGAGAGCCGATCGAGCTGCGTCATTTATCGGAAGCAAGCGGAATCGAAACGGAAACGCTGCCGTCGGTCATTCAGCTCCTGAACGACAGATATGACGGCTGCGGGAGCGGAATCTGCATCAAAAGGCTTGAAAACAGCTATCAGATGTGTACGCGGACGGAGTTTGCGCCTTACATAAGGGCGGCTCTGGAGACGAAAAAAACGACTCCTCTGTCTGCTGCGGCAATGGAAGCTCTGACAATTATCGCCTATAATCAGCCTGTTTCAAAGGGCTTTGTGGAGAATATCAGAGGAATTGACAGCTCCTCTGTGGTTAATAATCTTGTGGAAAAGGGACTCGTTGAGGAGGCAGGCAGACTTGATGTGCCGGGAAAACCGATTGTTTATCGGACAACCTCCAATTTCCTCAGAAGCTTCGGACTGAACTCAATTGCGGATCTGCCGCCGCTTCCGGGTCATTCGGAGCAAACTTCGATGCTGGAGCTTGACGATACGGATACAGCTGAATAACAACCGAAAAAATATACACGGAGGTGAGCAGTATGATAATTCTAAAAATTCTACTTATAATAATACTTGTAATTCTCGGAACAGTTCTGATTCTGCTGCTCATGCCCGTGAGAGTGAAATTTGAGTTTATTGGTGAAAAAGTGAATTATCACCTGAAATACGGCTTTCTGAACATTATTGACAGCAGCGGCGGAGGTCTGGTTTCAAGGTTGACAAAAAAGCGTTCTGAATCAAAAAAATCGGAGAATTCAAAGGCTGAGAAAAGTTCAGCAGAGGATAATTCCGGCATTCAGGCTGAAAAATCTGAGGTTTCGGAATCTGCCGCAGAGAAAGATAATGTTGAATCTTCATCTCCGGAAGAACCGCAGGAGAATTCAGCTGCGGAGGAAGCTTCGTCGGATGGGAGCGATTCTGATGCGGCTGATACAGCAGAAACGAAAAAAACTCTCGGAGAAAAGGTCGGCTTTATACTTGAGATATGGAACAGTGCAAAAAAACCTGTACGGAAAATTTTCAAGGGCTTTCATTTCACCGATATTATGATTGATTTTGTAATTGCTGACGAGGACGCGTACAAATGCGCGCTTAAATACGGAAAGATCTCGGGAGCAGTTTTTAATCTGCTGGCGTTCATGCGGCTTGTTTTTACGTCAAAGGAGAAAACGATCGATGTCCGTGCAGGCTTCGGACAGGAGAAAAGCCGTTGGGACGCAGGTGTTAAGGTCTATTTTCTCCCCATTACAGCGGTTATCTCGGGAATCTGGTTCCTGATAACATATATTTTCAGAATTTATCTGCCCCATAAAAAAAGTGCAAAAAAATCTGTCGGGCAGCAGAAATCTATGCCGAAAGGCGAATGTGAGGTATAAATATGAGTGCAAATCAGACACCAATCAGCGAACTCCTCGGAATATCAATGGACAAGGTAAGGGAAATGGCTGATATAAACACGATTATCGGCGATCCCGTCAAGCTTGATGACGGAGTGACTATTATTCCTGTTTCAAAGGTATCCTACGGCTTTGCATCAGGCGGCTCGGATTTGCCGTCGAAGTCGGAGAAGAACCTCTTCGGAGGCGGAGCAGGAGCGGGAATTTCAATCAAGCCCGAGGGATTTATCTCAGTTACCGGAGGAAACGTTAAATATATTCCGGCAGCTGCGTCAAGTGATCCGATCAGTTCTGCAATCAGCTCAGTTCCCGAGGTTATTGACAAGATTTCCGGATTCATCAAGAAAAAGAAGGATTCCGAAAGCGGCGACGAGATCAGTATCGCCGAGGAGGAATAAAACGACGTATTTCCCGTCATAAATCCGGAAAAACAGGCATATCTTTTTAGGACGATTAAAGTCTGCGGAGGTATGCTATGAAAAAAATTATAACAATTTTTGCGGCTGCGGCAACGCTGATTTCTGTTTTCAGGTCTGATCCGCAGACCGCGGCTCATTGTGCGAAAAAGCCCGATATATCAGCGCGTGCAGCTGTTCTTATCACTGCCGATACCGGAGAGACAGTCTATTCGCTCAACAGTGATGTAAAGCTTCCGATGGCAAGCACGACCAAAATTATGACGACTCTGCTCTGCCTTGAAAGCGGAGACCTTTACGAGGAATTTACCGTAGACAGCGATGCTATCAGGGTTGAAGGCTCGTCAATGGGGCTTCAGGAGGGCGATACGGTTACAAAATACGCCCTTTGCTGCGGAATGCTTCTTCCATCGGGAAACGATGCCGCGAATGCAGCGGCAGTCAGAATTGCCGGAAGTATTGAGGCTTTCGCAGAACTGATGAACAGCCGAGCTGCTGAGATCGGTATGACCCGAACCTGCTTTGTGACTCCCTCGGGACTGGAGGGAGAGGGGCACGGTTCGAGTGCATATGATATGGCAATTCTGGCACGGGAGGCTCTGAAAAATGAGCTTTTCCGCGATATATGCTCGTCAAGGAGCATTAGTCTTAAATTCGGAAATCCGCCTTACGAGCGGAGTCTTTATAACACAAACAAGCTTCTTTCAATGTACGACGGTGTTTACGGTGTGAAAACGGGATTCACTGACGAGGCGGGAAGATGTCTTGTTTCAGCGTGCGAGCGCGGCGGAGTTGAGCTTATTTGCGTGACGCTGAACGATAAAAACGACTGGAATGACCATATTGCCATGTACGAATACGGCTTCGGGGCTGTAAAAAAAGAGCAGGTCAGGCTGCCGGACGGCATTGATGCTGATGCTGCAGGAGGAGAGTCTGATAAGCTTGCGCTGACTGCGGAAAACGGTTATATTGAGCTGTGTTCCGTTGACGGGAAGCTTCCCGAGGTTCAGTATACGGTGATTTCGCCGCCGTTTGTGTATGCCCCCGTATCGGCTGGAGAGGAGTGCGCACAGCTTAAAGTCAGCTGCGGTGGCAGGGAGATTACAAGAATTCCTCTGAAGGCAAAGGAGGATTATCCTGTAAAATCCCGAAAAAACAGTGAAAAACGCAGTTTTATTCAAAAAATATTCGACAAGCTCGGGAAGCTTTTTTCCTGAGAGAAAGCGGAGATAAATGTGGAAAAAATCAGAATACAGAAAATGATAGCCGACAGTGGATTCTGCTCGCGCCGAAAGGCAGAGGAGCTTATTGCAGGCGGCAGAGTCAGGATTAACGGTCATCCGGTAAAGCTCGGGGATAAGTGCGGCTTCCGTGACATTATCACTGTCGACGGCGAGCGAATAACCGTGCCAAGGAGAAAAAATTATTTATACATTATGCTTAACAAGCCGAGAGGATATGTAACAACGGTTTCCGACGAGCTTGACAGACGATGCGTTATGGATTTGCTGGAGGGAGTAGAAGAACGCGTATATCCCGTTGGCAGGCTCGACAGGAACTCCGAGGGACTGCTTCTCTTTACAAACGACGGTGAATTTGCCAATGGAATCATGCATCCAAGCCGTCATATTACAAAAACATACCGCGTAACAGTCCGTCCTGATGTGTCCGATGCCCAGCTCGTCAAGCTGGCAGAGGGTGTTGAGATTGACGGACGGAAAACACTCCCTGCTACGGTTGTCGTAAAGGACAAAGAGCCGGGCAGAGCAGTACTGCTGATTACGATAAAAGAGGGCAGAAATCGTCAGATTCGTAAAATGTGCGAGGCTGTGGGACTGGAGGTTGCACGTCTGCGCAGAATCAGCATCGGTCCGCTGAAGCTGGGAATGTTAAAGCCCGGCGACTATCGTGAGCTTACTGCCGAAGAACTTCGCGCTCTCAGAAACGCAATGGGCAAGGAGGGGTAAGATGCTCGAAATACAGGAAAAGCTCACACCGGACGGCTATGAGGAGCTTATAAAACGAGCAGCTGACCCGTCGCTTCATATTACCGAAGCACTGGATAAAAATGATGTTATCGGCTATATAGCGTATTCCTACAAACCGGATGTGACAGTGATTTACGATTATGACGACGGCGGAGACCTTATGCTCTGTGACGGTTTGATACGCTCGGTTTTGTTCAAGACCTGTCTTAAAGGAATCGAAAAGGTCGAGCTTAAATGTTCCGACGAGAAATGCGTGCCGCTTGAAAGGCTTCGTTTCGTACCTGAGGGAGTCAGGGTAATTGAAAATCCCGACAGTTTTATGAACGGCTGCAAAAACTGCAGCCACTAACATAATAAATTTGATTAAAAGCAGTCAAAAGACTTGCAATGCTTTTCGGAATGTTGTATAATATACTTTAGGCAGAAGTTCATGCCGTAAAAGCACATATAATTATGAAAGGAGCGGTATGATTGCCGATTCGTATTTCGTCGGAGCTTCCGGCATTCAAAACGCTTGGAGAAGAAAACATATTCGTTATGTCCAGCGAGCAGGCTGAACATCAGGATATTCGTCCGCTGAGGGTGATAATCCTCAATATAATGCCGAAAAAGATTGAAACTGAGGCTCAGCTGATGCGTTTGCTCAGCAATACTCCGCTTCAGGTGGACATCGAACTGCTTCAGATGGCGTCCCATGAGTCAAGCAACAGAAACACTTCACAAAGCCATCTCGACGCATTTTACACTACCTTTGACCAGATCAGGGACAAGCGGTATGACGGCATGATTATTACAGGCGCACCCGTTGAACTGCTCGACTATGAGCAGGTGGACTACTGGGACGAGATATGTAAAATCATGAGCTGGTCGAAAACCCACGTTTTTTCCACGCTTCATATCTGCTGGGCGGCTCAGGCGGGACTATATTACCATTTCGGAATTCCTAAATATCCCCTTGACCGGAAAATGTTCGGTATTTTTCCGCATAAGGCAGAGGTCGATAACTGTCTTTTGCTGAAAGGCTTCGATGATGTTTTTCTTATACCTCATTCGAGAAATACCGAGGTTCGCCGTGAGGACATAGAAAAGGTACGTCAGCTTAAAATTCTTACATCATCCGAATTTTCGGGAGTTCATATCGTCGCCAATACCAACGGGCGGCAGTATTTTATCACCGGTCATTCCGAATATGACCGCGAAACACTTGCACAGGAGTATTTCAGAGACGTTGAGAAAGGCATTGATATACGGATCCCCTATAATTATTTTCCAAATGACGATCCCGCGGAAAAGCCGGTTTTCTCATGGGGCTGTACCGCTAACCTGATGTTTTCAAACTGGCTGAACTACTGCGTATATCAAAAAACCCCCTATGACCTTGAGGAGCTGGAGCTTCGCAACTGGCTGTGGGAAACGACTTATTAAAGGAGAATTGAAATGGACGAAAACAACAACTATAACTACGATTACAATTACAGCGACCCGAATCCCAAGAGCGGCCGCACAGGTTTTGCTATTACTGCCCTTATCATGGGTATACTCAGCATTCTGCTTTGCTGCTGCGGAGCAGGAATCATCTTTGCTCCTCTCGGCATCATTTTCGCAATTATTTCTCTTGCTACCAGCAGAGGCGGTACGGGAATGGCTATTACAGGACTTGTGCTTTCATCTATTTCCGCGGTCTTTATCATAATCGTATGCGTAAGCTATCATCAGATTATCGGCGATGTTATAAGGTTTTCCGGCGAGAGCGAAAAGGTTATAACTGAATATCAGGAAACAGGAGAACTTCCGGATTATCTTGATAAATACAACGGCGATGAATACAAGGACTTCTGGAAGTCGGCAGGTTATGATGACTTTAATGATTATTTCGACCAAATTCTCAAATCTGCAAATATTTCAACCTCCAAAAACAGCAGCAGCGAAAGCGGGGAGGAGTCCAAAAATAAAAATGATGATGTTGTAGATCTCGGTTTTTTACCGGCTGTCTGAAGAAAATCAACATTAACGGCGGAACTGTCATGTTCCGCCGTTTTTACTTGGAATAATACTATTCGGCAAGAGCTTTGCGCATGAATTCTTCGGTGGTGAGAAGCCCGCTGCGGTTATAGCGGTCGATTCCGTAAAGACATTCGGGATTTCGTGTGATGTAATTCGGACGCTCATAGCAGGTAAGCGTCATGAAAAAACCGCTTTCTTTCAGCACGGGCAGAGCCTCGGGAGAGATATATCCAAACGGATAGGCGAAAACAGTCGGAATTATGCCGTCGTGATCGTGGATCTCTGCCTGAAGGAGGTTGATATCTCTGTTCAGAATATCGCAGTATTCCTCAGTGCTTTCGCCGTTCATTTTTGAGCAGCCCTTTCTGCCCCCGGACGAGGAGTGCATATTGTAAGTATGGTTGCCGATTTCAACGCGTCCCGACTTTATAAGACTGTCGATATCCTCCCATGTAAGGTAGGAATATCGGTCAACATGAGGGTCTGCGGCGGCATTATAATCAATATAGCTTCCAACCACTGACACAATTGCGTGCATATCGTATTTTTCCAGCAGGGGAAGCAGAATTGACAGATTGTTATAAAATCCGTCATCGAAAGTCAGCAGTACGGGCTTTTCGGGCAGCTCTCCTTTATTTTGGGTAAAGTTAATCAGCTGTTCGGCTGTTACGGCGGTATAGCCGTTGGTTTTAAGATAATTCAGATCGCTTTCGAGCTGCTTTGGAGTTACAAGATATTTCTGCGGTGAACTTTCACATACGCTGTGATACATTATTGCGGGCATGAAAATACGTTCCTCATCTTCGGCAGAAAAAACAATAGCCTTGCCTATACAGAAAAAAATAAGGCATATTCCGAGAATTACCGCGTCGAGCAGCAGCAGACGAAAAAACCTTTTTACATTACAGCATTCATACATAGATTATCAGCTCCTGTAGATTTGGTTTTTTTATAGGATATGAAGCAGAAATTTGTATAATGCCTGTCTTATTGAATGAATTTTCGGGTTAAGCTTTAAATAATGCTTCTGTCTCAGGCTTCAGATGGAATAAAGCCGCCGGAACCTGAATATAATAAATGTAAGGTTATTGCTGCGCCAATTGATCAGGCCGTAAATTTCAGGAATCAGCTGGCGGAACGATTCATTCAGACAGCGGCGAGGTGAGCTTTATATATGACACGATACAGAAAAAGAAAGCTGTTAGGCGGGATAAAGATATGCGGACTTATAATGCTGCCTGTGGCGGCTTCATGCGTAATTCCGGGTATTTCGTCTGCTCTGAGCAGAGCAGAGGAGATTTCGATCCGCCGTAATACAGCCGCAAACGCTCCTGCCGCCGCAGAAAGCGGGCAGACGAGCTATAATTACAGAAACGAGCAGGGAGATATCCTCAGCGACGAGGAGATTCTGTCAAGCGGCTACGGATTTGCGGAGGAGACAGAGGATGCGGCTGACACGGAAAATCCGTTTTATGCTGTCTCAGATAATCCGGGAGCAAAGCCGTATCCGACCGAGGACGAGTGGGTTCCCGGAGGAAGCATAGTACGCACCACCTACGGTACATTCAGCGGAGCGACTTATTTTGACCTTGAAAAATGCGGACAGGTAAATAATCAGTCGTCCCTCAGCAACGATGAGGTTTTTGCGGAGAGCAAATACCTGCCTGATTTTACCCTTACCGATACCGATGAACCTCAGGTTCTGATATATCATACTCACACTACCGAGAGCTTTGAGCCGTATGTACGCGATTTTTGCGACGCAAGCTTCAACTACAGGACCACCGATCCAACGAAAAATATGGTCATGGTAGGCGACGAGATATGTAAGGAGCTTGAAAAAGCGGGCATCGGAGTTATTCATGCTGCGGAAATTCACGACTATCCGTCGTATAACGGCTCTTATGCCCGGAGCAGAGCGACAATAGAGCCTATTTTAAAGCAGTATCCCTCAATCAAAGTTGCTCTTGACATTCATCGGGACGCGATCTCCTCCGGAGGAAACGCCTATCAGCCGTATGTGGAGATAGACGGACGTGAGGCAGCTCAGGTTATGATTATTTCCGGCTGCGACGATGGAACACTTGGAATGCCCAATTATCTTAAAAATTTCCGATTTGCTTCTTGTCTCCAGCAGCAGCTGGAGGGTGACTATCCGGGATTTACCCGTCCGATTCTGTTTGATTACCGCAAATACAATCAGGATCTGACGACAGGCAGTCTGCTTATCGAGGTCGGCTCTCACGGCAATACACTGGAGCAGGTTCAATATTCGGGTCAGCTGATAGGAAAATCGCTGGCAGAACTGCTGACCTCAATAAAGAAATAACGGAGAACGTCAAATATGCATAAAAAAAAGAAAAGACCTGCAGTCATACTGATATTTTCATATCTGCTTATGACTACAGGAATGTTCATGTTTTTGCTGGTTTATTCAAATTCATACAACAAGCTCAGCTCCGAGCATATTTCACCGGCGTCAGTGACTGTAACGGGCAGCAGCATAAATCTGAGTGTTGCGGGAATTGATATAGAATCGGACATATCCGCATTTATGCCTGACAGCAGGCTTTATTATATTATGTATCTTGTCACTCCGGATGAATTACGCTGGACGATAAACATAGCTTCGGCTCTTATATATTGACAACAGCCGCAGGACGGTCCGGACAGCAGGATCTATCGGCGGAGTAATAAAACATCAGTGCTTGATAAACTCTACAGACATTGATTTCATCTGATAATAAAAATCGTTCAGTTCGCCCTGATAAATCAGCTCTGCATACGGGAAGCCTCTGAAATCATCCGGCTTATAGAGACAAAACGGCTTTTCAAGTGGAATCCCTATTTTCTCCAGCGTATATGCAACAAACTGCGAGCAAAGGAAATTTTTTCTGCGTTTCCACTCAATATTAAGATAAACTGCAATCAGACCGAGAATATTATATGAAAAAATATTTCGGTTTTTGCAGAAATATTCAATTGTATCCTCATATATTTCACGCTGTTTGCGGGTTACGGGAATCCGGTAGATCTCGCACGGAATGAAGTCGTACTTTCCGAGAGTACCCTTGCCGACAATTTCCTGATTAAACGTAGCAGGAAGAGGAACCGGCGAATATGTGCGGCAGAAGCTGTACATTGCCGAGAGACTCAGGTCACCTGCAAGAGATACATGGTTGTATGGCTTCTTTGTCATCAGTTTGAAAAACTTTGCAACAGTTGTTCCGGTTTGTGCGATAACTAAGTAGATATAATCGTTCAACGAGACAATCGCCTCCGTTCAGAAAATTTATTATATTTATTATATCATAAACACTTGCATTTTTCAAGAGTTTTTGATATAATATTATTGAAAGATATTTTCGGGAATATTTTTCGGTATTATATGCGCCTGTAGCTCAGTGGATAGAGCAGTAGCCTCCGACGCTATGTGCGCAGGTTCGACTCCTGTCAGGCGTACCAGTTTAATTAAATGTTAAACATTAAACATGATTAAGGGAATAAAATGCGGATGTACGGAGGGATCAGCATGAAAAAAAGAAAAGCAGACAAGGAACTGGAAAAGCTTTATAATGACCTTGAGGAAGCACGCGGATTTACACGTCATGAGGCTCATGATTTACGTGACTTTTTTCTCGGAATACTCATGTTCGGCGGGGGACTGTTCATGATTCTGCAGAATGCACAGGTTACAAGTTCACTGGGATATGGAGGATATTTCTATAATATAGGTTCATTCGGCATCCCTAACGGACTTATAATGCTGCCGGTCATTATCGGAATCGTAATGCTTTTCATGCTCGATAAGAAGCTGCCGGGATGGATTGTCACGATTCTCGGAGTAATATTTATTCTATTTACTATACTTATGCACACTCGTCTCGTATGGAGAACAACCAGCGCGTATGTATTTATTATCATGTTCGGACTCGTTGCAGCAGGCGGAGGTCTGATGCTGAGAGTTCTTTTCAGGTCAAAAAATTAATTATATACATATAAAAGTCCGTTGATTTTTCAGCGGACTTTTTTTGCAAAGTTTATGTCAACCTAATCACAAAAAGAGGTTGACGAAGATAAAAAGACGTGATATAATAGACTCAGAAAGCAGGTGTTAATAATGAAAACAAGAAAAATCGTATTTATGGCGTTGTTTACAGCGCTGATAGCAGTAGGAGCATTTCTGAAAGTGCCGACTCCGATTTGTCCTCTGACATTTCAGCTTATGTTCTGCACTCTCGCAGGTGTACTTCTCGGCGGAGAGATGGGTGCAGTGTGCGTATGCTGTTACATATTCCTCGGCTTGATCGGACTGCCGATATTTACGGCAGGAGGCGGTATCAGCTACGTATTTCAGCCAACATTCGGGTATCTGATAGGTTTTGTTTTCGGAGCCTATGCGGCAGGCAAAATCGCAAATGCAGTTCCCGAGCCGTCATTCAAGCGCCTTTTGACGGCGAATTTTACAAGTCTTGCAATTGCCTATTTGTTCGGAGTTATCTATTATTGGGCAATTTGCAGACTCTATCTGCAAAACGGACTCAGCTTCGGAAAGATCATTCTTTACTGTCTGCTGATGCCTGTTGTCGGTGATATTTTTGAATGTATTTTTGCCGCGGCAGTTTGCAAAAGACTGTTTCCGGCATTGAAAGGAATTATCAATGGGGTTCGTGCATCAAACTAAGGAACGCATTCTCGCAGGCAGCAGTATAAACCGGAATGAGGCTCTGAGACTAAGTTCTGAGCCGCTTGACGAGCTTTGCTCTGCCGCAGATGAAATAAGAAAAAGCTTTTGCGGAAACAGCTTCGACATTTGCACAATTATTAACGGAAAGTGCGGACGCTGTCCCGAGGACTGCAAATTCTGTGCGCAGTCGTCGCGGTATAAAACAGAAATCAGCGAATATCCGCTTCTTGACGCAGATACTATTGCGGAGCAGGCTAAGAAGAATGCGGACAGCGGTGTGATGCGGTTTTCGATTGTAACGTCGGGGAAAAGACTCAGCCCGCCGGAAGTGGACTCAGTCTGTAAGAGCATCGCCGCAATCAAGACCCGTACCGATATCGGAGTTTGTGTGTCGCTCGGACTCCTTGACGAGGAGGATTTCCGCAAGCTGAAATCAGCAGGTGCGGAGAGGGTTCACTGCAACCTTGAATCATCGGAAAGCTATTTTAAATCGGTATGTACGACGCATACCTATGCTCAGAAAATAGAAACGCTCAAAGCCGCACAGCGCGCCGGACTTAGCGTTTGCAGCGGCGGAATCATGGGACTTGGCGAGAGCATGGAGGACAGGATCGATATGGCAATTACTCTCCGCGGACTCGGAATTAAGTCAGTTCCCGTAAATTTTTTAAGTCCCATTCACGGTACGCCCTACGAGAGAAATCAGCCTTTGTCCGATGAGGAAAAGCTGCGTATTATCGCTGTTTACCGGTTTATTCTGCCTGACGCTTATATTCGTCTTGCAGGAGGAAGGGGACAGATTCCGGATAAGGGGGAGCGCTGCTTCAGATCGGGAGCTAATGCAGCCATTTCAGGCGATATGCTCACAACATCGGGAATTACTACAGTAACAGATATGGAGCTTATCCGCAGACTCGGTTTTATAGTCTGATGTATGACGTTTGGATATTGGATTTTATGTTATATTGAAATCTGATTTATTAAATATAATAATTTCGCCGCACATAACCGTGCGGCGAAATTATTATTATCTGTTGTCAATTTTTTCGGGATATAAATCGTGATTGGTAAGACGCTCGAAAGCAACCTTTTCCCAAATCGTTCCCTCTCTGCCGTAGTTGCAGTAGGGATCGATCGAGATGCCACCTCTTGGCGTGAATTTACCCCATACCTCGATGTATTTCGGGTCCATGAGTTTAATCAGATCTTTCATGATTATGTTCACGCAGTCCTCGTGGAAATCGCCGTGATTACGGAAGCTGAAAAGGTAAAGCTTCAGCGACTTGCTCTCCACCATTTTCACATCGGGAACATAGGAAATGTAAATTGTCGCGAAGTCGGGCTGTCCGGTAATCGGGCAAAGACTCGTGAATTCCGGGCAGTTGAATTTAACGAAATAATCGTTCTCCTGATGCTTATTTACGAAAGTCTCGAGTACCTCGGGGGTGTATCCGTAGGAATATTTCGTATTCTGTGAGCCAAGCCTGGTTATATCCTTGGTTTCATCCGGTGTTCTCATTGAAGCCTCCTATTTTTCGTATTCTACGGGGTCGGTGACTCCGTTTGATTCAAATGCATTTCTTCTGTCGATGCACGTTCCGCAGACTCCGCATTGCTTTTCGCCGCCTTCATAGCAGCTCCATGTCAGGTGATAGGGCGCGTTTAATTCGAGTCCTTTTTTTACAACGTCCTTTTTCGGCACATACACGAAGGGCGCTTCGACTTTAAGCATATTTCCGCTTCCGATATAAACCGCGTCGCTGATAGCCTTGTTGAACTCGGGCGAACAGTCGGGGTAGGCATTGCCTGCGCTGTCGTCGCCGTGTGCTCCGTAGTAAATAACATCGCAGCCCTTTGAAATCGCGATAGCTGCCGCCGACGAGATAAACAGTCCGTTTCTGAAAGGAACATAGGTTGAAACAGGGGAGCCGTTTGTCTTTTCAATCTGACTGCTGTAGGACTCATGAGGGATTTCCTTTTCCGAACTGCTCAGCAGCGAGCAGTCAGAGAATCTGAACATTTCGCTCAGATCGAGCAGGATATATTCCACTCCGTAATAGTCGGCGACAGCCCTTGCAGAGCGGATTTCCTTTGAGTGCTTCTGACCGTAGGTGATTGACAGGGCGGTAACATTTTCTTTACCGAAATTATTTACAGCGAGGGCGAGACAGGTAGTGCTGTCCACTCCGCCGCTTGACAGTACAAGTGCTTTCATAATAACTCCTTATCTCATAAACAGGCGGTTCTGCAGGGCCGCGTCGGTTTCAAATCTTCCTCGGAGCGTGGTTGTGTATGTTTTTGAGGTTGTATTTTTGATGCCGCGCGCGGTCATGCAGCTGTGGTGAGCTTCGATCAGAACGGCAACGTCCTCCGATCCCGTAGCTTTCTGCATGATTTCGGCAATGTCGCTTCCGATGCGCTCCTGAAGCTGAAGTCTTTTCGCCGCCATGTCAGCGATTCGTGCAATTTTGCTCAGTCCGAGAACTTTATTTTTCGGAATATATGCGACGGTGATCTTCATATCGTACATCAGCGCAAGGTGATGTTCACAGTGGCTGAATACGTTGATATCCCGAACGGTAACCATGTCGTTGTTCTCCGAGGTGACCTCGAACGACTTGTCAAACATCTCAGCGATTTCGTCGTTGGTATAGTTCATGCCCTCGAAGATCTCCTCATACATATTCGCGACACGCTGAGGGGTTTCTATCAGTCCCTCGCGTCCGGGGTCGTCGCCGAGAGCCCTGATAATTCCCTCTATATGGAACTTTATTGCTTCTTTGTCTATAGCCATTTTCAAACTCCTTTTTTATCGGGCTCCCAGATGAATTTGTGCATCTGAAGCTGAAAATTAACACCGTTCAGCTCATTTTCTTTCATGAATTCAACTGCGGTTTTAGGTTCAAGCTGGCCGAAAACGCAGCTCAGATAGACCTTACACCGCTTAATCAGACCGTATTGTCTGATTATCTCATAGGAACGGTTCAGGTCCTCAACACTTCCGCAGACGAATTTCACAACGTCTTCTGATTCAAGAATACCGTAGTTGGACATAAGCATCTTGTCCTCCATTCCGCTGGACGGAGTCTTATAGTCAATGGTGAAATGGGGACGGAATTTCCCGTCAACAGGCGCAAGAGGGACGCTGCCGTTTGTCTCGACTTCGACCCGGAGCTCCGATTTTATGAGCATTTCGATAAGCCCGGTTATTCCCTCGCGTAGAAGCGGTTCGCCGCCTGTGAGCGTTACATTCCGGATATGTGTACCCAGGACGTAATCGAGAATTTCCTCCGCAGAGAGAAGCTCTCCCTTGTAATCAAAGCTGTTTGCCCATTTGGTATCGCAGTAACTGCAGCGCAGATTGCATCCTGCGAATCTGATAAACACGGCGAGCTGACCTGCATATTGTCCCTCTCCGTTTATGCTGACAAATTTTTCTGCAACATTGAACATTTTCATCATTCCTCGTAAACCGCGCAATTTGTGGGTGTTTCGTAAACAGTAACTCTCTTTACTCTGAATCCGCAGTCTGTCAGCTTATCAAAAAAGCAGCGTGCGAAGTTCTCGGAAGTCGGGCGGAAACCGACCTCTGTCAGAGAGATTTTTTCTGCTTTGAGAGCCATAACAGTCTCCGGACGGAGTGTATTCTTCTCGTAAATCAGTGTATGGTCGAATGAGTCCGCAAGCTGTTTCAGCGTTTTTTTCAAATCTCCGAAATCAACAACCATACCGCGGCACTGACCGTCGGATTCAAGCGTTTCAGAGCAGATTTCGGCGATGATTTTCCATGTATGACCGTGGATATTGCGGCATTTTCCGTTGTATCCGCTTAGAAAATGCGCGCTGTCGAAGGTTGCCTCGGATTTAAGAATATACATAATTCCTCCAAAAAAGCTGTGTCCTGAACAGGGCACAGCTTATGAATCAATGATAGATTGCCGGTCCCGGTTTTGTTTAACGACAGGAAGGTACGAATGAACTGTCGGTATCTATATTATAGTACTATTTTTTTTGAATGTCAATACTTTTGTTCATTTGTGACGATGTTAAAGTGCAGTATTGCAACAGCGGAGAGTATATTACAAAATGTTGAATAACAGATAATATTATGCTATAATTGTGTTACTTTAATGAAATCGGTTGCGTCAATATAAATGAAGGGGGTGGAAAGGAATGGACGATAATACCATTATAGATCTATATTTTGAGCGTTCTGAAAAGGCAGTAAAGGAGAGTGAAATAAAATATGGCGGTATATGTCACAGGATAGCTGAAAATATACTCCATAACCGCGCCGACAGCGACGAATGTGTAAACGATACATGGATGAGCGCCTGGGGAGCTATGCCGCCGGAGCGTCCCGATTGTCTCGGAGCATTTTTTGCAAGGATCACAAGAAATATTTCAATCAGCCGATGGCGGAAAAATTCGGCGCAAAAACGAAAAGGCGATGAAGCTGCAATATGCCTTGATGAGCTTAACGAATGCCTTTCGGATTGTAACGGAGATCGCTTTCCGGAAAATTATGAAATCCGTGATGCACTCAATCGCTTTCTGGGTACGCTTAATGAGAAAGCGAGAATAATATTTATGCAAAGGTATTGGTATGTCTGCACAATCAGGCAGATAGCAGATGAACATTCCATAAAAGAGGGAGCAGTAAAAATGTCGCTGATGCGCACACGCAACAGGCTGAAAGAATTTCTTTATGAGGAGGGTTTCGATATATGAATGAAGATAACCGTTTTTTTGAGAGCCTGAGTGATGTTGATGATAAATACGTCATAGAAGCAATGCCGGAAATCAAGCCGAAAAAGTTAAGCTTTAAGTATATTGCCGCAGGGATATGTGCAGCAAGTATTTGTGCGGCAGCCGTTGGAGTAATTGTATTGCATAATACAAAAAAAGCGCCTGATATGCCGTATAGCAAAAATTATCATTACAGCTTTGAGTATCAGGACGAAAATAATCACCTTGAAAAAATAAAACCCGATCCTGGAGTTGATGGAATGGGATTCGAGGGTTTCTGGGCACATGACGTATCAGAACTGCTGGAGAATAATCCATGGACGAAAGAATGCAGTCTGACAAGCCTGCCCGTATTTGCAGAATCCAACAACGAAATTTTCAGTATGGAAAACTATTATTCCGCGGAGGAAATGAAAGACAGGCTCTCGGGAATTTCCGACGAGCTGGGCGGAGAGTTCAACGTTACCAATGAGCCTGCGGACGGTTCATATATCGAGGCTTCGGTATACGGTGCCAGACTGAAAATGCAAAGCAGCGGTCAAATAAATATAAATTTCAACGGAGTCCTGAATCTGCCGGAAAAGTACAGAATTTCCGATGGCTGCGGCAGGGAAAATGCCGAAGCAGCTGTGAATTATCTTGCAGAGAGATACTATGATGTCCTGAAATTTGAATATCCCGTTCCGTCGGTTTACACGGATTATGATATTTACAGCAAACCGTATACACGTTTTGAGGTTTATGACAAATCCGACGATCCGTTGACTGCGATACTGAATTTCAATTTCCGAAAAGCATCATTCAGCGGAAACGGCGACCTCGAGTATATTTGTATCTATGATAATCTCGCGTGCAAAACGGTAGTTGGAATGTATCCGATTATCGACTATGAAACAGCTGAGAAAATGCTCATGGATGGCGATTACACAACAACTGTCTGGGAGGAGAATCGTCTTCCGGACGGATTTGAAGCTGATGATGTGACATTCAGCGGTCTTTATTACAAAAGAACAGAAGATTATAAATATAATATTCCCTATTATCGTTTTCTTATTGAATTGCAGAACAGCAATCTGCCCGAAGATATGAAAGAATACGGAGCATTTTATGTGCCTGCAATCGCACCCGAATACCTGACTGACGTTAATACGGATACTGCATTCAATTAGGGCGCTGAGCGGCAGTGTCAATACGTACCGGTCAGGAAAATGCGTCATCCGTTAATTCGCGGTGATGCTTTAAGGGCGGTCATTGACCGCCCTTTCATTTTTGATGTATACTGTCTCCGGTGTGATTTATTGCTCTTTTGAATAGAGAATATTCATATCAACGTCCCCGTAAATTCCGTCAATATTGCCGTAGCAGCTTGCCTGCCATATACTGTATCTTCCCGTGTAATCAGTCTCATCGGTATAGTGTGCGAGCCAGATTGTGGAATCGCTGTGCTCGTACCAGAAATTGTTCAGGAAATTTTTGCTGCTGTAGAGCATAGCCGAATATCCGAGACGTTCCGTTTCGTCTTTAAAAGCCTCGTAATACTCATTGAGGTCATTTATGCTCATGCCGTACTGCTGGAAATTCGAGAAGCTTTCCCAGTCGAAGGCAATCGGAAAATCAAGCTCCTCGCCGTCAAGCATTTCGGCGATCCACTGAGCATTCTCCCTTGCTTTTTCTTCGCTGTTTGCAGTTGTATAGAGATATACTCCCACATCCAGTCCCGCGGCTTTTGCCGCAGCCATGTTCGCCCTGTAATACTCGTCCACTGTGTATTCGTCGTAGTAGTGACCGATCCGCATTATTACGAAGCTGCAGCCAGCATTTTTTACGGCTTCAAAATCGATATTGCCCTGCCATTTTGAAACATCGATTCCGAAGCATACGTCTGTTCCTGCATAACGCTCTATGAAATCAGAAAACTGAACCCGCGGATTGTTGTCCTCCGGGGCGGAAAGCTCGTCTACAACTTTGATTTTCACATTCCAGCTCGTTGAGTTTCCCGAAGCGTCAGTAACAGTCGCTTCAAGCGGATAAGTGCCGCACACGCTTGTATCGACCTGTCCTGTATATGTAAGTCCCGGATTTCTGTCATAATTGTCTCCGAAGCCAACATAATCGGTGAGGTCGAAGGTCTTTCCGCATTTGATTTCCGCGCCGTTGCCTGAATTGAGCAAAATCGGGGCAGTAGTGTCCTCAACGGTATATTCGACGTTCTGTTCGTAGAGGACTCCGTCCATTATGTAGCGCGCGGTTATTTCAAATACTCCCGTTTCGGATGTATCGACAATTTCATCGCCGTTTTCAAGCTGAATTGCGGGATTATCGATCAGCTCTCCGAGAGTGATTCTGTCATAAACTTCTGCGGATTCGGAAACAGACAATACCGCGCTGCCTGTGGGGACAGCGGCAGATGCCTGAGTATTTTCGGGAACTGTAGCTTCCGCGGTTGTTTCGGATGAATTATTTTCCGTCTGAGCAGTAGTTACGGGAACAGGCTCGGAAAGCTCCGCCGTTCCGACATGACCGCCGCAGCCTGCAAGCATTGAAAGTGAAAGTATGTATGGTATAATTCGTTTGATATTCATATAATCTCCTTTATTTTTAACCTGTTCTCATAGATAAGGTGTTTTCTCAAGGATTAATTCCCGAAAAACGCACGCATGATTCTATGGGAACAGGTTTTGCGGCGGCAATGAAAAAACATTGCCGGAAATAAGTATCAGCCAAGCATAACATCAAGCAGCATCATAATTGCAAATCCGCACATAATGCCCATAGTAGCAAAATATGGCTGGGCGTCCATGTTGCGCTGACATTCGGGAATCAGCTCATGAACAGCCACGAGAATCATAGCTCCTGCGGCAAAGGCGAGCGCATATGGCAGGAAAGTCTCGATATGCACAACGAGCATTGCGCCTATTACACCTGCAACCGGTTCGACCATTCCCGATGCCTGACCGAGCAGGAAGCTTTTTCGCCTTGAAACTCCCTCACGTCTCAGCGGAAGAGAAACAGCAGCTCCCTCCGGAAAATTCTGCAATCCGATTCCCACGGCAACAGTGACCGCACCCATTAAGCTTTCCATAGAATATCCGCCGTTTCCGAGCGTACCGAATGCGACTCCAACAGCGAGCCCCTCCGGGATATTGTGTAGAGTAATTGAGAGAATCAGCATCAGAATTCGGTTGAATCTTTCTCCTGGATTTCCGCCCGAGCTGTCGGTTTTTTTTCTCATTGCCGAGACCGTTTTATCCGAAATCCACATAAACAGTGCACCACTGAGAAATCCGACGGTTGCGACGAGATAAGCCGGAGTTGTCAGAGTCTCTTCCGCGCGTTCAATGGCAGGCTGCAGAAGTGACCAGAAGCTTGCGGCAATCATTACACCTGCGGCAAATCCGAGCATGAGATTCAGAAATTTTGGGTTTGGGTTCTTAAAAAATACGACTGTTGCAGCTCCGAGAGCGGTTACTGCCCACGTTCCCAGCGTAGCTGCAAGAGCCATTAAAACAATACTGTCCATACATATTTTTCCTCCTCATGTACAGTATATGACGGAGAAAAAACATTGTGACTGTCTCAACGGTTATTATAACATAATTCGACAAATATTGCAACCCTCTGAAGGCTTCGGACGTCGTCCCGCGAATAAAGCTGAAGCCCGACGGATGCGAGGTTCGTCGGGCTTCAAGAGGTTTATATGAAATTTATGATAATTGCATGGCTCAGAATCTCAGTTTATTCATCCCCATGGGTTCTGGTTTCCGCTGCTGCCTGATGTGCTTACGGCAGTTCCACCGCTGATTGTTCCGTTTGCATATACAGACTGGGATGAATCAGAGGTAATCAGGTCAGTTCCGCCTGAAATCGTTCCGCCTGTGTAGCATTTAAGATTTGTATTATTGAGGGTTATATTGCCCATGCCCTGCATTGTTGTGAACGATACTACAACATTTCCCGAGGCGTCAGCGATTGTGAACTGAGTGTTTGCTGAAACAGTGCCTGTGGACTGTGAGGAAATCTCAGCGATTGTACCGCCTGTAAGGCTTTCGGAATAGCCGTCTCCGCAGTCAAGCGGCTCCTGACCGTTGGCAATTACACAGCCTCCGCTGATGTTGAGAGGACCATTTGAATCGAATGCATCATGGTCGCCGCTTGCAGACTGAACAATTGCAATACCGCCTGCTATAGTCAGCTGATTGCCGCCTGAGGTGCCGAAACCGCCGCCGGGATTCCAGCCGCCGGGAGAGCTATTACCTGAGCCGTCTGCGCCGCCTGCTGCATTATATCCGTCGTCGCCGGCTTTTACAACAACAGTACCGCTGTACTGATAGATATTATTGCCCTCTATTCCTTCGTAGCACTTAGTAACGTAAATTTCAAAATCGCTGTTTGCGCCGCCTTCTTTGCCGAGAGTAAAGTCGTTATCCGAATGGCATGCGTCATCTGCGGTAGCGAGATTCATTGCTCCTCCGAGGATATTCATGTTTCCTCCGCAGTGGATACAGTCGTCAGAGGAATCAATGGTAATACTGCCGCCGTTGATGGTAATATTTCCGCCGCTCTGATATGTAGTTCCTGTTTCGTCGTAGAGTCCTACGGATTTGATACCCTTGGCGCTGATGTCAACCTTATTGCTGTTGCCGTCCATGCCGCCGCCGGGACCTCCCCAGCCGCCGGGACCTCCCCAGCCGCCGGTGCTTCCGCCGCTTGCACTGCCTGTAAAGCCTGAACCCTGATATGTGTAGATATTAAGGCTGCCGCCGTTCATTGTGAAGTCCTGTTCTGCCTGTATACCGTCGGCATAAGCATTAATATCAATTGTACCGCCGTTGATCAGAACGAATCCCTTTCCTGTTTCGGTGCTTGTAGCTTTGATACCGTCGCCGCTTGTAGTGGTCTTAACTGTAACATTAAGAGTGGAGAAGTCAGTGTCTGCAGCATCGCCGATTCTTACTGAATCGTTTCCTCTGATAGCGTCGTCAACTGCCGTTACATTGATAGTTCCGTTCCATATCTTAAGATCGTTTTTGCAGACGATTCCGTCTTCGGTATTACCGTTAACGATAAGCGTGCCTTTGCCCTTGAGCTTGAGGTCGTCTCTTGCAAAAATCGGAGCATTGACTGTAATTGTTTCGTTATCGCTGTTCACATATGTATCGGTATGAGATGTACCGTCGGAAATCGTATTAACAGTGCCGTCTTTGGCGGAAATCGCACATTCATCGCCGACATTTTCAACATAAATCGGGGCAACGCTGCTGTTTGAGAGTGTGAGTCCGTTGAGCGAGAGAGTAACGTAAGCCGCAGGCTCGGCGGTATCATCGGTATTTACGACGATCTGACCGTTTGAACAGTTTCCGCTGAAAGAATAGTCGCCTGATTTTGTAACAGTAACGGTTGTTCCGCTAACGGTCATGTTCTCGGCTGAATTGATGTCAACAGCTTCGCCTGCTGCATTGGCAAGTGTCACACCGCTGTCTGAGAAATTGACAGAAACGACAACATTATCGCCTGTACCCGGTGTGATAACCTCTCCGCCGCTGAGGATATCAACATTCTGATACTGAGTAACGGCGCCTGTATTGAGGAAGTTCGCATTCTTATCGGTTCCGTGACCAACCTGCTGACCGCCGACATATACGCTGTATGAACCGTCCGCAGAGAGGGAAGCGTCGCTGATGAGAACATAGTCATATTTCTTGATCGGCGAGTATGTAAGTGAGCCTATGGTGATAGCGTTATCCTTTGTCCACTCCGCAGCCATATCGAGGAGCACAGTTGTCTGTGTTGTGCCGTCCGTGCTGATGAGCTCGTTGCCGTTAACCTGATAATCGGTAGCAGTTGCGATAACGGTACCGCCTGTGATGTTAAGCAGTCCGTTTGCGTCAAGACGTAAGCCTCTGTCGCCGCAGGCTGTGAGTGTACCGCCGGAAACATTTATTTCGAGAGCAGCCTGAACCGCATCGTTACCTGCCTTGACATCGGCGGTTCCGCTGATCATGTAAATTGAACCGTCAGATTTGATACCGTCGGCAGAGGATTTGATCTGAATTGACGCTCCCTCGATTTCAATGTCCTTATCGGACTTGATAGCATCGGCATCACCGGCAAGAACTGCGTCGGTAGTGAGGTCATCGGTATTGACAACGATTGTTCCGCCGTTGAGGCTGATTTTCTTTTCGCTGTTGATACCGGCATTCATAGTGCTGTTGATATTGAGCGTACCGGTGCTGTTTTTAGTGATTGTAAGCTTGTTATTCGTAAAGATTACGCCGCTTTCGGTGTATGCAGCCGCAGCTGTATCGGTGAGAGTGTTAGTGCCGTTAACAGTGATCTTGGTTTTATCAGAGCCCGAAAGAGCAGTTGAATAGATGCACGGAGCGCTGCTGCCTGTCATTGTTACATCGTTAAGAACAATTTCGACCTCGCCGATGTCATCAGCGGGAGTTTCAACGATAATCTGACCGTCAGCAAGGTTGCCGTCTACGTGATAAACGCCGGAAGCTCCGATAGTAACCGTTTTGCCCTCAACAGTGAGATAATAGCCCTCGGTGGTGATTGAGTCAGTAAGGAGGTGGATATATCCCTCATTTGCAACAGGTTCAACATCGCCCTCTTTATATGATTCAGGTAGAGAGGCAATCTGTTTTGCGAGATATTTCTGAATTGAAATAGCGTCGCTGGTGTTAACGCCGTCGCCTCTCTGGTAAACGTCCGAAGCGTTGAGCTGCTCGTCAGTCATAGGATTTGCATCGGCAGAAGCAGCATAGCACATAATTGAAACAACATCGTTTACTGTGATGCTGCCGTCCAGATCAGCATCGCCGTATTTTACTTCCTCCGCTGCGGCAGAAACATTTGCTGCCGGAATGGACGGAAGTGCAGCCGCCAGAACGCACAGTGACGATATTCCGGCAAACAGCTTCCTGAATTTTCTGTTTTTCATGGTAAAAACTCCTTTTTAAAAATATGTTTTTGATTCGGTTCCTATGAATCAACATAAACGTGAACTTTTCTAACTGAGTATGATTATAAATTTGCTTGCTTAAAATAATCTTAAAAATTCAGGAAATTTTTACAGATTCCAAAAATCTGTAAAATAATGGAAAAAATGCCGTTCTATATACAAATATGGTATAGATAATCGAAAAGGTCTTTCTGCTGATGCGGAAAGACCTCCTGATAAATTTTCATATCGATAAAAACAGTTCATGAATTCTTGTGTCATCGGTGAGTTCGGGGTGAAATGATAATCCGATCTGATTTCTGAAACGAACAGCCGTAATTTTATTATCAGTGACATTAAGAATCTCTACATCGTCCGAAAGAACGCTTTCAATAAACGGAGCGCGGATAAAACGCATTGGATAATCAGCGATTACACCTACATTTCCGACAGCTGAAAAGCTTCCGAGCTGCCGTCCGTAGCCGTTTCTGTAAACTGAAACGGGCAAAGTTCCGAAAACAGTCTCATCACCGCCCGAAATTCGCTCTGAAAGAAGAATAAGTCCCGCACACGTTCCCATAACAGGAGCGCCTGCGCAGATAAATTCTTTTATAGGTTCAAACAGACCCAATTCGTGAAGAAGTTTTCTTTGTGTAGTGCTTTCGCCTCCGGGAAGAATAAGCCTGTCAATATCATCCGTTATATCGGACGGAGTTCTTATAAAGCGATAATCCACGCCGAGTTTTTCAAGACAGTCGCCGTGCTCGCGGAACGCTCCCTGAACTGCTATGATTGCGACTGCCATTACTTGCCCCTTTCAGCCATAAGAAGCGCGATTTCCTGTTCGTTTATTCCGACCATCGCTTCACCGAGATTTTCGGAAAGCTTTGCAAGGATATCTGGATTGTCGTAATTGGTCACAGCTTTTACGATTGCCTGAGCGCGCTTTTCGGGATTGCCTGATTTGAAAATTCCCGATCCGACGAAAACGCCCTCCGCACCAAGCTGCATCATCAGAGCTGCATCCGCAGGAGTTGCAACACCGCCTGCTGCAAAGTTCACAACAGGAAGCTTGCGGTTATCGTGAACATATTTTACAAGCTCAACGGAAACCTGAAGCCGCTTTGCCTCCTCAAACAACTCGTCATCACGGCGTGAAGCAAGCTGGGATATTTCGCTCTGTATCATACGCATATGTCTTACTGCCTGAACTACGTCGCCAGTACCTGGTTCACCCTTTGTGCGAATCATAGAAGCACCCTCGGAAATACGTCTCAGAGCCTCGCCGAGATTTTTCGCGCCGCAGACAAAAGGAACGCGGAAACGGGTCTTATCAATATGATAAACGTCGTCGGCGGGTGAGAGAACCTCACTTTCGTCTATATAGTCAATTTCGATTGCTTCGAGAATCTGAGCTTCAGCGAAGTGACCGATTCTGCACTTTGCCATAACAGGAATGCTGACAGCCTCCTGAATACCTTTGATCATAGCAGGGTCGCTCATTCTTGAAACTCCTCCTGCTGCGCGTATATCCGCGGGAATGCGTTCGAGAGCCATAACTGCGCATGCGCCTGCCGCTTCGGCGATTTTAGCCTGTTCGGGAGTGGTTACATCCATAATTACGCCGCCCTTTAGCATCTGAGCAAGCTCCTTGTTAAGCTGATAACGATCATTGTTCATGTTGATTACCTCCATTTATTCCAGCCGCAGGACTGTTGACATTTAATTACAATCATAGTATAATCAAAATGTGACCATATTTCAATAATCAAAATATGTTTTTTTAATATGGTCAGAAAGAGGATAATTATGCTTACATACGAACTTGACAGGTCAGATTCTGAACCTATGTATGTCCAGATATATGAAAAAATAAAGAACGACATAGAGCAGGATAAAATAAAAGCAGGCGAAAAACTGCCGTCTAAAAGGAGTTTTGCCGCGCAGCTCGGACTGAGCGTGATCACTGTTGAAAATGCATATAACCAGTTGATTGCCGAGGGATATATAAGGTCAGTTCCGAAAAAAGGATATTTTGCGGAAAGATTCATTAAAAAAAATACAGGTCAGCCGGCGGCAGGAGAGCGTTATGTTACTGATTCCGAATCGGAAGGAAGTGATGCCGAAAACGAATTATTTCCGTTTACTATATGGGCAAAGCTCATGCGTGAGGAGCTTTCATCAAATCAGCGCCAGCTGCTTACAAAACCGCCATCTGAGGGGGTATACGAGCTGAGAAAAGCTATATCCCGTCATCTGAAGCAGTTCCGGAATATAAACGCAGCGCCGGAACAGATAATCATCGGCGCAGGAACGGAATACCTTTATATGCTTATGAATCTTCTTTTCGGAGATAATTATATTTTCGCTGTCGAAGAGCCGGGATACTCAAAAATTGCCGAAATATACGCAAATTACGGCATAAAATGCGAACGGCTTCCGGTTCTCCCCGACGGGATTGATACGGATTATCTGAGAAAAATCAAAGCTGATATAATTCATATTTCTCCTTCGCATCATTTTCCGACCGGAGTGATAACGTCAATCAGCAAGCGTTATTCGCTTCTTGAATGGGCTTCACAGTCTCCCGACAGATTTATCATAGAGGATGATTATGACAGCGAATTCAGACTTTCCGGAAAACCGATACCCTCACTCTACAGCATTGATGTTATGGATAAGGTCATTTACATGAACACATTCAGCAAGAGTCTTTCTTCGACAATCAGAATCAGCTATATGGTGCTTTCGCCGGCGCTTTTACAGAAATTCAGAGAAAAGCTCGGATTTTATTCATGCCCTGTTTCAACATTTGAGCAGTATACTCTTGCACGGTTCATCGATGAGGGATACTTTGAAAAGCATATCAACAGAATGCGCGTCCACTACAAAAAATGCCGGAATGAGCTTTTTGAGAAAATGAAAAAGTACGATCTGTTCAAAAATTCCGTAATATCGGGCGAGAATTCGGGTCTGCACTGTGTTGTCCGGTTCAGCACCGACCTGAGTGATGAGGAACTGCTTGATAAAATCACCTCTCTCGGATTCAGAGCATCGATGATAAAGAAATATTATCATGACGATGAGATCCCCGATTTGCACACGCTTATTTTCTTTTACTGAATAAGAATGTGCACTATAACATGATTTGAATTAATTCAAGTACACAATAATGCACACCATGATTTATAATATTACAAAAACATCATAAAACAGGATAATAATTCATTGTAAATTAAAAATAAATATTGTATAATATAAAAAACATTCATATAAAGATCGGGAGGAATTGTATAATGAAAAAGCTCAAAAAAGCCGCAGCATTTGCAGCTGGACTTGTGACGGCGATGTCATGCGTGTCCGGACGCATTGCACCAATAAGGAATAACTCCGCAAAAGCTGCTGCGGAATCCGTTCTTGCATTCCCGGGAGCTGTTGGCGGAGGGCGATACGCCACAGGCGGACGCGGCGGCGAAGTCGTGCATGTGACAAATCTTAACGACAGCGGAGCAGGCTCGTTCCGCGATGCAGTCAGCAAGCCGAACCGAATCGTTGTTTTTGACGTAAGCGGTACTATCGAGCTTGCGAGCAACATTCTTGTTTCCGACAATGTGACGATTGCCGGTCAGACAGCTCCGGGAGGCTCCGGAATCACACTGAAAAACTATAAACTCGGAATGAGCGGCAATAATATCATCTGCCGCTATCTCAGTTCCCGTCCGGGTCCCTACATGGCGACCAGCAGCGGAAACGATGCCTGGGGCGGAGCAAAAGGCTCTAATTCGATTATCGATCACTGCTCCATGAGCTGGACGACCGACGAGCAGTGGGGACTTTACTCCAATAACGAGTACTACACCGTTCAGTATTCGGTTATCGGTCCTGCTGATTCATGGGGCGGTCACAGCAAGGGAATACATGGCTTCGGACTGATGATGGGCAAAGGCTACAGCACATTCGATCATAATCTTATCATACACAACGTATCAAGAAACTTCCGCGGCAAGGTCGTCGGTACAGAAACCGCCGATTTCACCAACAACGTTATTTATAACTGGGCATATCAGACAGCCTACGGTACAATCGGACATCTGAACTACGTCAACAATACGCTGAAGATGGGCAACGGCACCACCGGAGGCAAGCACTATGTAAGCGTGGACAGCAGTACAAGTCCGCAGAATTTCAAGATATATCTTTCAGGCAACAGAATGCTCAATAAGGACGATTCTGTTTACGGAACAGTGACCTACGATAACTGGGCAGGAATTACAGTAAAGGACGGACTTGGAATAACCCTTGACGATCTGAAAAGCAGTTCTTCATTTACAACCGAAGTCAACGGAGTGAATGTCTCGACTGCCCTCACAGCAGAAAGTGCAGAAGATTCCTATGCTCACGTATTATCCTATGCAGGCAACGGTATTTCACCAGATGCAAGAACCGATGTTGATAAACAGGCGGCGAACGAGGCTCTGACAGGTACCGGAAATCTCAGCGGCACCGCCGCGTATTCCGAAGCCGATGATGCGCAGAAAGAAAAGCTCGACAGCTATAAAATACAATGTGGAGTAACTTATACATATCCCTCTGCTGTACTCGAAAAGGCCATAACAGACTCTGACAATGATGGAATGCCTGATGAGTGGGAGCTTGCAAGAGGACTCAATCCCAACGACCCGGGTGATACAAACGGGGATTACTGCGGTCAGGGATACACAAACATCGAGTACTATATCAATGACCTTACCGTTGATTCGTTCCCCGATGGAGTAGTAACTCCGTCCCCCGAAATGAGTATCGAAACAATTTCGGCATTTGAGACAATTGAAGCTGAGAATTTCAGCGAGCAGAGCGGAGTAACTACCGAGGACTGCTCCGAGGGCGGACAGAATGTGGGATATATCGAAAACGGGGATTATATCATGTTCCGCGGAGTCGACTTCGATAACGGCGCGAAGAGCTTTACTGCGCGGCTCGCAGGAGGAACTGCTGGAATTGAGCTGTACCTTGACAGGCTCACGGACCAACCTGTCGCCTCACTCAGCTTTAACGGAACGGACGGCTGGCAGAACTGGGAGAATGTTTCATTCAATATTCCGACGATTTCCGGAGTTCACAGTCTGTATATAAGGTTCACGGGAGGAGAGGGCTATCTCCTGAATATAAATAATTTTGTGTTCGGCAGAGACGCTGTCCCACTCAGCGGACGGCTTATCACTAACCTTGTTGTTAACGACAGTGATAACGCTTCCAGCTGGAAAATTGCTGAAAAAGCTTCAGCAGGCTCGCTTGTTTTCGGCGACCGTGATGTTACATTTACAGAGCTTCCGAATGAGCTTGACGGAGCTGAACAGATTCTGACTGCCTGCGATTCCAAGTATTACGAAGCAGAGCTTGCTTCGTTTACAGCAGGGGAGGATATTACGGTATATGCAGGATTTGATGCAAGAGTATCGCCGCTTCCGTCGTGGCTCGCAGCCTGGAAGGAAACAGGACTGACCTGCACTAACTCAGGCGACGTTGTATTCAATCTTTACAGGCTTGACGTTTCCAAAGGAGATACGGTCATCCTCGGCGCAAACGGACAGTCAGCCTCATGCGTGAATTATACTGTATTTGCAGTTGAAAGCTCATCTGTCGGACCGACTGAAGCTACAGAGCCTTCAACCGTGCCTGAAACCGACATTCCAACAACGGACAAAGAAATAATCTACGGCGATGCTGACAGCAGCATGGAAATCAACATTAATGACGTTGTAGCTGTAATGTGTTATGCAGCGGATCCCAGCGGCTCCACGATGACCGAAAGCGAGCTTGATGCCGCAGACGTATTTCAAAGAGGTGACGGAGTTAACGCAAGCGATGCTATTTCAATTCAGAAATATCTTGCTAAGGTGATAATGGCTCTGCCCGAATCGTGGAAATAAAACAGAATAAATTAAACCGCCCGTTCATTTTATTATGAACGGGCGGCGCTGTTTCGGATTTATCGTTGATATTGATGATATTGAAAAATCGCTTTATCCATCAACATTTCAGGGATTATCATTATTCGGAGGAATAATGACAATAGCCTGCGAGCCCATGGAGGCAAAAGCGTCCTCGCAGTCGGCTCTGGGATAAGAGGTTACCTTGTCCTCTGACATGGAATCGGAAAAATAAAAGCAATTATCGTCTGCTCCTATAAGCAGGAGCGCGTGTTCGGGACAGATAAACGTAAATTCATTTCCGTCTGGAAGAATCCAGCTTTTACCGGGATATGCTTTTTTCATACCGATTGTTGCCCATACAAGGACGGGGTTTCCCTTGGATGTATATTTTTTCGTCAGCTCATCAATTGAAGCAGCATCCTCGGCTCTGACAAAATAGCCCTCGGGAAGAGCCTTTTGAACTGCGCGGAGAATCACAGTGGAATAGCATCCGTAGCCGCTTGATGATTCCGGGTCGCCGATAAAATACTCCCACGGACTCTCTCCGTACATAATTCCGTCGTCTGCGGTACGGGGATAATCGGCGGTTGGCAGGCAGCTTCCGATAAATTCCGCAGCAGAGATATTAATTCCGTAGAACTGCATAAGCGAAACGGCGGCAACGCTTTCACAGCCGGTAGGGAAGTCATCAAGCTGATACAAATGCGGAACATTTTTAATATAGCACTTTCTTTGTTCATTATTTTCACGCGCGGCAGAATGTTTTTCAGCTTCATCGGCAGAGGCGTCACTATAATTATTGATCTGACAGTCGGATTCATCTGAACTGTAATCATAATGATCCGCGTCGGTATTAAATCTTTCGACAGTTTCAATTACCGCCGGCATATCCAAAATACAATGACTCAGACAAAAAGCCGTTCCTGCTGCTGCGGCGGCAATAAATGTCAGAATCGCCGCGGCGTGTTTCTTTCTTTTTCTGCGTCCCATAAAATAAAGACTCCTTTCCGTGGACTGTCTTTATTCTATATGGTCAAGCCGTCAGAGTTGTATAATTATGGCATCTTAATTGCATCATAATTCATAGCGGATATTGAAAGCAATCTCATGGCTGTTATACTGCATGTTGTAATTATATGTGATTCCTTCTTCCACAACGGTCATCATATATGTTTCCTTTAACGTAATATACGGATTTTCGATATAGTCAATTTCTTGTTCTTCCTGAACGTGAATGTCTGCGTAAACGAATTCATCATAAATCGACCGCCAGACGGCGTTGCCGAACTGGATGCCAATAATTTCACGTATACATTCAGCTAACTGCTGCATTTCTTCTGAAATAAGTTCATTTTCAGATTTACCTGACGTATCTATATAAGTAAACCGGATAATACTAAGAGTTGAATCATCTATAAGAAAGTGTAAATAAACATCGTTGTAATATGCATGAACTTCCCAGAATATCGCGGTTCTATTTGGTTCCTGTGATACAAAGAGCATTGTACCCACAAACTCAAAATTAAGAGAAACATCATGAGGGCCGTTCATTTTTATACAGATATCTGAAAAAAAGTTGTTTGCTTTCAGCATTACTTCATCGGGTGTCCGAGTTGCCTGGTCGATTGGTACATTAATATAGGCTTGTTCGGTGGCGGCAATACCTGCTTTCTGACACAGTGTCAGTTCTTTTGTAAGGTCAAGTGTAACTGCGGACAGTTCCTCTGACTTCACAGCGGAACTTTTTTGGTCCAGAAAGCGGAAAATGAAATCGGGCAGCATAAAACCTCCTGCTAAAACAGCAGCGACGAGTAATACGGCGGTTATTTTCAGCAGTTTTTTCATTCTTTCTTCCCCCTCAGTTCAACATTGATAAGAGTCCCTTTGCCAACTTCGCTGAAAAAATCAAGCTTGCCGTTGTGGAGCTTTACAATCTCCGCGCACAGGGCAAGTCCGAGACCTGCACCGCCCTGCTTACGGGAACGTGATTTGTCAACACGGTAGAAAGCCTCGGTAATTTTTTCAAGCTCGTCCCTGGGGATACCCCTGCCGTTGTCGAGGATAACGATTCTGCATCCGCCGCCGCTCAGCATGATCTGTCTGATTCTTATGCTGCCGCCGTGTTCCATTGACTTAATGGAATTGTCAATAAGATTAATCAGAAGCGATTTTATCAAATCTGTTTCAAGCAGACAGACTCCCTCCTGACTCTGAATGGTGAGAATAACATTGTTCTGGCGAAGCTTCGCATCAACAGAACGTGCTGCGTCGTCGAGGAGCTTCGCGGGACTTGCCTCGGTAAGTTCAAAATCCTGTTTTTTAAGCACCAGCAGATCAAGGAGCTTGAGCGACAGTCTTTCAAGTCTCCGTCCCTCTCTGAAAATGTACTCGGCACATTCGCGCCGCTCACTGGAGGGCAAATCACAGCTCCGCATAAGATCGGCATATCCTATCATTGAGGTCATAGGCGTTTTCAGTTCATGAGCAAAGCTGCCCATAAACCGTTCCTGCTGTTCCATAGCGTCTTCAAGAGCCTGAATTTTCTGAACAAGATTTTCAGCCATGACGTTGAATGTATCGGAAAGCTGTTCCATTTCGTCGCCGCTGTGAACGTCCGAGCGGAGAGTAAGGTCACCTTCGCCGATTTTTTTCGATACTCTTGAAAGATGACGGAGCGGCATGGTTAGGAAATGCGCCGTAACAAAAGAGATAACCGCACTGAGAGCAGTAACGATTATGAAAAAAATTCTGTATATTCTGCTCTGGGTATTTCTCAGAGTATACAGATTGGAAATATCCCTCACGGCATCAAGGTAAAGGAGCGATTCGCCTGCGTTGAAGCATCCGGTTATCTGCAGAAAATGTCCCCCGGAACTTTCAAAAACTCTGAATGCACACTGAGTTTCAGAGCAGTTTTGTTTCAGCTCCGGATCGGTTTTTACATCACCGCTGCGGTATAGATAACCTTTTTCGTCTGACAGTCCGAGCATATCCCAGTCCGAACCCTGTTCGTCCATCTGTTTCAGAATATCAGCAACGTCCTGTTCGGAGTTCTGTTCGCTTACGCTGTTTACGAGGATAAGCGTCGACTGCATCGAGCGGTAGGAGCGCATTGCCTGAGACTGTTCAAGTCTGAGCGAGCCGCGGAACGACAGCGAAATAAGCGCGGCTCCGCCAACACCGTAAATTACCGATGTCAGCAGAATCATGGCAATAGTCAGCTTTGTACGGAATCTCACGTTTTCACACCCAGCCGGTATCCGACTTTCGGAATCGACTGCAATTCTTTTTCGAGACCGACCTTTTTGCGCAGTCTCTGAACGTGAAGGTCGACAGTTCTGCTTGTTCCGTCATATTCTCCGCCCCATACCCTTTCGTAAATCGTCTCGCGGTACAGAGCAATGTTCGGATTTCCGGCGAAAAGCAGCAGCAGTTCATATTCCTTGTTGGTCAGCGGAATTTCATTCCCGTTACGAAAAACCGTCCTTGAAACAGTGTCGATGACAAGACCGCATATCTCAATTTTCTCGCCGAGCTTGTGAAATCTCCGCAGCACGACCTCGATCCGCGCCAGCAGCTCGACGATTTCAAAAGGCTTGACGATATAATCCTCCGCACCCATTTTCAGTCCCTTGACGCGGTCCTCGAGAGCATTTTTTGCAGTAATGAAGATCGTCGGTATATCAAGATATTTGCTGTATTCAAGCAGTTCGTATCCGTCAGCTCCCGGCAGCATAATGTCGAGCAGCAGCAGGTCGAACCGCTCTTTTTCAAGCAGATTTGCAGCCTCCAGACCGTCGTAGACGCAGGTGCAGCTGTAGCCGTATTTTGTAAGACTCATGCGGATAAGATTTGCAATAGGCTCTTCGTCTTCGACAATACAAATTTTTATCATATTATAATCCCCTCCGATCATCAATTGTGCATCAAAGCTGCATCAAAATTGCATCGCTTATGGTTATTCTGCCGGACATTTCCATGTGCGAATCATGTTCAAGCAAGTTCAGCTTTTACGGCTTTCGGAAAGAAATTCTGCTGTTTCGCGGATCCGGCTGATACAATCTTCGTCGAGTGCAGCAGGAATTTTATCGGTGTTGTGACTGCAGACACAGGGAAAGATTTCGGCTGCGTTAATCTGTTTAAGAATGAATTTAGCCGTATCATAAGCTTTCAGCGGATTTCCGGTTCCGCCGCCTGTGAGGATGACCGCACCTCTTTTACGCTTGACCGGGATCGGCTCGCGTCTGACATATTTCGCGAAGTAGTAGAGCTGAAAGCGGCTTGCAATGTCGAGGAGCTTTCCTGTAAGTTCAGAAAAATAAATAGGCGACGCAATGACAGCATTGTCACAGACTTCGATATATCGATAAATGTCCTGCATTTCGTCGTCAATGGCGCAGCTTGATTTTTCGCGGCATATGCGGCAGTCCACACACGGTGACAGATTTGCAGAATAGCAGTTTACAATTTTTATATCGCCCGAAAGTCCTTCGGTAAGTTTATTTATAAGTGCGGCAGTATCGCCGTTTTTATGCGGCGAGCCATTTAGAATAAGTGTTTTCAATGTATCACTCCGTTAAAATGTTTATTTAGAACCTGTTCACATAGGAAATGCGTGAAGATTTTCGCGCAGGATTGTATTGCTGACACGGCAAAAATGTGCAGGCATACTTGACGTATGGAAAGCATTTTTAACGCAGTAAGCGACAAAATTTGCCGGAAAGACGTGTGCAGATGCCTATGTGGAAAGGTTCTTAGAGTTGTGCCGTATTTTTTACGTATATATGCAAAATCAGATGTATGCTGAGCGTCGGAAGTGTCTTTATTATATCAGATTATTTTCGCTTTTGCAAGTTAAGAAAAAAACGCATATTGATTATGTGAATTGCCGTAATCTTATACAAAAAACGGCGTCCTACTAACGTAAGACGCCGTTTGAATCGGTTATTTATCTTATGGATACAGATTACTTGAAGTATCTGTTGAGAAGTCCCTCGAAAGCCTTGCCATGTCTTGCTTCGTCCTTTGCCATTTCATGAACTGTGTCGTGAATAGCATCGAGGTTAAGCTCTTTTGCTCTCTTAGCGAGGTCAAGCTTGCCCTGTGTAGCGCCATGTTCTGCGGCAACTCTCTTTTCAAGGTTTTCCTTTGTTGAAGAGGATACAACATCGCCGAGAAGCTCTGCGAACTTAGCAGCGTGCTCAGCTTCCTCATAAGCAGCCTTTTCCCAGTAAAGTCCGATTTCGGGATAACCCTCTCTGTGTGCAACTCTTGCCATAGCCAGATACATACCGACTTCTGTGCACTCGCCTGAGAAGTTAGCCTTGAGACCCTCGATAATTTCGGTGTCGGTAACAGCCTTAGCTACACCAACCTCGTGCTCGCAGGCGAAAACAAGCTTTTCGTCAGCAGCCTTTTCAATGAATTTCGAGCCGGGAACTCCGCACTGAGGACATTTCTCGGGGGGATTGTCACCCTCGTGAACATAGCCGCAAACAGGACATACATACTTTTTCATATCATTATACCTCCATGATTATAAAATAAATTTAAAAATTTAGACTGAATGTTTAACTCTGTCTCTTTCTTCGGCGCGCTTACCATTATTGAAGCGCTCTGTTGTGCCGACGAGATAACCTGTTATTCTTCTGATTCTGTCAAAAGGAACATCGGCAAAACTGAATTTAAGGTTTGCGTAATCACCGTCGGGAGTAATAGTAAGCTCAGTGATTTCCTTTCCGTGATATTTTTTTCTGCCGTATGCGATGTAGGCATTGATTTCCTCCTGGGGAATTTCTTCGCCGATAACATTTATCTTCATATTCAGCACCTCCGAATAATTATCTGAAAAATCAATAAAACAGCTTGACTTTTCGTTGTGTTTATTGTATCATAAAAGACGAAAAAAATCTGTTGCATTTGCAACAACGGAGGAATTTTTTTATGAAACCCGAAGAAAACATATTATTCAAAGGAATATGCACAGACAATTGCATCCGTATGCTTGGCTGTTTTAATGTCGAGATAAAGAAATATCATACGGGCAGCTGCGTAGCCGATTTTTCAAAGGCGAGCGATAAAATCGGAATAATTTTAAGCGGAACGGCGGTTACAGTAAAGTATGATATAAACGGGGTAAGAACGATTATAGAAAAGCTCGGGGAACAGGGGATTTTCGGTGAATTCTTTACGTTTTCCGGCTCATCGAGAAACTGTATGCAGGTCGTATGCGAGAGCGACTGTGAGATTATGTTTGTTCGGTATTCAGAGCTTACAAAGAGATGCGAAAAGGCGTGTGAATGTCACTCGGCAGTGGTACAGAATCTGCTTATGCTCATGTCGGAAAAGGCTATATCGCTGAGCGAGAGGATAGAAGTGCTGAGTCAGCGGACGATCGAGGACAAGCTCATAAGCTGTCTGCAAATAATCGAGGATAAAACTCCGGCAGGAAAAACTCCGCAGATACCATTTTCAACAACCGCCCTTTCGGACTATCTCTGTGTGAACCGAAGCGCGCTCCAGAGAGAAATAACAAAGCTAAAAAATCAGGGTGTTCTGACAATTACGAAAAGAAAATTCAGGCTTATGAGAAATCAGGATACTGATTGACATATTATTATAAATATGGTATAATCGAAAAGGTCTCAGGCATAGAATCAGTGAGACATTAAACAAAGAGAGGATTTTTTTATGACAGATATAATTAAAGCGATAATACTGGGAATCGTTGAGGGAATCACCGAATGGCTTCCGATAAGCAGCACGGGACATTTAATTCTCGTGGACGAATTCCTAAAGCTCGGATTGGACGAGGATTTCAAAGAGATGTTCGACGTTGTGATACAGCTCGGAGCGATAATGGCAGTTGTAGTTATCTTCTGGAGCAAGCTTTGGCCCTTCGGAAAGAAGCGCAATGAGAGTCCGCTCAGCGAAAGCGGCTTCGGAGCTATGATTAAAAAGGACATTTTCTCAATGTGGTTCAAGGTTATCGCTGCGTGTATTCCGGCTGCTGCTGTGGGACTTGTTCTTGACGACTGGATCGACGAGCATTTCTATAATCCGTGGACTGTCGCAATTGCGCTGATCGTATTTGGTATCGCATTCATTGTCATCGAAAATTACAATAAGAACAAGACCGCGAAAATCAACAATATCGATGACCTCACCTATAAAACGGCGTTCATTATCGGAGTATTCCAGCTTATTGCGGCTGTATTTCCCGGAACCTCGCGTTCGGGTGCGACTATAGTCGGAGCGCTTCTTATCGGAGTTTCGAGAACTGTTGCGGCTGAATTTACGTTCTATCTTGCAATTCCCGTAATGTTCGGAGCGAGTCTGCTGAAGCTCATAAAATACGACGGCGGATTCAGCTCAGCTGAAATTTCGGTTCTTGCGGCTGGTATGATTACTGCTTTTGTTGTATCGGTAATCGTAATAAAATTCCTTATGGAATACATAAAAAAGCACGATTTCAAGGTGTTTGGCTGGTACAGGATAATACTCGGAGCGCTTGTTATAATTTATTTTGCATTTAAATAAGGAGTGTCGGAAATGAAAACAATTGAAGAAGTTAGAGAACTGTTCTCAAAGGACAGATACGCAACTGAAAATGGAGCTGTAATCGATGAAATAGGCGAACATTATGCCAAGTGTTCGCTTGCAGTTGACGCTCACCATAAAAATGCAATGGGGGCTGTAATGGGAGGCGTTTCCTTTACCCTTGCGGATTTTGCCTTTGCTGTTGCGTCAAACTGGGAGGGCGTTCCGACGGTTTCGCTCAGTTCAACGATTAATTATCTCGGCAAGGTCAGAGGAGAGCGTCTCATCGCCGAGGCAATCCTTATCAAGGACGGCAGAACGACCTGCTGTTACAGCATTTCCGTAACCGACGAGCTGGGAAACAAGGTTTCCGAGATTATAACGACAGGCTATCACGTATAATTGAGTCAGCACCGTTTTACGCGGTGCTGATTTTTGTTGTATGAGCTCTTGAATACGTTAGTATTCCTGCGGCTTTATAGGCTGAGCAATATTCAGTATTGTTCGGGGTTGCAATCCGGCTGAGAATGTGTTATAATACTGTAGAGATTATTATTCCGAAAGGATTTGAGAATATGTCAAAGAACAATTCAGCAGAGAATAAACAGTTTGAGATTCCACGTCCGCAGTTTCCGAAGCGGGCAGTAATCACGGGCGGAATGCCTTACGGAAATAAGGAGCTTCACTTCGGTCACGTCGGAGGAATGCTCGTATTCGCCGATACCTATGCGCGTTTTCTCCGCGACAGAATAGGCAGCGAAAATGTAATTTTTGTCACCGGCACAGACTGCTACGGTTCTCCTATTGCAGAAGGCTGGAGAAAAAAAGTTGAATCCGGAGAGTTTGAAGGCTCGCTGGAGGAATTTGTCAGCAGAAACCACGGCAAACAGAGAGCAACCCTTGATGCCTATGGAATATCGCCCAATCTGTTCGGAGCGTCGGGACTCGGCAGAACAAAGGAGATTCATGCCGAGGTGACCTATGATTTTATTAAATCGCTTTATGACAAAGGACAGCTTGACAAAATAACCACAATGCAGTTTTACGATGAGAAAGCGGGAGTGTTTCTTAACGGCAGACAAGTAGTCGGTAAATGTCCCGTAGAAGGCTGTACATCAGAAAAGGGATATGCTGACGAGTGTGATTTGGGACATCAGTATATGCCCGAAAACCTGCTCAATCCCGTGAGTACGCTGACAGGCGAAACACCGACGATGCGGCCTGTAACCAACTGGTATTTCAAACTCAGGGATTATGAGCAGCTGCTGAAAAACTGGATCGAGGAGCTCCGCAAACGCAAAAACGTCCGTCCCGTTGTACACAAGACAATATCCGAATTCTTAAAGCCGCCTGTAATTTATATAAAGCGCGAATTTGAGGAAAAATACATCGGAATCAGATCGCAGATGCCCGAGCATACCTACCTTGAGGAGAAGAAAAAGCCGTCATTTACCATTGAATTTACGACTCTTTCTGACTGCGACGATGCATGCAGACTGCTTACCGAAAACGGAATCCGCTATCGTACCGGAAAAACACTCGTACCATTCAGATTAACAGGTAATATCGAATGGGGAGTTCCTGCTCCTGTGCTTGAGGGCGAGGAGGGACTTACCGTATGGGTATGGCCGGAGTCACTGTGGGCGCCTGTTTCGTTTACTCAGGCATATCTTGAACAGTGCGGAAGACAGCGTGATGAATGGCGCGATTACTGGTGCAGCAAGGAATCAACGGTTTATCAGTTCATCGGACAGGATAACATCTATTTCTACGGAATTGCCGAGCCTGCAATGTGGATGGCTCAGCAGATATCAGATGAAAAGACGGAGAATCCCGGTGACGGCGAACTTCAGATGCCTGTAATCGTTGCGAATCACCACATACTTTTCCTTGATAAGAAAGCCTCAAGCTCAGGTGAGGTAAAGCCGCCGATGGCAGACGATCTGCTCAATTACTATACCCCCGAGCAGCTTCGTATGCACTGGCTCGGTCTCGGACTGGGACAGCGTTCCGTAAGCTTCATGCCCAAGCCTTACAATCCCGATGCAAAGCCCGGAGATGCCGACCCTGTTGTCAAGGACGGATTGCTTCTGTCAAACGTTTATAACCGAATAATCCGTACTGCATTCTATACAACCCAGAATTATCTTGACGGAGTATTGCCCGATGTTAAGCCGGAAGAAAGCTTCCTTGCCGACGCGAAAAAAGCTGTTCTTGAATATGAGCGCCATATGTCAAAATTTGCGTTTCATCAGTGCACATATGTGCTTGACAGTTATATCAGAAATGCAAGCAAGTATATGGCTAAAACACTTAATCCCGATACTCAGACTCCGGAGGAGCTTTCGCAGACTCTTTCCAATTTATTCTATACAATCAGAATAGCCGGAATACTGCTTCACCCAATGGCACCGTTCGGAACCGAAAAGCTCCGTGAATACCTGATAGCTGACGAGAGAATATGGTCGTGGGACACAATTTTTGAGCCTGTGAATTACTTCACCGGAACAAATCACAAGCTTAAATTCCTGCCTCCGAGAACTGATTTCTTCACCCGTCACGAAAGCCAGTTTGTTCAGCAGGAGGAAGAATAATCATTATCATAACAGGTATTATTTCATGACCGTTTCCGTACATCAGCATACAGGCATACGGCAAAGGCGACTGGTAAATAATAACTGACTGCCGGTTCCTTTATGTGACAATACTGTGAGATTTATGTTACAATTTGATAATTTGCTTGACAAGAAAAATCTCGTTGTGTATAATATATTTGTCGGAGCAGCAAATATCAGCTCCGTGACCGAAAGGATAATTCAAATGAAATTCAGAAGAAATAAAACAGCTGTTTTTCTTGCATCGCTGCTTATCGCAATGACGATTTCAGGCTGTAAGGATAAAAATAATAAACAGCAGAGCGAGAGCGTTCCCGATGAAATCCTGCGCCAGCCGTTTACGTTCAGCTTTGACGAGGATACGACTGTACCGGGCTCTGCCGGAAACAATGCTGAGCTTAATGCACAGGATCCTACAGCTCCGAAAGCAACGACGGCTGAAGAGCAGACAAATCAGGGCGGCAGCACAGTGTATGTAGAAGTTACCGACGCTTCCGGACAGACTGTTACTCAGTATGTTCCCGTAACGGACGCATCGGGAGTTCAGGCAACTGAGAACGACGGCGAACCTAAAACCGAGTCTGTAGCTGTAACAGAGGCTGTATCGTCAGTTCCGGATAGTACCGGCGAGTCGGCTCAGAATGGTACGCAATCCGAAAATACAACAAATCCGCCGTCAACGGAGAAAGTCACGAATTATAAAACAGGAAAGACCTATTGGTTCGATATCTCAAAGGGCGAGGACTTCGTGTTTAACGGAGATTTTGTTTCCATGACATTCAAGGTCAATGAAAATGTTCCCGACGGAATTTATGATATCGAGATTGTAAAACCGGATTTTGCAAATTATGCCGGTGAGACCGTTAAGCCGAAAAATTCCGTCAATGCGCGTATTTATGTTAATACCGACGGCGCGTCAACAAAGGATTACGATGACGGCTTCAGCATCTACGGTCAGGAAGTATCATGCCGTGCAGGAGACGAGGTTACGGTTAATTTCAGGCTTTCCAACAATCCCGGTGTATGCGCTGTAATATTCAAATTCAGGTATGACGCAGATGTTCTGGAACTTAAAGACTGTTCTCCGGTAGGTGAATATGCCGAAATTCAAACAAAGTAGTCACGAGCTGTTTAAGAAAACATACCGTACTCTTTGTGAATAATGTCAGAAAGGAAAATAAAAATGAATAACAAATTCAGACGTACCGCCGCAGTATTTGCAGCGATTCTTGCAGCCACAATGGTAGCGTCGGGCTGCGCAGATAAAAAAAATAAAAATGAATCATCAGAGGAGATAATTCTGAAGCTTCCGCTTGAATTTAATTATAATCAGAATTCTGACAGCGACGAGCTCAACGCAGCAGACCCGACAGGTTCAGGAGCACAAAACGGCGGATATGTTGTCGTAACCGAGCCGAACGGTCAGCCCGTTACCGAATATATCAACGTAACCGATGCCAACGGCGAACCTGTAACACAGATTGTCGAGGTTACAAATGCTTCCGGAGAGGTCGAGAAGGACGCTTCCGGACAGCCTGTTACAAAGGTAGTTGAAGTTACCGAAGCTGCTGAAAAGACTGAAGCAGGCGGTTCATCATACAGTGCAAAGATCGACAGTGCAAACATTCAGTGGGTTGATATTTCAACCGGCAAGGATTTTGTATTCAACGACAATTTCTTTACCGTATATTTCAAGGTTAAGGACACGGCAGCTGACGGAGTTTATGATATCAAAATAACCGAGCCGTCGTTTTCAAGCATTGTTAATGGCGGTACAGTCGTTGTAGCTGATAAAATTATGGACGGAAAGGTATTTATTTCCACCGACGCAGAGGAGCAGCCTTCTGTTCCCGACAGCGGATTTACAATGTATACCGATTATATTGCCTGCAAGCAGGGCGATGAAATTCAGCTTTCTTTCAATATGAAGAATAATCCGGGTATTGTCGGAATGAACTTCTGGTTCGAATACGATAAGAATGCTCTTGAAATCGTAAGGGGCAGAGCCTCCGGAGATTACGCTGAAATCGCAAACGCTGATTTCCATGAAAATCCGCAGAATACCGAGGCAAAAAAGTAATCGCCGACCGGTAAAAACCATACATTATTAAATGATTGAAGCAGCCGCTGGAGAATTATTCTTCAGCGGCGGTTTATTATAATACTGATTCCATATCAACCTATTGAAAAATTTGCCGCTATCATTTCGTGGTTCTGCGTTGCCCGTCCTTGACAGACGACAGCCTGTCTGCGGTTGGGTGCCTTGACCTACAAAATGCTATCTGGCAACTTCTTTCAATAGAACGATAAGGGATCAGTATAAGAACCTGATTTCACAAGAAAATCCGCACACATTTTTATGAAGAAAGGCTCTGAACAGAAAAAACGGCGGTCAGTTAAAAACAATGACCGCCGAATTTGTATGTAATTATAAGCAACTGATTTAATTATTGTTATTTAGCGATAAAAAGGTTGAAATTTAATTAAAACAGTGGTATAATGTAGATATTACTTGGAAATGAGCGCGAGGGTATCTCTTGCTATGAGAAGCTCTTCATTAGTGGGAACAACCCATACCTCAACCTTTGAATCAGCTGCGGAAATTCTCTGGAGCTTTCCTCTGAGACCGTCGTTTGCCTTTTCGTCGAGCTTAATTCCGAAGAATTCCATATCGCTGCAGACAGCAGCTCTTACGTCATAAGCATTTTCGCCGATTCCGCCTGTGAAGAGAACAGCGTCAAGACCGTTCATTGCAGCAGCGTAGCTTCCGATGTATTTTTTAATTTCGTAAACGAGCATATCGGTAACGAGCTTTGATTTCTTATCACCGTGTGCGGCAGCCTCTGTGATATCGCGGTTATCCGAGGAAATACCGGAAACACCGAGGAATCCCGACTTTTTGTTCATATATTCGCTCATCTGTGCCGGAGTGAAGCCATGCTTGTCGGCAACGAATGTAACTGCTGAGGGGTCAACGCTTCCTGTACGTGTACCCATAACAACACCGTCAAGAGGAGTGAAGCCCATTGAGGTATCGATAGACTTTCCGCCCTGAACTGCGGTGATTGAGGAACCGTTTCCAAGATGACACGAAACGATTTTAAGGTCCTTGATGTCCTTGCCGAGAGCATCAGCGAGAGCAGCAGTGACAAATCTGTGAGAAGTACCGTGGAAGCCGTATTTTCTTACATGCAGATCTTCGTAGTCATTGTAAGGAAGACCGAACATATAAGCTTTCGGGGGCATTGTCTGGTGGAATGCTGTGTCGAATACGACAACCTGCGGAACATTTTCCGGAATAACCTTTTTGCATGCCCACAGAGCAAGAGCGTGAGCGTGATTATGTACGGGAGCAAGCTCTTTGAGATCGTCAATTTTCTGGATAACTTCATCTGTTACGATAGTGGTTTTGTCGAAAACTTCCGCACCCTGTACGATTCTGTGACCTACTGCCGAGATTTCGTCCATCGACTTGATAACGGCTGTATCACCTGTAGTAAGAGTTTCAACGAGCTTTTCAAAAGCCTCTGTGTGTGTGGGGAAGCTGCAGTCAGCTTCAAATTTTCTGCCGTCGCTTGTTTTGTGGGAGATGTGTCCGTCAATTCCTATTCTGTCACAGTTTCCCTTAGCGATAACGCTTTCGTCGTCCATGTTGATGAGCTGGTACTTCAAAGACGAGCTGCCTGCATTAACAACCAAAATAATCATGTTTAGCACAATCCTTTCAGAAATTAGTATTTGCATATATAATTATATACTTTTTTCAGCAAAATGCAAGTCTTTTTCCGAAATTTATGAATAAAAAACTGTATGAATCCGAAAAAAACGGTTTAACATAATATAACAGAAAGAAAAGAGGGAGTTTTATGAAGGTCAGCGGAATAATCTGCGAATACAATCCGTTTCACAACGGACATCTTTACCACATCAGAGAAACAAGGAAAAACGGAGCGACTCATGTTGTTGCGGTTATGAGCGGAAACTTCGTACAGCGCGGCGATACAGCCATTATTGACAAAATTGACAGGGCACGCCTTGCTGTAAAATCGGGGGCGGACCTCATAATCGAGCTTCCGGTACAGTACAGTCTTTCATCTGCTGAAAATTTTGCAAACGGAGCGATATGGCTGCTGAAATCTCTTGGAGTTGTTGAGGAGCTTTCATTCGGCAGCGAGTGCGGAGACGTTGAAAAGCTTAAAAAAGCTTTGGAAATAACCGACTCTGCTGCGAAAACACACCGTGACGAAATACTTGGAATAATGGAAAAGGGGTATACATATCCAAGAGCGCTCAGCTCGGTTATAAACGGAATCGACAGTGAAGCAGCAGCAGTAATTTCCGAACCGAATAATCTGCTTGCCATAGAGTATATGCGCGCACTTGAACGGTTTGCTCCCGCAATAAAGCCGTTTACCGTCAGAAGAACAGGGGCTGCTCACGACGGCGCGCCGGTCAGCGACGCATACGCAAGCGCGTCATATATCCGCGAGCTTATTTCATCCGGTCAGTACGGAGAGGGAAAGCTTTCGCAGTATACAACTCAGATATGGGCGCAGGCGGTTTCAAATGCTGTAAGAAACGGCGAATCTGCCGATATATCGCGTCTTGAACGGATCATACTCTATAAGCTCAGAACCTCATCGCCAAAGGAACTTGCGTCAGTAAGTGACGTAGGACAGGGATTTGAGAATCGCCTCATCAGTTCAAGAATGGCAGGTTCACTGGACGAGCTTTTCGTAACGCTTAAGACGAAACGCTATACCATGGCTCGTATCAGGAGAATCCTGCTGTGTATGCTTATCGGAATCACAAGGAGCGATATGACTCATCTTCCGCCGTATGGAAGAATTCTCGCACTGAATGAAAGGGGAAAAGAGATACTTGCACTTGCAAAAGGCAAGGCTTCAATTCCGTTTGCAACGTCAATTTCAAAGCTGTCGCAGAAGAACCCGACGGCGCGCAGATTTGCGGAGCTTGAAATCAGAGCCTCCGATATTTACGGACTTGCGCTGGGAACTATAAATTCAGCGCAAAAGGATTATAAAGCGAAAATAATGATCGATTTGGAGTAGTGACATTGAAAAAAACACTTATTGCTATAATTTCCGTCGTCATCTGTGCTGCCGGATTTGGATGTACATCGACGGTTCAGCCTATGGATGAAAACCCAACGGTTTCGGGAACTGCACCTGTACCGTCTGAAACAACGGCTCCGGCCGCAACAGAGGTTCCGACAGAACCGCCAACAGAAGTCCCGACCGAGCCTCTTGAAATGCCAATTGACTATGAACTTCCGTCATCAGCGGAGATAAAGGCAGAGGCTGTTCTGCAGAAACCGGAACTTCCGACGGGCTGCGAGGTTACGGCACTTTGTACGCTGCTAAATTATCTTGGATTCAGCATCGACAAGGAGACTCTGTTTGATGATTTTATGCCGCACACGTCAAATGCCGACTGTACCTTTGATGATAAATATATCGGTGATCCGAGAGCGGATAACGGTTTTGGATGCAATGCTCCCGTTGTAGCTGAAACTGCTGAAAATTATCTGAAATCGGTAAATTCCGATATGCGGGTGATGAATCTCACAGGCACTCCGTTCAGAGAGCTTTTCTATCAGATTGAGCAGGGGCGTCCTGTCGTTATCTGGGGAAGCGTCAACATGAGGGACGTCACTTTCAAGCTTCGCTGGACGACACAGGACGGCAGGGAAGCATGGTTTGCAACTCTTGAGCATTGTCTTGTTCTGACCGGATATGATATTAATAACGGAATCGTTTATGTATGTGACCCATTAAAGGGAAATACCGAATATTCGCTTGAACGTGCCGAGAGTGTCTATGACCAGATGGGACAGCAGGCGGTAATAATTTACGGAGATAATGAAATTAATTCCGAGCCTGACAACGTAAATACTGAAATACGCGAAATGGCCGCAATGGAAAGGGAGCGTCAGGCTGCTGTAAACGAGGAGATAAACGATGATTAAGGGAGTAATTTTCGACCTTGACGGAACTCTGATTGATTCGATGGGAATCTGGCACACTATAGATATGAAATTCCTGCGTGAAAACGGGATAGAAAATCCGCCTGAAAATATTTCGGATCTGATGAAGAAAATGACGGTCGAGGAGTCTTCGCTCTATTTTATAGAGAAATTCGGACTCAATGTAACTCCGGAATATGTTGCAGGACGCGTTGAGGAGCTTGTGTCAGTCGAGTATCAGAAAAATATAGGATTAAAGCCGTATGCTGAGGAGATTCTCGATTTCCTCAGAAGCAGAAATATTCCCTGCGGAGTTGCAACGGTGACATATAAATCCCTTGCGGAAGCTGTTCTTCGCCGTCACGGACTGCTTGACAGGCTGAGCTTCATACTTACCGATTCGGAATATCCCAAAGGCAAAAACGATTCGGGCATCTTTCTCGGAGCGGCTGAGCTGCTTGGAACAAAACCATCGGAAACGGCTGTAATCGAGGATTCGCTTCACTGTATCGAGACGGCGTCCGGTGCAGGCTTTTTCACTGTCGGAGTATTCGATGAGGCATCGGCTTCCGACTGGGAACAGATAAGTTCTTCGGCAGACAGAGCATTCAGATCGCTGAAGGATATTGAAAAATTATTTTAGTAAAGGCTGATAATATATGAGCAAGGTTATGGTTGGAATGAGCGGAGGAGTGGACAGCTCCGTTGCGGCAATGCTTCTCAGAGAGCAGGGATATGACGTAATGGGTGTTACGATGAAGCTGTTTTCCGACGAGGATATAATTACAGCGCAAAAGGAGGGTAAAACCTGCTGTGCGCTGTCTGACGTAGAGGATGCACGGAGCGTTGCGTATAAGCTTGGATTCGATCATCTCGTTTTCAATTTTAAAGACACATTCCGCGAGCACGTAATGAAAGATTTTGCACAGAGCTATCTTTCGGGACGGACTCCGAATCCCTGTATAGAGTGCAACAGACACTGCAAGTTTGATAAGCTGCTCCGACGTGCTATGGAGCTTGAATATGACTATATTGCGACAGGTCATTACGCGGTGAACGAATACGATTCCGAATCGGGCAGGTATCTGCTGAAACGTCCAAAGGACAGGAGCAAGGATCAGACATACGTGCTGTACAGTCTTACGCAGTTTCAGCTTGCTCACACTCTTTTCCCTCTCGGCGGCATGGATAAGCAGCAGGTCCGCGCTCTTGCGGAGCAGGCAGGTCTTGTTAATTCCGCTAAACCCGACAGCCAGGATATCTGTTTCGTTCCCAACGGAAAATATGATGAATTTATCCGCAAATTCACCGGTAAGGAACCTGCACACGGCAATTTCACCGATACAGAGGGAAATGTTCTCGGCGAGCACAGAGGCATAATAAGCTACACGATCGGTCAGCGCAAGGGACTGGGAATAGCTCTTGGGCGTCCGGTGTATGTGGTGAGCAAGGATGCCGGCAGCAATACCGTTGTTCTCGGTGACGAATCGGATTTATATACTTCATCACTGACTGCGGAAGACGTTAATCTTATATCGGTTGAAAAGCTTGAAAAGCCAATGCGTATCACGGCTAAGACCCGCTACAGCCAGACAGAGCAGCCTGCTGTGCTGAGCAGTGCAGGAGACGGGATTTACAGAGTCGAGTTTGATAAGCCGCAGCGTGCCGTCACAAGCGGACAGGCTGTGGTATTTTACGACGGAGATATTGTGGTCGGAGGAGGAACAATCATATAATGGACTACACCTTTGAGAAGCTTACCGAAAAACTTTTTGTCTGTGCAAGCTCTGACCATCGCTTCGGAACAGATGCTTTTCTTCTGGCATATTTTTCGGGTTACCGTGCAAAGGACAAGGTATGCGACCTGGGAACGGGCTGCGGAATCATACCGATGATTATGCAGAAAAGCCTGCCGCCTGCGGTGACCTACGCAGTCGACATTCAGGAGGGGGCGATCAGGCAGCTTCGTCTCGGACTCGAGCAAAGCGAAACGACTGGAATAGTCCCGATATGTGCAGATTTACGTGAGCTATGGGAGGACGCTCCTCTCGGACAGCTTGATCTTGTAACCTGCAATCCGCCGTATAAGGCAGCAGATACTGGATTTGAGAGTGTGATTTCGGCTCAGAGAATCGCTCGTCACGAGGTAATGTGCAATATAGATGACGTGTGTGAAGCGGCTTCAAAGCTTTTGAAATACGGCGGCAGACTTTGTATGTGCAACCGCCCCGAACGTCTGAGCGACGTGGTAACGGCGATGAAAAAATATGGTATAGAGCCGAAAAGGCTGCGGCTGGTGTCAAAAAATCCCGACGCTGCTCCGTGGCTTTTTCTGATTGAGGGCAAAAAAGGCTCAAAACCTTTTATGAAAATCGAGCCGCAGCTTTATATACGAAGCGGAGACGGCTTTTCCGATGAACTGAAACAGATTTACGCAGTGGGAAAGGAAACGGAATGAGCGGAATTTTTTATATTATCGGAACACCTATAGGAAATATGGAGGACATTACCGCAAGACAGATTGAAACACTGAAAAGCGTGGATTTTGTTTGTGCGGAGGATACGAGAGTAACAGTAAAGCTTTTCAACCGCTACGGTATAAAAAAGCCGCTTGTCAGCTTTCACGGGCACAGTCCGAGGTCGGCGGCGGAAGCGATAATCAGCAGAATTATCGGAGGCGAGAACTGCGGTATAGTCACCGACGCAGGTATGCCCTGTATTTCTGACCCCGGTGAAGTCCTTGTGGGAATGTGCGCGGAAAACGGCATAGATGTGAAAGTTGTACCGGGACCGAGCGCGGTTGTATCGGCGGTTGCGGTGTCCGGACTTCCTGCGTCACGGTTCATGTTCGAGGGTTTTCTTCCGGTTAATAAAAAACAGCGTTCCGAGCGCCTTAAACTTCTGCGGAACGAGACGGGACTTATGGTATTTTACGAAGCACCCCATAAGCTGAGGACCACACTTGGCGACCTTGCAGACTTTTTCGGCGGAGACAGACGGATATCGCTCTGCCGTGAGCTGACAAAGGTTCATGAGGAGGTCATCAGACTGACACTTTCAGGTGCTGTCGATTATTACAATACGGTTGAACCAAGGGGAGAGTTTGTTCTCGTTATTGAGGGGAAAACCGAAGCCGGCGACGAGAGGATTACTGCTGAGGAGGCTCTTGCAAGAGTTGAAAACCTTGTAAATATGGGTGAAAAACCGGTAAATGCCTGCAAAGAGGTTGCAAAAGAGTACGGCTTTAAAAAGAGCGATTTATATTCGGCATTCTGCGGAAAGAAAAAATAAGGCAACACCTTATAAAGCGTGCCGCTCGGTTTTGTACCGTATCTGCCTGCATCTCCGGTATAAGCCCGGAGAGGTATTGCCCTGAAATTAAAACTTATAAATATTGGATAAACACTGTGCAAAAGCATCAAAGAACTTGACATTTTACCCGAAATATGATATAATATATTAGCTTATATTATTTACAAAGCTGAAAACTATATATACTATATATTAAAAATCATCTGTAATTCGGAGAAAAGAGGTTATTATGATTTGTGATTTGCACTGCCATACAAAGCTTTCTGACGGCTCTCTCGGAATAGAGGACGTCATAGCACAGGCTAAAAAGACAAATATCGACGTTATTTCAATTACAGACCATGATACGATGGCATCATTTTCACGCTCGGATATTCTCGGAAAACGCCATGAGGTTCAGATTCTTCACGGAGTCGAGCTTTCGGCATGGGACAAGGAACGGCAGAGAAAGGTACATATCCTGTGCTATGCTCCGGGCAAACCCGACCGTCTCGAGGGACTGTGCCTTAAATCCTGTGAAATCAGAAAGGCATGTTCAAAAGAGATGATTGACAGGGTTATGGAAAAATATCCTATAACACTTGAAAGCGTTCTGAAGCATACAACAAGCTCTAAAAGCATTTTCAAGCAGCATATTATGCGCGCACTTATTGATTACGGCTATGCGCTGGAATTTTACGGCGAGCTTGACAGGGAGCTTTTCAATCCGAAAGTCGGCTCGTGCTATGTGGAGAGAGCATATCCCGATGTTAATTTTGTCCTTGATCTGATTCATACGGCAAAAGGTGTCGCGGTAATGGCTCACCCTGCGCTTTACGACAGTATTGAGCTTCTCGACGAGCTTTCGGCAAAGGGAAAAATCGACGGCGTTGAAATCGGACATTACTCCGCTGATGAAAACTACAGAGCAGAGCTTAAAAAAATCGCAGATAAATACGGTCTTATCGAAACCGGCGGTTCGGATTTCCATGGACTCTATAACAGCGTCCCGACTCATATCGGAAGCGAAACAACATCCAAGGAGAATTACGAGCGGATAATTAAACTCGCAAATAAAATGAATCAGAAAGGATGAGTAAGATGAAATACGAATATACTCCCCACGGAGTCTGCTCCAGAAAAATATATATAGAAGTAGAGGACGGAATTGTCGGAAATATTGAATTTGTGGGAGGCTGCAACGGAAATCTGAAAGGAATAGCTTCTCTTGTAAAGGGAATGCCTGTTGCGGAGGTTATTGAAAAGCTTGAGGGAATCAAATGCGGTGTAAAGAATACCTCGTGTCCTGCTCAGCTTGCTCTTGCTTTAAAGGAAAGCTTATGATTCATGTTGTTGAAAAGCTCGGAGCCAAGCCGATTCCGCTGCTTATTTCAATAGTCATACTTATATTGTTTATAGCTCCGTTTTTTGCGGGAATTGTTAATCTCGGAAATTGCTTCGGTACTGCTGCGATGACTGTACTGACACTGTTTTTCCTGTTCAACGGAAAAGCGACGGAGTTTTTGCACAGACTTTGGGAAAGACCTGTCGGAAAGGTATTATTGTGTACTGTTTCTGCATTTCTCATAGTTACGGTTATTGCTTCGGCTGCAATAACATGTCTGATCGTAAAGGCAGCGAACGATTATCCTGAAACTTCCGGTACAACGATGGTAGTCCTTGGATGCAAGGTGAAGAACGGACGTCCGAGTCTTATGCTGAAACGCAGACTCAACGCGGCATACGACTATCTTGCTGAGAACGGCGATGTTACAGTCATAGTATCAGGAGGGAAGGGAAGTGACGAATCCATAAGCGAAGCACAGTGTATGTACGAATATCTGACAGAAAAGGGAATTTCACCCGACAGGATAATTATTGAGGACACTTCAAGGTCGACCTATGAAAATCTCAGAAATTCAAAGAATATTATTTCAGAAAAGGGATTAAACGAAAAAATCACAATTGTTACAGACGGCTATCATCAGCTTCGCGCCGAAATGATCGCGGACAAGCTTGGCATGGAAGCGTATAACATATCGGCGCCCACAGCTTATTGGCTTATCCCGACGTATCTTGTGCGCGAGTGGTTCGGGGTTGCGTATCAGTTTGTTTTCGGATAGGAGTGAATGCGGCTATGCTGCGTGTTATTAAGCATAAGCCTACGGGAATGTATTTTGCCTCGACTGATGTTCTTGTCAGGCAGAGTGATTTTGCGAAAAAATTCAGAAGCCTTAAAACTGCAAGAGAATACACTTATAGGAATGATGTGAATTTTCCGAGAAAAGACTGCAAGATAGTCATGTATTACAGAGAAAAATCCTGCTATCATGATTCTATTTCGGAACTTAACGTATCGAGACGTTTGTTCAATGCGAATAATCCGGCAGTTAAGGCAAAACCGCATAATTAAAGGATGATGTCTTTTCATCGGGTCTGACTGCACATTGGTATACAACAGATTTATGCGGTTTTGATTTAAGCTAACCTCTAAAAACGTAAAATAATTCGTTCAGATCTCATCGAACGACAGAAGATGGAGGATAAAATGAAAAAACACGTGAGAATATCAGCTATAATAACTGCATTGGTGACTTTGTCATCAGGTGCAGTTTCGTCATTTACAGGAGTTGCAGCCGGCAAGGCTCCGACACCCCCGAAAGGAGGAATGTCTCTTGAACTCCCGGGATTTACCGGAGTAATAGGCGGAGAAAAAATCGGAACAGAAAGTCTTCTTCTTACTCAGAATTATTTGCCTATCAGCGGGAAAGTCAGTCTTTACGGCGATGATGAGCCTCTTCCGGAGAGCTTCGATATGAGGCGCGAGGGAATGACCACATCGGTCAAGAATCAGAATCCTTACGGCACGTGCTGGACGTTTTCGGCAGCTGCAAGTGCAGAATCAAGTTTGCTGAAATATAAGCCGTCGGTTGATCTGTCGGAGCTTCATACAGCGTTTTTTACATATTTTGGTGAAAGCAGACTGTATTATTCAGGCTTGAGTCTGATGTTCGATGATTCAATTCTCGACCTTGGAGGAAACTGCTATGCAGTCGGAAACCTCTGGTCGCAGTGGAACGGTGCAATTGACGAGGAAAAGCTCGGATATGTTGACGGCAGACTTTTTGCCGATGAAGATTATTCGGTTCCGAATGAAGAATATGCGCAGCAGTATGAATATTTGTCGGATTATCATCTGAAAAATGCGTATATTTTCGATTACAGCAGGGACGGTTCAAATCGTGAAGAGGTGAACGAGCTTGTAAAGCAATTCGTTTTTTCGGGAAATATTGTCGATATTTCCTATTGCACCGATGGCTACAGTTACAATACCGGAGCGTGTTATTCGGAAAAATCTCCGATGATGGCGAACCACTCCGTATCAGTCGTGGGCTGGGATGACAGTTATACCGCTGCTAATTTCGACGGGAATGTCGGCGCATGGCTGATAAAGAACAGCTGGGGAACTCATTTCAGCGACGAGGGTTATTTCTGGCTTTCGTATGCGGACAGCTCGATTTGTGAGTTTTCGGTTTTCGAGATGACAGGAAGCGAGAGCCTGTCGGATATTTATTTCCACGATTCGACCTGCCCGTCACAGAACCTCTGCGCCGATGAAGATATGGATATCAACAAGCCGTCCTATGCCGCGAATGTTTTCACCGCCGAGCGAACGGAACAGCTTGAAGCAATCTCAACTTATATAAGCAAGCCGGGTACAGAATACGAGATTACGGTATACACCGGACTGTCAGACCCCGGTGACCCTGCCTCGGGAACAGCATCCGCAGTGACATCGGGAATTTCGGAGCTTACCGGATATATTACAATTTACCTTGATGAAAATGTTCTTCTTGAGGAAAATGAACTGTTTTCCGTCGAGGTGAAATATTACTGCGACGACAGCAAATTTGTAATCCCCGTGGAAGCAAGCACCTATCTTGAAGACAAGGAGAGCGGAGCAGTTGAGGATACATCGCTGATTTTCAGTAATTTTGCGTCATATGAGCAGCTTTGCAATCTCACGGGACAGGGCGAAAGTTTCTACAGTGAGGACGGAAGCGAGTGGTTTGACGTTAAGGACGAGGATTATCAGTATTCTGATGAAGAAAAAGATATGTTCCTTGAAGCGCTTATTGATGAAATGACAGAGCTTAACGGCGGCACGTTAAGCGAGAAACAGGAATCCCAGATTCAGGTTATCAGGGATAAGTTTGAAAAATCCAATTTAAAAATCGTTTTGGGAAACATCTCAGTCAAAGCATTTGCAAATCCCGTAAATGCAGTTGAATTTTCCCACGATTCGGGAAATGTTCCGCTTGATGAGGGCGTGGAGCTTTCGGTAAAAAGCGGAAAAGATGTCTATTATTCGGTAAACGGCGGTGATTATTCCAAGTATGAGCAGCCGATTTCAATTACTGAAAATATGAATATTTCAGCCACTACCGATTTTGAAAATTATACTGAACGTACATATAATCCGTCATATTCTGAATTCGTTTCCCTTGATTATGCGGTTAAGGACAGCGGTTCTTATTCAAGAGACAACCTGTCCGCCATCAGAAAAGACGCTCATACTTATGAGATAAATACGGCAGGCTCAGCCGATACTATTAAGTTTTATCCGATTTCAGCGTCAACGATCAGTCTTAACGGAACGACGATCCCTACCGGTACATATTCCGATGAATTTGCCCTTGAATATGGCACAAATGTATTTGAATTTATACTTATCGGAGAAAACAGCCTCGAAAATAAGGTTACGGTAACAGTAAACCGCAGCTCCACGAATTTTGACCTCGAAGCCGAGACGGTTCATATCGAGGGCAATCATATTCTTACCGCTCCCGACGGTCACCAATTTACTGACGGAGAGAGCGTTTCTGACTATGCCGGACAGACGCTCACTGTTGAGATAGGAAGCGAAATCTACGAGGTAAAGGTGCCTGAGCGCGCCGTTCTGCCTGAGCTGGAGCTTGACTGCCTTAATGAAACGCTGAACTTTATTTCCAATGATATTACCGAATATACCGAAATATCAACCGACGGAGGTACAAGCTATCACTCCGCAGAGGGAAGATTTATCGACGGACAGAATATCACCTCCGGGATGGTAATGAACAGCGCACTGAAGGTAATTCCCGGTGAGTCGTTTATGCTGAGGATTGCTCCGGGCGGAGGAAAGTTCGCAAGTGCATCAAAAGAATTCGTGATACCTCAGGCAAAGGACGCTCCGGACGAAATTCCCGTCTACAGTTATAAAGATGGGAAAATCGAGCTTGAAATCAGCGATGTTCTTGAATACGGAAAGGTTAATCCGCCGCTCACAGAAAGTCAGCTTGCGGAAACAGCCGATAAGTTTGGGTACACTGCCGAAAAATATACCGAACTTATGATGAATCGATACGGTCTTTCTGACAGGAATGAGCTTCTGACGGCTCTTGCAATTGAATGGGATGCAGTTTTCAGCTATGATACAGCGCCGGTAAAAATCGGTGTGCGTTATTACAGCGGCAAAAACAGCTTTGCTACGAAAATGACGTTTCAGACTATCGGCAAAGTCCGCAAGGGTGATATAAATCTTGATACCGTCGTGGATGCAAAGGACGCTTCGGAAGTTCTGAATTACTATGCGCAGATTAGCACCGGAGGAAATCCTGTCCTGAGCGAAATCAAGAAGTATGCTGCAGATTACGACAACGATAGTGTTATTGATGCAAAGGACGCTTCTGCAATACTCAAATATTACGCAGACGTCGCGACAGGAGCGGTAACCGAATAGTTAACGGACGGTGATTAACCATGAGTGACAGAGCAAAATCAGCTCTTGCCGCAGTAATAATGTGTATTGCATTCTGCGGTGCTCTTTATTATTCATTTGTTAAATCCGACGATGACAGGCAGGAATCAATCACGCGTTTTATAAAGACTGAGGCATCGGGAAGTGTGATAAGCTCCGGAATAACAGCGGAAGAAAGCGTCATATCCGCGGCTGTGATTATAAATAGTACATCAGTGGACGAAAATCCGACTGCTCCTGTGATGATAAACATAAATACAGCGGATAAGGAAGAGCTTATGACCCTTGACGGTATCGGCGAGGTGCTTGCTCTGCGGATAATTACTTACAGGACCGAGGTTTCACCGTTTCGCAATATAATGGAGATAATGAACGTCAGCGGAATAGGCGAGGCAACTTTCAGCGGAATAAAAGACAGAATCTATGTCGTAAATCCCGTTTATGAAACGTGTACGACCGAAGCTCCGGAAGAAGTGACTGAGACCGGATCGGAACCGGAAACAGAAGCAGAAACCGTTGCTGAAACTATAACTGAAGAGCCGCAGACTGTTACAGTTTCTCTTGATGAAATTGCTCCGGTAAACATAAATACCGCCGGAATAGACGAGCTGATGCTGCTTCCTTACGTTGATAAAGAGGCAGCAGAGGCTATAATCCGTCTGCGTGAGGAGATTAACGGTTTCAGCGATGTACACGAATTGATACTGGTTGAAGAACTTGAACAAAAAGAGACAGCCGAAATATTGAAATTTGTAACTGTTGGTGAATAGCAATAAATATTGGCGGCAGGATTTGGTAATTATAACGCAAAAACGCTTTAACCGTTTTGTAACTATTTGAAAATCAATGATAAATTTATGTTATAATCGACAAAAATATGTTGTTGAAAATATACATAAGCTACAAAAAAGATTAAAGAACGATATAAAACGTTGACTTTGAACCGAAAATACGGTATATTTGTATTAACGACGAAAGCAGAATTATGCCCTTTCAGACAAGCTGCGGACCATTCACTGTTGGACGCAGTTCCATGATTCGCGCAGATTCACCGGAATCGTTCCCCGATTAACGAGGAGCAGCGGACATGATCAGCCTGCGGCAGGTACATCTGTAAGGCATAAAGCCATTGCGACCTCTGCTTCGGTTCGACACTCCGGTTCGTTGCGGTAAACTTCCGCGCGTTCTTTCTCATTATTACCGATTACACAGACTTTATGTCTTTTGTAATAAATCTTTCTGCAAAATCGCCATTTGGTCCGCTGTTAACGAGGACATTCGGCGGCATCGGTTCTGATTGCGGTAAGCAGATTAAATTTTTATTCACGCTATAATATTTTTTAAATATTATATACATATTTAAGGAGGAAAATTCTAATGAACAATCTTAAGAAAACATTAGCTTTAATGGCTACACTCGTTATGGCTGCAACAGCATTCGTTGGATGCGGCGACGAGAAAACAAGCTCTGCTTCAGAGTCAAAGACTGAGTCTTCAGCTGACGAGTCTTCAGCTGCTGAGGAAACAACAGCTGGAGAGGGTGAGGAAACTACAGATGCACCCGCTGCAAGCGCAAAGTCTGAGGAAGTTGGCGCAATCGACGCTTCAGTTGGCACAGGCGATTCTACATTTACAGTAGCTGCTTGGGACGCTAACGATGTTCCTTACCTCATCGCTCAGTGGAAGGGTCTTAGCTTCGACACAATCGCTGATGATCTTGCTAACGACAAGGTTGAAGGCGTTAAGTTCATCAACTTCGGCTGCGGCGGCGGTGACGCTCCTGAGAAGATCGACCAGCTCCTCGCTGGCGGCGACGATCTCGATGTTTACTTCTGCGAAGCTGACTGGGCTCTGAAGTACATTGGTTCTGACAATACACTTGACCTTGCTAAGCTTGGTTTCACAGACGCTAACTTTGCTGACCTTTACAGCTACACAGACGAAATCGGTAAGGATTCTAACGGCGTTCGTAAGGGCGCTTCATGGCAGGCTGCAGCAGGCGGCTTCATGTACAGAAGCGACCTCGCTGAGCAGTATCTTGGCGTTAAGTCTCCTGCTGAGATGCAGGCAAAGATCGGCAACTGGAGCGATTTCGTAGCTGCTGCTCAGACAATTTCTGAGGCTTCAGGCTCATCTGTTGCTCTTGCTGATACACTTGGTGGTATGTGGCAGGCTTATGCATGCGGCAGAACTACACCTTGGGTTAAGGACAACAAGCTCCAGATCGATGACTTCTGTGAGGAATTTGCTAACAACGCTAAGGCTCTTTGGGATTGCGGCGGCGTTACAAAGAACACTCAGTGGTCTGATGCTTGGACAGCTGCAGGCGTAAACGGAAGCTGCATGGGTTACTTCGTATCTACATGGGGCTTCGGCGGCTTTGCTCTTGATGCAAGCGGCTATAATAAGGACACCAAGACTGGCGAAACATACGGCAAGTGGGCTGTATGCCAGGGTCCTGCTTCTTACTACTGGGGCGGTACATGGATCGTTGTTAACAGCGCTACAAACAACGGTGAAGAGGCTCAGCAGTTCATCAAGACAGCTACAGTTGACAGTGCTGCTATGAAGGATTATGCTCAGAAGAAGCCTGAGTATGTAAACAACAAGGTTGTTATGGAAGAGCTCGTTGGTTCTAACGTTGTTATGAATCAGGCTGTAACTGACAACTTCGGCGGTCAGAACTACTTTGCAGAGCTCCACGAGAATGCTAAGAGCATCAACTTTAACGGTCTTATCACACAGTACGATGCAACAGTAAAGACTGACTTTATCGATGCTGTTCAGAAGACAATGCTTGAAGGCAGCGGTTCTTGGGATGACACTAAGGAAGCATTCAAGGATAAGGTTGCTAACGACATTCCTGACCTCGATTGGGATGAATAATTAAGATATACGATTTCAAAACTAAGTTTTGATACCTACGGAATGCTTATGCATTCCGTAGGTGTATATTTATTTATCTTTATTTGAGAGGGTGTGTGTTATGGCGTCAGCTGCTCAGAGAAGAATCAAGTCGATTAGCTATGCTAAGTACGGTTATTTATTTATCCTTCCATTTTTTCTTGTATATTTCTTCTTCCAGTTGTATCCGTTAATCAATACATTCGTCCTTGCTTTCCATGGCAATAAAGAGACTGATGCCGGAACATTTCTGGGCCTGCAGAACTTTCAGGATATCCTTTTTGGTGACCGGAACAGATCTGCAAGAGTTATACACGAAAACTTTGTTGATTCTTTAAAAAATACAATTATTCTGTGGGTTGGTAACTTCATTCCGCAGATCGCTTTATCACTCTCGCTTGCTGTTTGGTTTACTGAAGCGAAACTTAAAATCCCGGGCAAGGGATTCTTTAAGGTTGTAATGTATCTTCCTAATATCATTACAGCTGCATCTGTTGCAGTACTCTTCCTTCAGCTTTGCGGACAGAGTGAATCTGAACCGGGTGCACTCAACTTCCTTCTTAACAAATTGGGAATAGTTGATTATGATCCCGTAAGTAAAAAATATGATGTTATTGAGTTTGTAAAAGGTGAATGGCCGTCAAGAGGCGTAGTAATGTTCATTCAGACATGGATGTGGTTTGGTAATACCATGATCATGCTCATGTCCGGTATTATGGGAATTAACCCGTCACTTTTTGAAGCTGCAAGCATCGATGGTGCAAGCTCGGGACAGGTATTCAGAAAGATTACTTTCCCGCTTTTAAGCCCGATTATGGCGTACACACTTGTTACTTCCATGATTGGTGGTCTCCAGATGTTCGATATTCCTTATCTCTATCATAGCGATCCGAACCATGTTAGCGATCACTTGAAGACTGTTGCTGTATTTATCTATCAGAAGTTCCATCCGTCAGCCGGTGCTTCCAAGCAGATGGGTTATTCGGGTGCTGCATCTGTACTTCTGTTCTTCATCACTCTTGTTCTTGGATGTATCGCATTCTATATCACCCGTGATAAGGACGAGATTGCCAGAAAGAAACAGCTCAAGAAAAATGCAAAGCAGGCAAAACAGGCAAATAAGCAGTTTGGAGGTCTTACTATATGAGTAATATGAAATCAGTTTATGGTACTTCCAAAGACAACTATACGTTAAAGTTAAGACTCAAATCAGCAGTTTTGTTTCTTTGGTTTGTGATTCTTACAATTATTTGTCTGCTTCCGATTTATGTTCTTATTATTAACGCAACAAGAACATCAACGGAAATTGCTAACGGTATTTCTTTCCTTCCTGGTTCAAACATTGCTAATAACTTTGATAAGCTGTTCCATGATATCAACTACAGCTCGGTATTCAATGTTTGGATCGGTTACAGAAACAGTTTGATTATCACTGGATTTTCGACTATATTTACCGTATTTTTCTCGGCTTTGACCGCATACGGAATTCATGTATATGATTTCAAGATCAAAGAAATTTCATATTCGATAATTCTGCTCGTAATGATGGTTCCCGTTCAGGTAACATCGGCAGGTTTTGTAAGCTTCATGCTTAAATTAGGTCTTACCGATACATACTGGCCGCTTATTCTTCCTTCAATTGCTGCTCCCGCGGTTGTATACTTCATGCGTTCATACATGAAGTCATCTTTCCCGCTTGACATCGTTGAAGCTGCAAGAATTGACGGCTCGGGCGAATTCAGAACATTCCTTACAATTGCTATTCCGATGATGAAGCCGGCTATTGCCGTTCAGGCAATTTTCGCATTCATCGCAAGCTGGAATAACTACTATACACCGAGCATGATTCTTATCAGCTCAAAGTTCAGCCAGAAGACACTTCCTATGATGGTATCTGCTATTCAGGCTTCGAACCAGTTTAAGGATTATGGTGCAATTTACCTTGCTCTTTCGCTTGCAATTGTACCTATCGTTATCGTATACTTACTGCTTTCGAAGTTCATCATTGCCGGTGTTGCACTTGGCGGTGTAAAGGAATAATAATATCCCAGCACACTTTGTTGTGCGGACAATTAAGAAGTTTTATCGTATGTAATGAAAAGCTGCGTAGCAATAAGCTGCGCAGTTTTTTTGTCATTAATCAGGCTTGTGGCTATAAACGTAGAAGCAGTATATTGGTGCAGTAATGAATAATAAATCTGATGTATTCTGAGACTACTATGCGTTAAGTCGGGCAGAGAACTACTGAAATAAAGCTTACTTCTGAAATTACGCAAGGATATATTGAAAAAAATGACGTTCTACACACGAAATACAGAATACAGTGATTGCACGATGTAAAATGGGATTTTTAATAAATGAAAAGTCACTTCCGATGTAGTATCGAAAGTGACTTTGAAAAAACAGTGTTATATCCGTCAGTCTGAAATTGCCGGTATGTCAGCGGAATTATTCCCGTTCTGTAGCAAGCTCTTCCTCGATTGGAGAGCTTGACATTGCATCTCCGACAACACGGTCATAGGTTAGCATATCCAGTTCTTCATCGTGATATGTGCTGTTGGTGTAGTCCGACGAGTAAACGGGAAGCATCTCTTTGTAATCAAGCATCTTTTCTATAAATTCGTCATGGGGAGCGTCTATTATTTCCATAAGTACGTAAGGCATATAGAAGAATGATACGTTTTCCTCTGTAGGAACAGCCGAAAGGTCAGCGCCGTAATTGCTCCAAACGAAGTATTTCTGCTCATACAGAACACTGCAGTTATCGCCGTTCATACCAAGCTGATCGTAGATTCCTGAGCCACCCTTGAGTGAGGGGAAGTGATCGCCGACCATAAACACCAGTGTAGGCTCGTCAAGCTGACGGAGCTGGTCGAGGAACACGGTAAGTCCCTCTGTGGTATGCTGAATCCACTGGAGATAGTTTCCGAACTCATCGTTGGGGTCGTCGCCCTGATTATAGGGCTGGTGATTCTGCATGGTTGTTGTGTGAATATACATTGGTTCGTCAGTTTCGGTTATAAGCTGGTTAATCTGATTGAAAACAGTTGAATCGTCGATATATGTTCCGTAATTCTCAACAGGAACTGTAAAGTCTTCATCGAAAATCAGCGTATCAAATCCGAGGTTTGGATAAATTCTGTTACGGCTGTAGAAAGTACCTCTGAACGGGTGAACATAGGCTGTTTTATATCCCCATGCCTTATAATATTGAGCAAGTGCAGGCTGAGCGCGGTCTGCAATATCTCGCTGCGGCATATTAGGATCGTTGATGCCGCGGACGGGAAGTCCGAAGAGCAGCTCGAATTCCGAACGTACAGTCCAGCTTGCATATGTTGGTGAGATTGCAATACCGCTTGCACCTTCTGCGCAGGCTGCGTCGAAACCTGCATAATAGGAATCGTCGATATTAAGCTCGTCGAATACGCGGAAGTCGGCAAAAGCCTCGCTCATAATTACGATAACGTTTGGTTTTACGCCTCCGTTGAAGTTGTCGGTGTTATCAACAGTAACATTATTAAGTATGCTGTCAACGGTTTCGTCGTTATAGTTTTCAGGTTCTACAAGTCGGTTGGCGTAGCTTTCGGAAGCTGTCTGGACGAGGAAAGCGAGCAGGCTGTTACTTTTGAATTTTTCGTTGAGCTTAAAAGTATTTGTAGCTGCGGTTGTATCAAGGTTAAAGAACGAGTAAATCGGGGTCGAGAATGTCGGCATCATAACCATTCCCACGCAGGGAACGATACATACGACAGACGCAGCGATACGCTTGGCAGGACGCAGCTTTAATTTCGGATTGAAATAGAAAACAGCACAGATAAATGCGATAACAATAAGGTAATAAATGATCAGTCTCGGTGTGATTTTAATATATGCAAATGAAGTAAGGCTCTTGACGCTTCTTATAAGCTTCATATCGGACAGGATCAGATGATTGCCGTTTGTTCCGTACTTGAAAAGTTCTGTTGTGCTTAGAGCAATATAAATAATGCTCTGTACAAGCACTGCGATCCAGCCTTTGCGGAAAATTGCAAGGAGCAGACAGAATATAAGTGCTGCAACGATTATGTTGAATATCATAACGGACGGTCTTTCGACACAGAATGCGAGGAAAGACGAAACGTATTTACCCTGGTTGATTTCAGCCATTGCGCTGATAAAGGGCGGAAAAAGAAGCAGGAGAATGAAATTTACAACACGGTATTTATCTGTATTGATTTCACGCTTACTGTTAAGACTTTTAATCTTAGCGGAAACAAATGCTCCGAAGCGTTTAACTTTTTCTTTCATAAATTATACCATCCTTTAAAAAATAACAGTATTTTATACCATAAATATAACATAATGAGAAAAAAAGTTCAATAGGAAAATAAATTTGTCATCTTATTTTCACTTTTTTCGGGAAGTTAGCAAATATAAACTAAAACAAACAATTTCATTTGTGCATTTTGACTATAGTCAATTTTTATTTCAGCCAGCCTTTTTCGTGAGCATCGTTGATAATGTTCATCGCAAGCTGTGTCAGCTTTTCGGAAGCTTCGGCTGTTTGGGAGTATCTTCCGGCGACCTGTTCCTTGCAGACGTCGTGCTCTTTCCATGAAATTCCGTTTTTTGTATAATTCAGGATCAACGGCTGAATCCTGTCGAGAACCGCTGCGAATTTCGCCTCATCTGATGAACCGTCCTCAAATTCTCTCCAAAGCGCATAAAGCTCGCTGCACTGATTTTCCGGGAGAAGTCCGAAAATACGCTGTGCAGCCTTTTCCTCGCGTTCGGCTTTTGTTTTGTATCCCTCGGCATCGTAGCAGTAAGTATCACCTGCGTCTATTTCAACAATGTCATGAATAAGGAGCATTTTCATCGTTTTAAGCACGTCTATGGTTTTTTCCGAATATTCAGCAAGAAGAAAAGCCATAAGCGCGATGTGCCAGCTGTGCTCAGAATCGTTCTCTTTTCGCTCCTCACCAAGAACGTAGGTCTGACGATAAATATTCTTCAGTTTGTCAATTTCAATTACAAATTCTATCTGCTTCTGCAGACGTTCGGTATCGTAAATCATTTTAACAGCGTACTTCCTTTCACTCAGATTAATTGCTTAAATTACCATTCCTCCGTTGACGGCAAGAACCTGTCCCGTAATGTATGCCGATTCTTCAGATGCAAGGAATGATACTGCCGATGCAACATGGTCCGGAGTTCCAAAGCATCCAAGAGGGATTTCCTCACGTATTGCGTTCAGTTCTTCGGTTGTGAACCGCGCGTTCATCTCGGTCATGATAAATCCCGGAGATACGCAGTTCACACGTATTCCGGAGGGCGCAACCTCTTTGGCGAGTGCCTTTGTAAAGCCGATTATTCCGGCTTTTGATGCAGAATAGTCAACTTCGCATGACGCACCGACCTGTCCCCACATTGAGGAGATATTGATGATACTGCCTGCTTTTTTCCGTATCATATCAGGCAGGACTATTCGTGAGCAGTTCATAGTGCCCTTGAGATTAACGTCGGCTATCCTGTCGGATATTTCCCCGGAAACTGCGGTAAAGAGGTCGATTTCTGAAATCCCGGCATTGTTGACCAGCAAAGACGGTGCACCGTATTTTTCGGTGATTAGTTTTATTGCGTCATTGACCTGTTCACGGTCGGCAACATCGAACTTCACTGCATCGGCACAAAACCCTGCTGATTTCAGCTTCTCAGCCTTATTATCGGAGCTTGCATAACCGGCGATAACGAGGTAACCGTCACAGGTCAGCCGTTTGCACAGTGACGTTCCTATTCCGCCCGTACCGCCTGTGATAAGCGCGGTTTTTCCTTTCATTTCAATCACTTCCTGGATTTGTTCTCTTATATACATTTATAATTGTATCATACCGGGCAGTCTGTTTCAAGTGGTTTAAGTAAATTATTTTTGAATTTTTTCATGCCCGTTTATCCGATGGTGAGTCGGAACAGAAATTCATTCTTTATACTTGAAATATTTTTAAAGATATGTTATAATTTTATAAATAAGAAAAAATCATGGAGTTGTTATAAAATGGAACAGAAAAAGATCGACCGTATCAATGAGCTTGCCCGGAAATCAAAGTCAGAGGGGCTGACTGAGGCGGAAAAATCCGAACAGACTTCGCTGCGTAATGAATACAGAGCTGCATTCCGCAGAAGCTTATCATCACAGCTTGAAAATACCTACATCATTGAACCGGACGGCACGAAGCACCGTGCAGGGAGGAAATCATGACCGAAAGCGAGCTTTTTTCAATGGCAGTTAATGCGGCGGAAGAGTCCTACAGCCCCTATTCCAGATTTCGTGTAGGAGCAGCTTTGCTTACAGAAGATGGCAGGGTTTTTACCGGCTGCAATATTGAAAACTCGTCCTATTCACTGACGGTATGCGCCGAGCGGACAGCTGTTTTCAAGGCAATTTCCGAGGGCTTTGACAAATTCAGGGCTATTGCAGTTGCAGGCAGCGCGGACGGTGATTTTTCGCGTCCCTGTACGCCATGCGGAGCGTGTTTGCAGGTGCTTTCGGAATTCTGCGGAGACGATTTTACAATTGTCCTTGCCGACCGGAAATACAGGCTTTCAGAGCTTATGCCGAATAGGTTCACCGCCGCTAATCTGAAGTAAAACGGAGGAAAAAATGCTTAGAGATAAAATTGAAAGGCATTTGTTATCAGTGCAGAAACCATCGAGATATATCGGCGGCGAGTCGGGAAGTATTGTCAAGGACAGAGCGATGATTGATGTCCGCTTTGCCTTTTGCTTTCCCGACACATATGATATCGGAATGTCACATCTTGGAATGAAGATACTCTATTCGCTTATAAACGGGCGCGAAAACTACTGGTGTGAGCGAGTTTTTGCACCGGCTGAGGATTTTGAGAAAATAATGCGTGAAAACGATATTCCTCTATACGGACTTGAAAGCCTTGATCCGATTAAGGATTTCGATTTTATCGGATTTACCATGCAGTACGAGCTTTCATATACCAACGTGCTTAATATGCTCGACCTTGCAGGATTGCCCGTTTTTGCCCGTGACAGGGGAAATTCTCTCAGTTCGATTGTTGTCGCGGGAGGTCCGTGCGTATGCAATCCCGAGCCGCTTGCAGAATTCTTTGACCTGTTTATTCTCGGTGAGGGTGAGGAGGTCAATCTTGAGCTTATGGATCTGTACCTCGAGTGCAAAAAATCCGGATGTTCCAAGGACGATTTTCTCCGCAGGGCAGCCCATATTGAGGGAATCTACGTTCCAAAGTTCTACAGCTTCACCTACAATGACGACGGAACAATTGCTTCTCTTGACGTTGAGGAGGGGATTCCGAAAATTGTCAGAAAGCGTATTATCAGCGACTTTGACAAGGTTTATTATCCCGATAATTTCGTCGTTCCGTTCACGGAAATCGTTCACGACAGGGCATCGGTAGAGGTTCTGCGCGGCTGTATCAGAGGCTGCCGATTCTGTCAGGCGGGATTTATTTACCGTCCGTTCAGGGAGAAAAGCGCGGAGACGATTTGCCGACAGACCAAGGCACTCTGCCGCAATACCGGCTATGACGAGGTATCGCTTGCTTCTCTCAGTACCAGTGACCACTCCGACATCGGGAATATGCTTGAACAGCTTATAGACTATACTGAAGGCGAGCACATAAACCTTTCGCTGCCGTCACTGCGCGTGGACAACTTTTCGGAGGAGCTGCTCGAAAAGGTCAAAAAAGTCCGCAAGAGCGGTCTTACATTTGCGGCGGAGGCAGGGACTCAGCGGCTGAGGAACGTAATTAACAAGAACGTAACTGAGGAGGAAATCATGAATACCTGCCGGATTGCGTTCGAGGGCGGATATTCGGCGGTTAAGCTGTACTTTATGATGGGACTTCCCACAGAAACCGACGAGGATATTATCGGAATCGCCGAACTTGCACAGCGCGTCGTTGATCTTTTTTACAGCATTGAAAACCGTCCCAAGGGCAGAGGAGTCCAGGTATCAGTGAGCACCGCAACATTCGTGCCCAAGCCGTTCACTCCGTTCGAGTTTGAGCCTCAGGACACGCGCGAGGAAATCGAGCGCAAGCAGAAGCTCCTTGTGGATTCGGTAAAGACGCGGAAAATCAAGGTCAGCTGGCACGATCCGAATGTGAGTATACTCGAAGCGGCACTTGCCAAGGGTGACAGACGGATTTGCCGTGTGATTTATACTGCATGGCGCAAGGGCTGCAAATTTGACAGCTGGACAGAATATTATAAATTTGACAAATGGCTGGAAGCTTTTGAGGAGTGTGGAATATCACCATCTTTCTATGCAAACAGGCGCATCGGATATGATGAGATTCTTCCGTGGGATCACCTTGATTACTATGTATCAAAGGAGTTCTTCATTCGTGAGAATAAGACGGCACACGCTGCCGAAACAACACCGAACTGCCGTCTGAAATGCAGCGGCTGCGGAGTTACAAAACGGACTGGAGGGAAGTGCTTTGATTAAGCTGAGAGCCATATTTGAGAAAAAGGGACGGGCGAAATATATTTCGCATCTCGACCTGAACCGCTGTATGCTGCGGATTTTCAGACGTTCGGGACTGCCGATCTGGTACACTGAGGGATATAATCCTCATCCGTATTTTTCTTTTGCACTGGCACTTTCGCTTGGATTTGAGAGCAGCTGTGAAGTTCTCGACTTCAATCTGAATGAAGATATGCCCTTCGATGAGGTAATGAACCGTCTTAACGCTGTGATGCCGGAGGGGATGCGGATTCTCGCTGTCGGTGAGCCAAGGCTGAAAATCACGGAAATTGCCGGGGCAGAGTATTCAGTCTCGCTTGAAACGGAAAATCCGGAAAAACTTCGTACTGAGATGGAAAAGCTGCTTTCGGGCGAAAGCATTCTCATCGAAAAAAAGACGAAAAAAGGCATAAAAACCGTTGATCTCAAGCCGTCGGTTGAACTTCTTTCCATGACAGTGGAGGAATCAGAGCTAAGGCTCATTCTTAGACTTCCTGCCGGAACTCAGACGAATTTCAATCCCATGCTGCTCATCGAAGCCCTGAAAAACACATCGGAAACACCTTTTGAAGTATGCAGAATCGTCCGTCTAGGAATTCTTTGCGAAAATAATGAAATTTTTTCATAAAAACACTTGCATTTTTCTTTAAAGTGTGGTATGATATAAAAGCATTTGAAATCCGTTCGCACTATTGCGAATGAGGGTTAATGCCGTAAGACATTAAATCGAGCAGTCCGCTGCCTGACGCGCCGCGCGGCAGAGTCTCCGCTTTTGCCGGAGAATGCCTGTGCTTTATTGGCGCTTAGGTGCAGTTTTATGCACCTGTGTATGAATTCTGTTTCCCTGCGTGTGCTGAAACGCTCGGAAGGACAGGTAAGAATGTTCGGAAATTCAGGAGGAAATTAAAATGGATGCACTCAAGTTAATCAGCAGCTCAAGCATGAAGGAGAACGCTCCGCAGTTCAATGTCGGAGACACCGTTAAGGTTCACGTTCGCATTAAGGAAGGCGACAAGAGCCGTATTCAGGTATTTGAGGGTACGGTTATCGCCAAGAAGCACGGCGGAATCAACGAGACCTTTACCGTAAGACGTGTTGCACACGGATGCGGAATCGAAAGAGTATTCCCGCTTCACTCGCCTGTCGTTGACAAGGTTGAGATCGTTAGATGCGGTAAGGTTCGCAGAGCTAAGCTTTACTACCTCAGAGACAGAGTAGGTAAGGCTGCTAAGGTTAAAGAGCAGATTCGCTGAAATCCGCAGGCTGAGCTCAGGCAGATTTTTTCTGTCTGACTCATCTTCCTGCCTACAAGGAGGGACGGTTATGTCCCTTTTTTGCTACACGGGCAAGCCGCCCGATTATCTTTGAAAGAGGAAACTTAAATGGACGAGAATTTACAGTCTGCCGTACAGACGGAAGAGTCCGAAGAGCCGGAGAAAAAGTCCCACGGCGACCCTTTGCGTGATATAATCGAAATTGCTGAGACCACAATTATTACTATTTTCGCAATTGTATTGATTTTTACATATATTCTTCATCCGGTCAATGTTGTGGGAGGTTCAATGATTCCCACGCTCAACGACGGAGACAGAGTATTTATGTCGATGATTTCCCCTGATATTTCCTGCGGAGATATCGTGGTTATCAACAACGATGCAGCATATCTCCTCGACCAGAACGGAGAAGTGGTATCCTCGACAAGCTCTCAGCTTAATGAGTGCATCATTAAAAGGGTTATTGCCTGCGGAGGTCAGACAATCGATATCGACTTCCTTTCGGGCAGTGTCACTGTGGATGGAAAGACTCTCGACGAGCCGTATATCAATGCTCTCACGACCCACGATGACCGCGCTTTCTCGTATCCGCTTACTGTTCCGGAGGGATATTATTTCGTAATGGGCGACAACAGAAACGAGTCGTCCGACAGCCGCAATATCTATGTCGGATTAATCAAGCGCGAGCAGATTTACGGAAAGGCAATCATAAGATATTCGCCGTTCTCAGAGTTTAAATTCTTATAATATTTCGGAGTGAAAGCCATGTCGCAGAATAATAAAAAAAGAAACATTTTAACTAAAATCGCAAAGGAGCTTAATACCATTGTCGAAACTATGTTGATTTCTTTTTTTATAGTATCGATGGTTTTCACTTATTTTTTTAAGGTTGCAACTGTCAAGGGCAGTTCAATGGAAAACACGCTGATGCCCAAGGACAGGATAATTGCCCTTTCAATCTATCCTGACATAAAAAGGGGCGACATTGTTATTATAAATGCACAGGATGCTGTTATGCTTGACGAGAATGGAAATCCCTCTGCGAAGTCAGGACTGGGAAAGGAAATCGTCAAGCGAGTGATAGCCGTAGGCGGTCAGACGGTTGATATAGATTTTGAAGCCGGCGATGTATATGTGGACGGTGAAAAGCTCAGCGAATCCTATATCACGGGACTTACCCACCTCGACGAGGGTGCGTTCACAGGTCAGTATCCGATCACTGTTCCGGATGGATACATATTCGTTCTCGGCGATAACAGAGGTGTGTCCAAAGACAGCCGCTCAATTGAAATCGGACTGATCGCGGAAAGTGCCGTAAACGGAAAAGTCATGCTCAGGATTTCACCATTGGAAAATTTTGGCTTTGTAAACTGATTTGGAGGTAGCTTTGGATAATACCGAAATGAAAAATATACAGTGGTTTCCCGGTCATATGGCGAAAACACGAAGAATGATAAAGTCAAATCTCTCTCTCGTGGACGCCGTGGCGGAACTGCTGGACGCGAGAACTCCGCTCAGCAGCCGCAATCCCGAAATGGACTCTATGACATCCGGAAAGCCGAGAATTGTATTGCTCAACAAGTGCGATGTTGCCGATGAAGCTTCGACTAAAAAATGGATCTCGTGGTTCGGAAGCAGGGGAATAACAGCTCTGCCTGTAGACTGCAAATCCGGCAGGGGTCTGAAAAGCTTCCTGCCTGCACTGAAAAACGACGTTCTTCGCGACTTGATGAAAAAGCGCATCGAGAACGGAATGAGCGGCGCACCGATACGAATAATGGTTGTGGGAATCCCGAATGTAGGAAAATCCTCATTCATCAACCGAATGGCAGGCTCAAAGCGTGCAAAGGTTGAGGACAGACCCGGAGTTACGCGGACAAAGCAGTGGGTCAAGCTTGAAAACAATGTGGAACTGCTCGATATGCCCGGTGTTCTCTGGCCGAAATTCGACGACCAGAAATCCGCAGTAAAGCTTGCGTTTACCGGAGCAATAAGCGACGGAATACTTGATATTGAAACACTCGCAATGAAGCTGCTCGTCTTTCTTTCGGAAAATTATCCGGATTCACTGAAAAACCGCTACGGAGTAGAAGCCGCTGAGGATGACGGCGGACTTGAACTGCTTGAAAAGGTCGGACGCAGACGCGGAATGGTTATTTCCGGCGGTGAAATAAATACCGAACGTGCAGCGATCACAGTTCTCGATGAGTTCCGAAGCGGCAAGCTCGGCAGAATTACACTTGAGCTTCCTGACGAGGAGTAGACTATGGCGAAGAATATTGTTCACACCGAGCTTTTCACGTTCGATTCTGAGATACGAACGCGCCATCCTGTGTTCTGCGGAGTTGACGAAGCAGGCAGAGGTCCGCTTGCAGGCGATGTTTACGCTGCAGCGGTAATTTTCAGTGAGGGAACAGAAATTCCCGGACTCAACGACAGCAAAAAGCTCTCGGAGAAAAAACGCGAGGAGCTTTTCGATATAATCATGGAGCGAGCCGCTTCCTGCTGCATCGCGACGGCGACAGTCGAAGAAATCGACTCGCTTAATATTCTTCAGGCGACCATGCTCGCCATGAAGCGTGCGGTCGAGGGACTTAGCATTAAGCCCGGATTTGCAGCAGTTGACGGCAACAAACTTCCGCAGCTTGAATGTCCTTCGGAATTTGTTATAAAAGGCGATGCGAAATCGGCTTCCATAGCGGCTGCATCGGTTTTGGCAAAGGTTGCAAGGGACAGATACATGAAGAAGCTTTCCGAGGAGTATCCGCAGTATGAATTTGAGCGCCATAAGGGCTACGGTACAAAGCTGCATTACGAAAAACTGCGTGAATTCGGCATTTCCGACGTTCACAGAAAGACATTCCTGAAAAAGCTTTATGATGAAGAAAAATGAAATCGGCAGGTTCGGCGAGGACGAGGTCTGCCGCCTCCTCGAAAGAGAGGGATACAAAATCGCTGCGCGGAATTTCCGGATAAAAGGCGGCGAAATTGACATAATCGCGGCGGACAGTGACTACATCGTTTTTGTGGAGGTAAAAACACGCAGACCGGGCGGGTTATCCGACGGCTTTGACGCGATAACCGAGCGCAAAAAGGGACTTATTATACGTGCCGCTTCCGAATACTGTCTCCGCAATCCGAATATGCTCCAGCCGCGTTTCGACGTGGCAAGGGTTATTTTTGACGGTACGGCGGTACGAAGCATTGACTATATAAAAAATGCCTATGATACCACAGGCTACAAATTCATATTTTAAACAAAGGGTGATATTATGTTTTACAACAGCACAAGGGACAGCGACGTAAGAGTCAGCAGCGCGGAGGCAATAACTCAGGGAATTTCTGCTGACGGCGGACTTTTCGTTCCCGACAGTATTCCGTTGATTACCCCCGAGGAAATCACTAAGCTCGGTGATATGAGCTACGCTGACAGGGCAGCTTTCATTTTCGCCAAGTACCTCACAGATTTCTCGGAAGCGGAGATACATTACTGCACCGACAATGCCTACAGCACCAAAAATTTTGAAACTGAGAGCATTGCTGAAATGTCGCATCTTTTTGACGGAACATATATGCTTGAGCTGTGGCACGGCCCGACCTGTGCGTTCAAGGATATGGCTCTTCAGATCCTGCCTTATTTCCTTACAACTTCGGTTAAGAAAATCAATCTCGATAAGAAAATAGTAATTCTCGTTGCAACCTCCGGCGATACTGGCAAAGCTGCTCTCGAGGGATTCAAGGATGTTGAAGGCACTCAGATTATGGTATTCTACCCTGAACAGGGTGTAAGTCCTATGCAGAAGCGCCAGATGAAAACTCAGGAAGGCGGCAATGTTGGAGTATGCGCACTCAAGGGCAATTTTGACGACTGTCAGAACGGAGTTAAGGCAATTTTCACAAACGATGAGGTCAAAGAAAAACTCAGCAGCGGCGGAAAAATGTTCTCCAGTGCGAATTCAATCAACTGGGGCAGACTCGTTCCGCAGATTGTTTACTACATTTCGGCTTATGCAGAGCTTGTCAAGGACGGCGAAATCGCTCTCGGAGACAAAATCAACATCTGTGTTCCCACGGGCAATTTCGGCAATATCCTTGCGGCATATTACGCTAAACATATGGGTATCCCGGTTAACAAGCTTATCTGTGCTTCAAATATCAACAACGTGCTCACTGACTTTATTAATACCGGTGTTTACGACAGAAATCGTCAGTTTTACGCTACCTGCTCACCGTCGATGGATATTCTCATTTCCAGCAATCTTGAGCGCCTGCTCTACCTCATGACCGGACGTGACGACGCTTTAATCAGAGAATGGTTCGGAAAGCTTGCTTCCGAGGGAAGATATGAGGTTTCCGATGATGTCAAGAAGATGCTCAGCGACGAGTTCTGGGGAGGCTTCTGTGACGATAAACAGACAAAGGAGACTATTGGAGAGATCTACCGCAAATTCTCGTACACCTGCGATACTCACACAGCCGTTGCCGTTAAGGTTTACGAGGACTATAAGCGTGAGACAGGCGATACTACAAAAACTATCATCGCTTCAACGGCGAGTCCGTATAAATTCAGTTCGAGTGTTCTTGAAGCAATTGAAGATGCAAAGTCCGAAATGGACGAGTATTCAATGGTCGACAGACTTGCGGAGCTTTCGGATATTCCTGTTCCGTCGGCTCTTGCTGAGCTTAAAAACAAGCCCGAGCGTTTCAGCGACTCCATTGAAAAGTCGGATATGAAGGACTACGTTCTCGCACATCTTCTTTGATGGACGGTGACCGATGAGTTTATACGCAATCGGAGATTTACACCTTTGTTTCGGCGTTCCGGGTAAAACGATGAACATTTTCTGCGGCTGGCAGAACTATCAGGAGCTTATTGAAAAAAACTGGAATGAGCTTATCACTCCCGAAGATACGATAGTTCTTGCAGGTGATATTTCATGGGGAATGTCGCTTAGTCAGGCACGTGCTGACTTTGATTTCATTCATAGACTTCCCGGAAAAAAAATCGTTATAAAGGGAAATCACGACTACTGGTGGACGACGAAGAAAAAAATGGATGATTTTCTTGAAGCAGAGGGATTTTCGTCAATTCAGATTCTGCACAATAACTTTTTCCCATATGATGAGCGGTACGCAATCTGCGGAACACGCGGCTGGGTGAACATACCTGGTGAGAAGCAGGACGAAAAGGTGCTTTCAAGGGAGGTCGGACGCCTTGAAGCTTCGGTCGGAGCGGCAGTTAAGGCAGGCTATGAGCCGCTGGTGTTCATGCACTATCCGCCGATTTTCGCCGGCAACTTCAATTATGATATTCTCGATGTACTTTACCGGTACAAGGTTAAGCTATGTTGTTACGGTCACATTCATGGCAGATCGGGGCACAATCTTTGTGTCACCGGAACGTATGATGATATAGATTTTCATTTGATTTCAGGTGATTATTTACAGTTTTGTCCACAAAAGCTTATGTAAATTGTAACAAGCGGAGAAGTGAGGATTTTCTGTAGAAAAAATTTTTCGGATATGGTATAATGTATGTATTATGCTTAATAAAAATAATGGAGGACATATAAATCATGAGCTTAAAATCCACAACAAAAACAGACGTTAACACAACTGAGCTGGTGCTTTCAATCGACGGAGCAACTTTCGAGAATGCCGTTGAAAAGGCTTATCAGAGACAGAAGAAAAATATTCAGATCAAGGGTTTCCGCAAGGGAAAGGTTTCAAGAAAGCTTGCTGAAAAGGAATTCGGCGAGGGCGTTTTCTATGAGGATGCTATCAACAGCCTTCTCGGTCCTGAGCTTGACGCAGCTATTTCTGAGACTAAGCTTGAGCTTGTTGACAGACCTAATGTTGAAATTCTTTCAATTGATAAGGAACAGGGTGTTGAAATCAAAGCTGTATGCGTTACAAAGCCCGTTATCGAAATTGCTGATTATAAGGGAATAAAGGCTTCAAAGATTGTCAAGGATATAACCGACGAGGATATCGACAGACAGGTTGAGATCATCAGAAAGAAGAACGCACGTATTGTATCTGTTGATGACAGAGCTGCTCAGATGGACGACGAGGTTACTATCGACTTTGAGGGATTCTTCGGCGACGAGCCTTTCGAGGGCGGCAAGGGCGAGGATCATCCTCTCCGTCTTGGCAGCGGTCAGTTCATCCCCGGATTTGAAGATCAGATCGTTGGTCATAACATCGGCGATGAGTTTGACGTAAATGTTACATTCCCCGAGGACTATCAGATGACTGACTATGCAGGCAAGGAAGCAACATTCAAGTGTAAGCTCAAGGCTATCAGCTATGAGGAGCTTCCTGAAATCAACGACGATCTCGTTAAGGACGCTACAGAGTTCGATACCGTTGACGAATACCGTGCTGACATTAAATCAAAGCTTGAGGAGGCAGCTGTTAAGCAGGCTGACGCTTCATTTGAGAATCAGCTTCTCAATACAATCATCGAAAAGGTTGAAACTCCTATTCCTAATTGTATGTATGAGCAGAGAATCAACAACCTTGTCCGCACTTTTGAACAGCAGCTCCAGCAGCAGGGCATGGATCTCAAGCTCTACTTCCAGTACACGGGAATGGATATGGATTCATTCAGAGAGACCTACAGAGAGAGAGCTGTCAACGAGGTCAAGCTTCGTCTTGCTCTTGAAAAAATTGCAGAGCTTGAAAATATTGAGGCTTCCGAGGAAGAAATCAATAACGGTCTTACTGAGATTGCAAATGCCAACAACATGGATGTCGAGACAGTTAAGAACTTCATTCCGATGAATGACTACATTACAGATATCAAGGTTCAGAAGGCAGTTGAGCTTATCAAGGAAAATGCCGTAGTTGACAACACAATCGAGGAAAAGACAGAATCCGACGCAGAATAAGATAATCAAAGAAACAAATTCATTTTGTCCCACAGCTCTTGTGGGACAAGCGTTTTTAAAGAAAGGACGATGAATATGAGCAGTTTAGTACCATACGTTGTTGAACAGACCAGCAGAGGAGAGCGTTCTTACGATATCTTTTCCCGTCTTCTCAATGACAGAATCATTATGCTTTCAGATCAGGTAAACGATGCAACCGCAAGCCTTGTTGTTGCACAGCTGCTTTACCTTGAAAGTCAGGATACGGAAAAGGATATCTCATTGTATATAAACAGTCCCGGCGGTTCAATTACAGCGGGAATGGCTATATACGATACGATGCAGTATATCAAGTGTGACGTTTCCACAATCTGCATAGGTATGGCTGCCTCAATGGGAGCATTTCTCCTTGCGGCAGGCGCAAAGGGCAAGAGATATGCTCTGCCGAACAGTGAGATCATGATTCATCAGCCGCTTATTTCGGGAGGTCTTTCGGGACAGTGCACCGATATTAAAATCCAGTCTGACCATCTTGTCAGAATTCGTCAGAGAATGAACGAAATGCTTGCCGAGAATACCGGCAAACCTCTTGAACAGATTCAGATCGATACCGAGCGTGATAACTATATGTCAGCTCAGGAAGCTTGTGAATATGGTCTTATCGACAAGGTAATCACAAAAAGGTAGGGATTTGGATGGATGAGAATTTTAAGTCCTGCAGTTTTTGCGGCAAGGGTGAAAATAAGGTTCACAGTATGTTTTCAGCAGGCACATCGAATATATGCGACGAGTGTGTATGCTACTGCTATGAAATGATTTTTGGACCCGGCGTCGCAAAAGCTCAGAGAAAAGCAGCTAAACCCAAAGAGGATAATTCTCTTTCTTCAATGAAGCTGCTCAAGCCGCTGGAAATAAAGAATTTCCTCGACGAGTATGTTATCGGTCAGGACGAGGCGAAAATTTCACTTTCAGTAGCTGTTTACAATCATTATAAGCGGATTATGAGCCAGGATGACAGCTCGTCTGATAAGGACGACGACGTTGAGCTTCAGAAGAGCAACGTGCTTCTCCTCGGACCTACGGGTGTCGGAAAGACATTCCTTGCACAGACACTTGCGAAGCTTCTGAATGTGCCGTTTGCAATTGCCGATGCTACAACGATTACCGAAGCAGGCTATGTCGGCGACGATGTGGAAAATGTACTGCTCAGACTTATCCAGGCAGCGGATTACGACGTAAAGGCGGCAGAACGCGGAATTATCTACATCGATGAGATTGATAAAATTGCCAGAAAGTCAGAAAATACATCTCTAACCCGTGATGTAAGCGGTGAAGGTGTACAGCAGGCTCTGCTCAAAATTATTGAAGGAACAGTTTCAAACGTACCTCCTCAGGGCGGCAGAAAGCATCCGAATCAGGAGGTTATACAGATCAACACTAAAAATATCCTCTTTATCTGCGGAGGAGCCTTTGACGGTCTCGAGAAGCAGATTCAGAAGCGTATCGGCAAAGCTCCGATAGGCTTCGGCGGCGAAATACAGTCGCATAAAGAGGAGAAGAATAACATCTTCAAGAAGGTTATTCCGAAAGACCTTATCAAATTTGGTATGGTGCCCGAATTTATCGGCCGTCTGCCTGTTCTTACGGTCCTTGACGAGCTTGACGAGCCGTCGCTGGTAAGGATTCTTACCGAGCCGAAAAATGCTCTTATCAAGCAGTATAAGAAGCTTTTCGGTTATGATGATATTGAGCTTGAAATTGAGGACGATGCCCTTGAAGAAATTGCACGCAAGGCTATCGTTCAGAAAACAGGAGCACGCGGTCTCCGTTCAATTCTGGAGGAAATTCTGATGAACACCATGTTCACAGTACCTTCTGACGGCAGTATCGCCAAGGTAGTGGTTACAGCCGACTGCGTAAGCGGAGAAGCTCAGCCTACTCTGATAAACAGACGAAATAAGGTTGTAACGCTTTCGGTTAAATAAAAAACTGTATATAGTGATTATAATAAAGTGGTAAGAATGCCCTTTATAGACCAACGGTCAGTGCAACAGCATATGTCTGCTTTTCCGGGCGGAGTGCTGCTGAGAGAGCCGTTGGTCTTTTTTCTTTAATTCAATTCGGTATTCAGGTATTATACGGAATTGTCTTTATACGCCGCTGCCTGTAATATTGACAATATGTTTCATTTATGTTACAATAAATATAGCGTAAAAAAATGAAAAAGGAGTGATTCTGATGAAAAAAACTATGCTGAAAAAGCTTGCAGCAATTGCAGCTGCTTCGGGAATAATAGCAGCAGGGACAGCGGGAAGAATGCCTGTATCAGAGGTCAGCGCCGTTCCTGACGAGTATCATGACGACTGGCTTCATGTTGAGGGAACCCAGATTCTGGACATGAACGGCAACCCTGTATGGCTCACAGGCTGTAACTGGTTTGGCTACAACGTAGGCAGCCAGGTGTTTGACGGCGTATGGTCGCAGAATATGCATGAAATGCTGAATCAGATAGCCGACCACGGCTTCAATCTGCTGAGAGTTCCGATGTCAACAGAGCTTCTGCTGCAGTGGAAAAACGGTGACCCCGACCCTGCACCGCCGAAAGTAAACGAGTACAGTAATCCCGAGCTTACTATTGAGGGAGTCGAGGGCGGAACGGTCATGTACAGTTTTGATATCTGGAATTATGCCGTTGAATGGTGCCGCGAAAACGGAATAAAAATCATGATAGATATTCACTGTGCCGAAACGGCTTCAGCAGGACATCAGGTAAGCCTTTGGTACACGGATAAATTCAGCACCGAGGATTGGTACGAGGCTCTTGAATGGGTTGCTGATTACTACAAGGACGACGACACAATTATTGCGATCGACTTGAAAAACGAGCCTCACGGAACAGCTGACACTCCGGATCTGATGGCAAAATGGGATGATTCAACCGATCCAAATAACTGGAAATATGCTGCTGAAGGAGCTGCCGCTGCTGTATTCAGAGGTAATCCGAATTTGCTTGTAATGGTTGAAGGAACAGAAGTGTATCCCCGTGAGGAATACGACTGGACATATCAGAATATAGACTATTCGCGCTATCCGTTCAGCTATTACTACCATACATGGTGGGGAGCAAATTTCCGGGGCGCTCGTGAATTCCCGATTGATCTCGGTGAACATCAGGATAAGCTTGTATACTCTCCTCACGACTACGGACCGCTTGTTTTTGAGCAGACATGGTTTGAGGGTGATTTTACTAAGGAGACTCTTCTTGAAGATTGCTGGTACGATAACTGGTTTTATTTGCAGGATGAGGGAGTCGCACCTCTGCTTATCGGCGAATGGGGCGGTTTTATCGACGAAGAGCATGACACCGACGGCAAAAATACGAAGTGGATGCTTTATCTTCGTGAACTGATTATCGACAATAAAATCAATCATACATTCTGGTGCTTCAACGAAAATTCCGGAGATACCGGCGGACTCGTTTACGACAATTTCGGAAAATGGGACGAGGAGAAGTATGCTCTTGTTGAAAAAGCACTCTGGCAGGATGAAAGCGGAAAGTTCATCAGTCTTGACCATAAGATTCCTCTCGGAAAGTCGGGCAACGGCATCTCGCTGTCGGACTATTATTCCGGCGGAACAAATACAGGATCTGATGTTATTTCCGGTGACGTCAACGATGATAAGCTGGTCAATTCCATGGATTCCGTAATTATGAGGAAATATCTGTTCGGTTCGGACGATAAGGCAGTGAATATCAACACTGTGAATGCAGATATGAACTCTGACAGTGAAGTAGGCATAGCTGACCTGGTAATTCTCCACAAGTACCTGCTTCAAAGAACGTCATGAGCATGGGCTATGAGGGCAGTATGTACTATACTCATCAAAAAAACGGATACCTTTACTATAAGTACGCTGTCATAAACAAGAATTTTGAATGCAGTGCGAAGCGCGGATTCGTTTACGACGGAGCAATCGCGATTGACAAGGCATTCCTGCTTTATACGACCGCCAGTCTCGCTGACGGTCTGAAACTGGGGAGAGTACGTATGAAACGACTGTGTTCAGAATCAATGTATTTCAGGCTTTATCCCGCTGATACGGGAGATAAGTTCGAGAAGATCACACTTGCAATGCTGGCCAGACTGATAGAACATTGCAGACGTGAGGAAAAGGTTATTGAGCAATGCTCAGCCGCACTATAATGTTTCGTTTTTCTGCTCAGGGAGTATTTATACCAGAGCGTGTTCACACAAAAATAGAACGCACTTAAAATTCCGTTTTCCGGGAAAATGGGGCAATAACTTTAATCATATCGGAGGTATTATAATTTGATTACTGTATCGGACGTAAGCGTGCAGTTCGGCGGTTCGACGCTGTTCAAAAACGTAAATCTGAAATTCACCAACGGCAACTGCTACGGAGTTATCGGCGCAAACGGAGCAGGCAAATCTACATTTCTCAGGATTCTCTGCGGCGAGCTTGAACCTGCTTCGGGTGAGGTTGTAAAGCCTAAGGAGGAGCGCCTGAGTGTTTTGAAGCAGGATCACTTCGCCTTTGACGAATACACCGTTCTCGACACGGTAATTATGGGAAATCCCCGTCTTTATGAGATAATGCAGGAAAAGGACGCACTCTATGCTAAGGAAGATTTTTCCGATGAGGACGGAGTGCGCGCGTCGGAGCTTGAAGCGGAATTTGCTGAACTGAACGGATGGGAAGCCGAGTCCGACGCTTCAAAGCTGATACAGGGACTCGGACTGTCCGAGGATATTCTTTATTCACAGATGTCATCGCTTTCGGGCAATGAAAAGGTGAAAATCCTGCTTGCACAGGCACTTTTCGGTAATCCCGACATAATCCTCCTCGACGAGCCGACAAACCATCTTGACATCGACGCTGTAAAATGGCTTGAAGAATTTCTCTCCGAGTATTTCGGAACAGTAATCGTCGTTTCCCATGACCGTCATTTTCTCAACAATGTCTGCACACACATAGTCGATATCGACTACAACAAGATTAAGATGTACGTCGGAAACTACGAATTCTGGTACGAATCAAGCCAGCTTATTCAGCGTATGATTAAGCAGCAGAACAAGAAAACCGAGGAAAAAATCAAGGAGCTGAAGTCCTTTATAGAGCGGTTTTCAGCGAATAAATCAAAGTCAAATCAGGCGACCTCACGCCGTAAGCTCATTGAAAAGCTGACCGTTGAGGAACTTCCGGCGTCGAGCAGGCGTTATCCGTTCATCGGCTTTGATATCGACCGTGAGCTTGGCAAGGATATCCTGCAGGTCGACGGAATTTCCAAAACCGTAGACGGAGTAAAGCTCCTTGATAATGTAAGCTTTACTCTTGGCAGAACAGACAAGGTTGCATTTATTGGCGAAAGCGAACAGGCTATTACTATGCTCTTCAAGATACTCATGGAGGAGGAGCAGCCTGATTCGGGTACGTTCAAATGGGGAGTATCCGTTTCGACCTCATATATGCCGGTAGATACGGGAGAATATTTCAATGGATGTGAACTGTCGATTCTTGACTGGATTCGCCAATACTCCGTAAAGGACGAGACAGAGACCTATCTCCGCGGTTTTCTCGGACGTATGCTGTTCTCCGGAGACGACGTTTACAAGCCGGTAAATGTGCTTTCAGGAGGCGAAAAGGTGAGATGTATGTTTTCACGAATGATGCTTTTCGGCTCGAATGTGCTTGTGCTTGACCGTCCGACAAATCATCTTGACCTTGAGAGTATAACCGCAGTAAATAACGGTCTGATCAACTTCAAGGGCGTTGTTCTGCTCGCATCTCACGACCACGAGATTATGCAGACCACAGCGAACAGGATTATTGAGATCACGTCTGACGGATGTATTGACAGACAGGGAACCTACGAGGAATTCATTGAATTCAAGAAAAAACTGAACGAAAAATAAACTATCAGATATGCTAAATTAAATCGCCGTACACTGCCTTTTGGCTGTGTACGGCGATTTAATTTAGGCGTGTTGACACTAAAGTCATTCGCACGTATTTTCGGCAAATTTTGCCGATAACTGCGTTAAAAATCCTTACCGTGCGACAGCACTCCTGTGTATTATTGCCTTGTTCTCGGCAAAAAAATGCTTGAAAATCCGCACGCCAACTTAGTGTCAACACGCCCAAAACTATTAAACTTCTGTCATTTCGTTACAGTGTTTTATTTTTCGGAGATTATTTTGTAGCTGGAGGGACGTCTGTCGCGGAAAAGTCCCCATTCAAGACGGGCTTCATTAATTGCTTCGAGGTCGAAGGTATGGATGAGAACATCGTCACCGTTTCTGGGCGATGAGCAGACAATTTCGCCCGTTTCATCGGTGATGAATGACGAGCCGTAAAAGCACAGTGATGAGCTTTGGTTGCCGTTTTCTTTGCAGGGAATGACTTTTTCCGTACCATAACGATTGGCGGCAATGACCGGAACGATATTTGAAGCCGCGTGTCCCTGCATACATCTGCGCCAATGGTTCATGCTGTCGCAGCCGAGAATCGGTTCAGAGCCGATAGCAGTGGGGTAGAAAATCAGCTCCGCACCGCCGATAGCAAGCGCTCTTGCGGTTTCAGGAAACCACTGATCCCAGCAGATTCCGCATCCGATGCGACCAAACTGCGTGTCAAATACGCGGAAACCGGTGTCGCCGGGAGTGAAATAAAATTTTTCCTGATAAAAATGGTCGTCAGGAATATGAGTTTTTCTGTAAATTCCGAGGAGAGAGCCATCGGCGTCGATGATTGCCTCGGAGTTAAACAGTCTGTTACCGTCGCGCTCATAGAAGCTGACGAGGATAACTGCTCCAAGTTCTGCCGCGGCTTTGGAAAAGTGCTTAACAGCGTCATTTTCGGCGGCTGGCATGGCAAATCCATAGTATTCGTACCGACGTTCCTGACAGAAATACTGCCGCTCGAAAAGCTCAGGAAGGAGTACGATATTAGCTCCCTTACCGACAGCCTGGCGTACAAGAAGGTCGGCTTTTTTAATGTTTTCGGACGGATTTTCGGTGCAGCTCATCTGCACAGCCGCCACAGTTACGTTACGCATGTTTCGCTCCTTTCGGTATTTGCTGGGTTATACAGTGAATGTTTCCGCCGCCGACGATGATGTCTCTTGCCGCAACGGGAACTATTTTACGTTCCGGACAAAGCTTCGCCATAATTTCAGCGGCAAGCTTGTCGCTTTCGGAATTTTCACCGCCGAATTGCGGCAGAATCACCGAGTTGTTTGTAAAGTAAAAATTGACATATGAAGCCGCAAGACGCTCTCCGACCTCGCGGACAGCCTCGCCGTCTTCAAATACATAGCCCTCCATATCCGCTTCAGTTACACGTACAGGATATTCGGGGATTGGGAGCTTGTGAACGGTGATTTTACGTCCTTTTGCGTCTGATTCACGCTGAAGGACTTCCATACACGCCATTGAAAGCGGATACTGAGGGTCGTATTCGTCGTCAGTCCACGCAAGAACGACCTCTCCGGGACGAATAAATGCACAGACGTTGTCAACGTGTTCGTTTGTTTCGTCGTTGAAAATCCCCCTCGGAAGCCATATAACCTTGTCCGCGCCGAGACGGCGGCACAGGGTTTCAGTAATTTCTTCCTTGTTCATATGCGGATTTCGTCCCTTGCTGAGCAGACAGCTTTCCGTTACCATGATCGTACCCTCGCCGTCTGAGTGAATTGCTCCCCCCTCAAGTACGAAATCGTGCGCATCATAGAAGTCGAAGCCGACTGAATTGCAGAACCGTTCGGCGAGCAGATCGTCCTTGCTCCAGTCGGAGTAAAGACCGTCGTATGTTCCGCCCCATGCGTTGAATTTCCAGTTGATACCGCGAACCGTGCCGTCTTTTCCGACAACAAAAGTCGGAGCTGTATCTCGTGCCCATGAATCATTCTGAGGTATTTTCACGAATCTTATATTTTCTGTTCCCGAGAGCATTTCCGCCGCACGCGATTCGGTTTTGTCACTGACAATGACGTAAACTTTTTCATCATCCGCGATCAGCTTGATAATTTCCGTGAATTTTTTTGCTGCGGGAACAGCGTCATATGGCCACGAGCCGGGACGCTCAGGGAAAATCATTATACAGCCCTGATGCGGCTCGAATTCGCCGGGCATATGAAATCCGTCGGATTTTGCGAGTGTGAAAAGCTTTTTCATTATGATAAACGCTCCTTAAAGTCTGAATATCCGAACCGTCTGACGGTTTCGAAGCTGCCGTCGGCACGGAGAATTGCGATGTCAGGGAGAGGCATTCCGTTGAAAGTGTTATTTTTAACCATGGAGTAAATCGCCATATCCTCGAAGCAAAGCCTGTCGCCGATTTCAAGAGCATTATCGAAGCTGTAGTCGCCGATTATGTCCCCTGCGAGACAGGTCCTCGACGAAAGACGGTATGTATGCGCCTTTTCGCCGCTGAGACCGCCTCCGAAAAGCGGAGGCCGGTAGGGCATTTCAAGAACATCGGGCATATGACAGGCGGCGGATGCGTCGAGTATAGCGATATCCATGCCGTTATGAACGATGTCCATGACCTCGGTGACGAGATAGCCTGCATTCAGAGCGGCGGCTTCACCGGGTTCAAGGTAAACCTGAACACCATATTTACTGCTGATACGGCAAATCAGTCGTTCGAGCCGTTCAATGTCATAGTCCGCACGGGTGATATGGTGACCTCCTCCGAAATTGACCCATTTGCAGGCATGAAGCAGCTTGCCGAACTTTTCCTCAACTGCGTTCAGCGTTGTTTCAAGAGCGTCGGAATTCTGCTCACAGAGCGTATGAAAATGAATGCCGTCAACTCCGTCGGGGAGTGAATTGCCGAGCTTGTCGGCTGTAATACCGAGCCGTGAAAATGGCGCGCAGGGGTCATAGATTTCAGCCTCACCCTGTGTGGAGCACTCAGGATTTACGCGTATTCCGATGCTTTTGTCACGGCATCTGTTTCTGAATTTTTCAAGCTGATTCAGCGAATTGAATACAATATGGTCAGAAACCGAAGCTATTTCGTCAAATTCGGAATCCTTATAAGCAGGAGCGAAAACATGAACCTCTCCGCCAAATTCCTCACGGCCGAGCTTCGCCTCATAAAGGCCGCTCGCCGTCGTTCCGCAGAGATACTGTGCCATAAGCGGATAGACCGCAAACATGGAAAAAGCCTTCTGAGCGAGGAGAATCCTGCACCCCGTCCATTCCTGAACGCGTTTCAGAATCTTCATGTTTTCAATGAGCTTCGCCTCGTCGAGAACGTAGCAAGGTGTCGGAATATCGGCAAATATATCGTTTATAAGCTTCTGCATATCAGTCAACCAAAACAGGATTTTCGTCCACAATCCAAGGCAGACCGTATTTGTTCAGCGCGTCCATGTATGGATCGGGATCGAATTCTTCAACATTGAATACGCCTGCACCGCTCCATGTTCCGCTTGCAACCATAGCTGTGCCAATCATTGCAGGAACGCCTGTTGTGTACGAAACAGCCTGCGCGCCCGTCTCCTTGTAGCATTCCTGATGATCGCAGACATTGTAAATGTAGATACTGCGCTGTTTTCCGTCCTTAATTCCGGTGAAAATGCAGCCGATATTAGTTTTGCCGACAGTTCTCGGACCAAGAGACGCCGGATCGGGAAGAAGAGCTTTCAGGAACTTGATCGGGACAATTTCGTGTCCCTCGAACTCGACCGGTGTTGTTCCGAGCATCCCCACATTTTGCAGACAGTTCATGTGGTTAAGGTAGCTCTGTCCGAACGTCATGAAGAAGCGGATACGTTTAACATTCGGAATATTTGCGGCGAGGGATTCGATTTCCTCATGGTGGAGGAGATACATATCTTTCATTCCCACACCGTCGAAATTGTATTCGCGCTTGATTTCCATAGGCTTTGTTTCAACCCAGTGACCGTTCTCCCAGTAGGAACCGTTTGCTGATACCTCACGGAGATTGATTTCGGGGTTAAAGTTTGTCGCGAACGGATAGCCGTGGTCGCCGCCGTTGCAGTCAAGAATATCAATATAGTGGATTTCGTCAAAATAATGCTTCTGTGCGTAGGCGGTAAAAACACTGGTAACTCCGGGGTCGAATCCGGTTCCAAGCAGAGCCGTAAGACCTGCCTTGCGGAATTTTTCACGGTATGCCCACTGCCAGGAATAGTCGAAATAAGCGGTAAAGCCCTTTTCCTTGCAACGCTTTTCGTATGCCTTGCGCCATTCGGGGTCGTCGGTATCTTCGGCTTCGTAGTTGGCTGTATCGACGTAGTTTGCTCCGCAGGCAAGGCAGGCATCCATGATAGTAAGATCCTGATAGGGGAGAGCCACATTCAGGACAGTATGAGGTTTGAAGCTGTTCATAAGCTCTGTCAGCGAGTCGAAGCTGTCTGCATCTACCTTCGCGGTAGTCAGTACAGCATTTGTTTTCGGGGCAAGCTTTTCTGCCAGCGCATCGCACTTTGATTTAGTGCGGCTCGCAATGCAGATTTCGGTGAATATAGGATTTTCGCAGCATTTATGAATGGCGACGGTAGCAACTCCGCCGCAGCCGATAACAAGCAGTTTCATTTTAGGTACTCCTTTATATTAAATTTTATAATTGATTTGATTCAAGATTATTTACGTTCTTCCTCCTCAAGCAGATCCTCAACATACTTCGGCAGCATGAATGCACCGCAGTGAAGATTTGCTGAGTAATACCACGTTTTCAGATGACGTTCTCTCCAGCGTTTAGGGTCAAAGTCGCGCAGCGGGTGATATTTTTTGGACGCGAAGCCGAACAGCCAGTAGCCAGACGGACAGGTTGGAATATGTGCCTGATACACGCGGCTTATCGGGAAGCTCCGATAAGCTTTTCGGTGCATGGCGCGGCAGCTTTCCTCGTCCTCGTCGAAGAACGGGCTGCCGTGCTGATATACCATGATTCCGTCGTCTCTCAGTGCACGGTAGCAGCTTCCGTAAAACTCTTTCGTGAAAAGGCCTGCGGTGTGACCGAGAGGGTCGGTGCTGTCGTTGATAATAAGGTCATATTCATTCTGTTTTCCCCTGAGGAAGCGCAGACCGTCACGATAGTAAATCTTTACGCGGCTGTCATCGAGACCTCGTGCATTATCGGGAAAAAACTCCCTGCAAACTTTTACAAAAAGTTCGTCAGGCTCGACAACGTCGATAGCCTCAATTTCGTCGTAATAGGAAAGTTCACGCGCGACACCGCCGTCGCCGCCGCCGATTACAAGAACTTTCCGCACATTGGGATGAACCGCCATAGGCACGTGAACGACCATTTCGTCATATGTGAACTCGTCCTTTTCGGAGAAAATCACGCTGCCGTCGGAGGTGAGAAACCGACCGAATTCCTCCGATTCAAATACATCAATACGTTGAAAATCGCTTGTGCCGCTGAAGAGCTGCTTTTCAACACGGATTGAAAGCTTGACATTATTTGTGTGCATCTCGGAAAACCAAAAATCCATTCGGCTAATCCTCCTTTAATACGTTCAGGTAATTAAGTTCGCAGTCCTCGGGGCCCTGAATCGAGCAGCCTTTTTCCTTGGCATAGAGCATATAATCGACGATTTCAGCGGTAACCATCTCACCCGGAGCGAGAATCGGTATTCCCGGAGGGTAGCACATTACAAACTCGCCGCAGATACGTCCCGCAGTCTCATGAACCGGAAGCGATTCCTTTTCGGAATAGAAGGCTTTCTGAGGAGTTGCAACGACGGTCGGAGCAATGTATTCCGCATTGTGAAGGTGCGAAACCTTTCGTGAATACAGCCTCTTTATGTCCTCAAGCGCTCCGACGAGGCGTTCGATATGCTGGATTCTGTCACCTATCGATATGTAAGCGAGTATATTTCCGATGTCGCCGAACTCAATCTGGATATCATATTCGTCGCGGAGCAGGTCGTAAACTTCAATTCCCGTAAGACCTATGTCACGCGTGTAAACTGAAAGCTTCGTAACGTCAAAATCGAAAATGCTGCTGCCGTTCACGAGGTCCTTTCCGTAGGCATAGTAGCCGCCGATAGAGTTTATTTCCTCACGGGCATATTCAGCCATTGCAGTAACCTTTTCAAACGACTCATGTCCGCGCAGAGCGAGATTTCTTCTTGATATATCAAGACTGGAAAGAAGCAGATACGATGCGCTTGTGGTCTGTGTAAGGTTGATAATCTGCTCGACATATCGGGGACTCACAGTGTCGTTAATGAGCAGGAGTGAGCTTTGAGTGAGACTTCCGCCGGACTTGTGCATTGATACGGCTGCCATGTCCGCACCTGCCTCCATAGCGGAAACCGGAAGATTCTCGTTGAAATACAGGTGCGTACCGTGGGCTTCGTCAGCAAGGACAAGCATATTATGCTCATGAGCAAGCCTGACGATTGAACGGATATCCGAGCATATTCCGTAATAAGTGGGATTGTTGACAAAAACCGCAGCAGCTCCGGGATTTTCGACTATAGCTTTTTCGAGCTGTTTCAGCTCCATGCCGAGAGCGATTCCTATATGTGTGTCAACATCCGGATTTACGTAAACAGGCTCTGCTCCGCATAAAACGAGGGCATTGATAACGCTTTTGTGGACATTTCTCGGCAATATTATTTTGTCGCCTGCTTTGCAGGCAGTGAGAATCATACTCTGAACCGACGAGGTCGTACCTCCCACCATAAAGAAAGCGTGAGCAGCACCAAAAGCGTCCGCTGCCAACTGTTCCGCCTGATAGATGACGGAAACCGGATGGCATAGGTTATCGAGCGGCTTCATGGAGTTGACGTCGATACCGACGCACTGTTCGCCGAGAAGCTTTACAAGCTCCGGATTGCCGCGTCCGCGTTTATGACCCGGTACATCGAATGGTACGATTCTCTGCTTTCTGAGCCGCTCAAGAGCTTCGTAAACGGGAGCGGACTTCTGATTATCAGTATTCATTGGCATCAGTCCTAACTGTTAGATGTAAATGTCTGTTTGTTTCTTTTCAGGCAAAATTTCATGGAAAAACGATCAGTCCTATAAAAAACAGGTGATTCCGCAATGAAATCACCTGTGGTCTTAGCTATAGTAAGAAAAGATACGTTCCAACCGATTACGCACATTTCTGCGGACTGACGCCGATATGTTTATTGACCGTTTCACAAGTGACTTGATTATAAAGTTATCATCTTATAAAATTTGGGCTTTTAACCCAATCAATAACGCAGCCGAAGCTGCCTCGGCATCTGACCCGCCTGTCCGTATGGGCTTTCTCTCCGTATCGGAGAGCGGTCTGTTCTGCATGAATAATACAGTACTTTTATATTATCACATTCAAAAGAATTTGTCAAGGGATTTGGGAAAAAATGATATGCGTCACGACACAGTACTTCTTGATGACAGATTTTATAGTCACATCAGGCATTGCAGACTGGTCACTGAAATTCAGGACGGCATGTATTTCGGAATATGTCGTAATTGATGATGAGCAGAAATAGATATATACTTTTGCATACAAATACACCAGATTTAAGATACAATATTTCATATAAGATGATTGCCTGGGTAAAAAATAACCTAAAATATCATTAAAAAAGCGCTTTTTTCTATTGTTCGTTCTTTAAATTACTTGTATAATATAATTAAACCGAGTGTGAATCGGTTAAATCAAAAACAGAAAAGGATAAAAGTATGCGGCATTAGGCGGCTGTATACCAGAATCCGTTGACAATCAGGGGTGATTTGGAATGAATAGTAAATTAAAACGGGCTGCGGCTGTGACTGCATCCGTTATCGTTGCGGCGGCATCAAATACTTTCCCTGTGATGAAAAACACAGCTGTTACCGCCCGGGCGAAATACGGCACGGGTAATAACATCGTTGAATACCTCGACAGGGGAGTTACAGCGGTCGGAACAGGCTCGGGAATGCTTGTAAGCTGGCGTTTTCTCGCAAACGACGACGATAACGCGGAGTTCAGACTCTACCGTGACGGCACGTTGATTTACACAAGCGGAGCAGGCAAGTCCACATGTTTTCTTGATACAGGCGGTTCGGCATCGTCAAAGTACAGAGTTGATACAGTTGTTAATAATGTGGTGAAATCAAGCGACAGCTGCAATTTCACGTCGCAGAACAGTTACTTTGACATTAAAATGGATGTCCCCACTGCATCTACAAGCGGAGTTACATATTCTCCAAACGACTGCTCGGTCGGTGATGTCGACGGAGACGGAGTGTATGAACTGTTCGTGAAATGGGATCCGTCAAATTCGCAGGATAACTCAAAATCGGGCAATACAGATAATGTTTACATCGATTGCTACAGGCTGGACGGAACAAAGCTCTGGCGGATTGATTTAGGCTTGAATATCCGTGCAGGAGCGCACTATACGCAGTTCCTTGTTGCAGACTTCGACTGCGACGGACGCGCTGAAATGACTTGTAAAACGGCTGACGGCACTGTCGACGGAACAGGAAAGGTAATCGGCGACGGCTCAAAGAACTACAGAAATTCCAAGGGCTATATCCTCACTGGTCCGGAATACTACACGCTCTTTGACGGCGCAACGGGAGCTGCTCTCGATACGGTTGACTACAATCCCGGAAGGGGTACGGTTTCAAGCTGGGGAGACAACTACGGCAACCGCGTAGACAGATTTTTAGGCTCTGTCGTTTACCTCGACGGCGTTCACCCGAGTGCAGTAACTGTCCGCGGATACTATACGCGAATGACTGCCTGTGCCTATGATGTAGTTGACAAAAAGCTCGTTCAGCGCTGGTTCTTCGATACCGGAAATTCTTCATCTGCGGCAGGCTACGGCGACGGCAATCATAACTGTATGCCGGCGGATGTTGATAATGACGGCAAGCAGGAACTTGTACTCGGTGCAACCTGCATCGACGATAACGGACAGCTTCTCTGGTGCACCAATACGGGACACGGCGATGCGCTTCACGTAGGTGATTTTCTCCCCGACCGCGACGGACTTGAGGTCTGGATTTGCCATGAAGAAAAGCCCTACGGTGTAACTCTTCTCGATGCAAAGAACGGAAACCGGATTTTCCACGCAGACGGGAATTCCGATACCGGACGCTGCTGTGCCGATAATGTGTGGACCGGAAACGACGGTGCGGAGTTCTGGGGACTCGGAAACAATGTTTATAATGGCTCCGGTACGCTTCTCTCATGCAGACGTCCGGCAATCAATTTTCTCATTCACTGGGACGGCGATCTTGAGCGAGAGATCCTTGACGGCTACACTGATTCACCTGCAACAATTGCAGATATGGGAGCAGACGGAAAGCTGACCACTATCCTCTCAACGGACGGCTATTACACCTGCAACACAACAAAGGGTACGCCTTGTCTCTCGGCAGATATTTTCGGTGACTGGCGCGAGGAGCTTATTGTAAGAGCCGCTGACAGCAAGTCAGTCCGAATTTACTGCACAACCTATGATACCGATTACAGAATTACTACTTTAATGCACGATGTACAGTACCGTACACAGGTTGCAACGGAACAGAACTGCTATAATCAGCCACCGCATCAGAGCTTTTACCTTGGCTCGGAGAAACCGCTTCCCGACAGACCGGCAGTTACGGTCAACAGCCAGGGAACCTCGTCTTTCAAGCCGGGAGCAGTAATCGACACAGCTCACAAATACAGAATCAGGAATAAAAACAGCGGACTTTACCTCGAAGTCGCTGACGGTAATGCCGCAGCAGGAACAAATGTACAGCAGGGCACATCTGAATATAACGGCTGGCTCTTTGAGTCAGCAGGCAGCGGATATTACTATATTTATTCCGAGCTGGGCGATTCAAAAACCTATCTTCTCGATCTTGATTACGGAAAACCTGATAACGGTACCAATATAGGAATTTATACCGATACGAGCAGTGACGCTCAGCTGTTCAAATTCGTGGACAACGGCGACGGAACTTACACGATTACCACCAAAAACACCTCTGACGGAAGCTGTATCGGAATTGATTCCGATTCAACGGAAACCGGAGCTAATGCCATTCAGTGGGAGTGTAACGGTGCAGATTCACAGAAATGGATTCTTGAAATAAAGATTGATCCCCTTGACGGAGTGCTTATAAAGAATCTCGTTGTAAAAGATACCGATAATTACACAGACTGGAGAATAGAAAGCGGAGCTTCGGTCGGCAGTCTGATATTCGGCGACCGTGAATTTACATTTACTTCGCTTCCCGATGCTGTTTCGGGTTCTGAAATAATCCTCACCGCCTGTGATTCCAAGTTCTGTTCGACCGATCTCGCCGTATTTACGGCAGGCGGAAACATGACATTATATGTTGCTCTCGACAATAGGGTCACCGCTGTTCCGTCATGGCTTTCAGGCTGGGCTAAGACTGACCTTACGGCGGTAAGCTCCAATGACGTTACGTTTAATTTCTACAGCATGGATTTCAAAAAAGGCGACGAGGTCACGCTCGGTACAAACGGGCAGTCAGCGAGCTGCGTGAACTATGCCGCATTTGCCGTTGCACGAAACGAAGAACCGACTACCGAACCTACGACCGTTCCTCCGACAACGGAAGACGATAAAATTCTCTTCGGAGACGCAGACCTTGACGGTCAGGTTACAATCAACGATGTAGTAACGATATTCTGTTATTCATCTGACGAAAACGGAAGTCCGCTTTCAGATAATGCGCTGCGCAATGCCGACGTTTATCAGACAGGCGACGGAGTAAATTCCAGCGATGCTGTAACGATTCAGAAATATCTTGCAAAGATTATTTTTGAACTGCCTGAAAAATAATTGACTGTATATCTAAGCAAATGATTCCGATCAGTTGACAGGCTAAAAAGAAGTATTATCAAAGCCGCTTTTGATGCAATATGTCAAAAGCGGCTTTGTGTTTCTGTATTCATTGACTTTTTTAACTTTCGGTGTTATAATTAACTGAGCAAAATCGAAAGTACGATTTATTTCCCTTTAAAGGAGGCAAGATATTCAGGCACATTCCCGCATACCATTGCTCCGCTCATTACGCAGGCTCCTGCTGCTCCGGCAGAGAGCACATCCGAAATATTTGCCGAATCAATTCCGCCGATAGCATAGACGGGAATGGAAATGGCATTGCAGATATTCTTCAAAAAATCAAGACCTCTACCGGGAAGACCTCTCTTGCAGTCGGTGTCGAAAATGTGACCTGCTGTAATATATGTACAGTTAAGTGCTTCTGCTTCTTTGGCTTCTTCAACCGAATGACATGACGCTCCAAGTATTTTGAACATCGAGCGTTCTTCGGGTGACAGTGAACGCAGTACAGGAAGCGGAAGATGCAAAGCGTCGTGTTTTAACACCTTGGCTGCTGACACATAATTATGCAAAATACAAATCGTTCCGTACTGATTACATTTGCTGATTACTTCCTTTGCAAGTTTTATATATTCACTCTCCGAAAACTCTTTTTCACGAAGAACAATGGCTTTCGGATGAGCCTTTGCCAGCAGCTCAATGCGTGTAAGAAAATTATCCCGGCATATTGAATGGTTTGTAAATACAATAATATCACACATACAGATAATCATTCAGAACCGGCTGCAGGCCTTCGTCAGCAATGTCCTTATACATCTTATCAAGACTGCGGTTATCATCAATTTCAAACTGCTCGTCACCCTGCATCTCGTCCGACTCCTTTCCGTTGTATTTACTCTCATGGTCACCAATGCCTGTTGAAACGCCTGCGGACACCTTGGTTGCAGCAATCTTAACAATACCGTTGCGAAATTCTGCGCTCTCACGGGAAGATACCGTAATACCGACGAAAGGTAAAAAGATACGGTAAGCACAAAGCATCTGACAAAGCTGTTTTTCGTGAACGTCAAGAGGATTGATTTTTTCGTTATTGATGATCGGACGAAGTCTTGGACAGGAAAGTGACATTTCGGCGTGAGGATATTTGCGCTGGAGATAATAGACGTGCAAAGCACTTGCCAGAGCATCCTTTCTGAAGTCTGAAAGTCCAAGAAGTGCCGAGAACGCTACTCCGCGCATACCGCCGCGAAGGGCACGCTCCTGTGCGTCAAAGCGATAAGGCCAGACGCGCTTGTGTCCGAGCAAATGAAGCTGCTCGTACTTATCGGTATCGTAGGTCTCCTGGAACACCGTAACATAGTCTGCACCGCATTCGTGTAGATACCGGTACTCATCTGTATTGACAGGATATATCTCAAGTCCGACCATTCTGAAGTATTTCCGTGCTAACTTGCAGGCTTCTCCGATGTATTCCACATTGCTCTGTCCGCGGCTCTCGCCCGTAAGTATCAGAATTTCTTCCATTCCGCTGTCTGCAATAACTTTCATTTCTTTTTCAATTTGCTCCATACTGAGCTTCATCCGGTTAATATGGTTATAGCAATTAAAGCCGCAATAAACACAGTAGTTTTCGCAATAGTTTGCTATGTAAAGCGGAGTAAAAAGGTAAACAGTATTTCCGAAATGCTTGCTTGTTTCAAGACGTGCACGCTCTGCCATCTGCTCAAGGAAAGGTTCTGCCGCAGGAGACAAAAGAGCCTTAAAATCCTCTATAGAGCATCTTTCGTGCTCCAGGGCAGCCTTTACATCTTTTGCTGTGTACTTGGTATAATCATAGGAGTTCATTTCGCACATAACACTTGCGCACACATCTGATTCGATTTTTTCCATTCCCGGCAGATACTCCATATGGCTTTTACGGGAAGAAGGATCTGTTTCGAGTCTGTGTTTCTTTGCAAGGGCTTCGGGAGACAGATGCTCCGAATCCACAAAAAATTGATTTTCCATTCTGCCACCTCTTAATCTCTAAGGAAACCGGTCAGAGGATCGGATGCCGATGCACCACGGGTCAGAACTCTGCCAAGACCGGCAAGATATGCTCTGCGGCCGGCCTCGATGGCGTTTTTGAAAGCAGATGCCATCATAGGCAGATCTCCTGCTGTAGCAAGAGCGGTATTTGCCATAATAGCCGCAGAACCCATTTCCATTGCCTCGCAAGCCTGTGACGGTCTGCCGATACCGGCATCAACAATAATAGGCAGATCAATTTCATCAATGAGTATCTGAATAAAATCCTTTGTGGCAAGACCTTTGTTCGAGCCAATGGGAGATGCCAGAGGCATAATTGTCGCCGCGCCTGCATTTACAAGATCACGGGCAGCGTTGAGATCGGGGTACATATAAGGCATAACGACAAAGCCTTCATTAGCAAGAATTTCAGTCGCTTTTATCGTTTCCTGATTGTCTGGAAGCAGATATTTGGAATCTCTCATAATTTCGATCTTCACAAAGTTTCCGCAACCGAGTTCTTTTGCAAGGCGGGCAATACGGACTGCTTCGTCAGCGGTTCTCGCACCGCTGGTGTTAGGAAGCAGTGTGACGCCTTCGGGAATATAATCAAGAATGCTTTCCTGCTCCTTAGTGTTAGCACGGCGGACAGCCAGTGTAATGATTTCCGCGCCTGCATCCTTTACTGCCGCTTCAATGAGTTTCATAGAGTATTTACCCGAACCGAGAATAAATCGGGAATTAAATTCGTGTCCGCCAATGATTAGCTTGTCGTTAGTCATTTATATTTCCTTCTTTCATCATAAATCAAATTCGTTTGCTAAAATTCTGAGCACCGTATGTGCCTGATGTGCAGCGCAGAGCATAACGCGGCTTGAAACCAGACAAATATTGTCGTTCACATCGCTGACCTCATCGCCGCATAGATAAAACCGGCTTGTCACCCTGCGTGTTTTAATGATATTAGGACTGCCCAGACCTGCCATTCCGGATGCAGCAACAAGATATTTTTCCGGCATTTTAGAAAGCACGGTATTACACAACTCTGCCTTACATTCAGCATCGTCAAAGGCTTCGCAGACAATGTCGGCATCTTTAAGCAGCTCTGCTGCATTCTTATCAGTAATGCGAACAGTTTGTGTCTGAAGTTCTGAAAACGGAGCGATCTCTTTTAGATTTTCCGATAATGCTTCCGTTTTGAATTTGCCGATTTGTTCCGCTTTATACTGCTGTCTGTGCAGATTTGTTATATCCACCTTATCAAAGTCAATAAGGATCAGCTTTCCGATTCCTGCTCTTGCAAGAGCTATTGCGATATTAGAACCAAGACCGCCGAGACCGCATACAGCAACTGTTGCCGAGTTAAACTTTTTCTGCAGGTCATTCCCGTGTCGCCCGGATAGCGCTCTGTTCCATTCTTCCTTTGTCGGTATCAGCTCAGCCACCTCCCACAAAGCTGACAACTTCAATGCTGTCACCGTCGGCAAGTACGGTTTCGGCATACTGCGCTTTCGGGACAATATCTCCGTTGTGCTCTACTGCAATGCGCTTCGGATTATAATTGGTAGTCGCCAGATACTCGGATATAGTCTTTCCGGCAAGATCGAAATACTCTCCGTTGATTTTTACCATTTTTCTAACCTCCTGCATAATAAAAAACAGAAGCTGCCCTGCTTCGGGTAACTTCCGTTAAAACACTCTATTTCAGGCATCCTTACGTTGGCATTATCCAAATCAGGTTATCGGTCGAAGGTCGCACCTTCCTCTCAGCCCGTCCCACGAGCTCCCGTATGCTTTAATTTTTTAATATATTATACACCCCGCCCCGAAAAACTGCAAGCGGGAATATTAAAAGC
>JAQXHC010000050.1 GCA_029007035.1 Oscillospiraceae bacterium
CCTTTTAAAAATATGAAAATCATAATTTCATCCCGTCCTTTCTCTCGTTATTCCAATTCAGCAGACCGCCTACGCTGAATTTCCTTATCCTTTTCTTCATAATTCGTAAGTCGCTGAACATTATAAATCAGCGTTTCCATAATCGCCACATCATCGCCAAGCTTCTCTATCCGTATCGTATTTTCTTTTGTACTTTTCCTGCTCATTATCAATCTGGAACGGACAATAACGTGCGCCACGACCTATTAATTGTGCTTCCGAAATTGTTGCGGAGGAAATTTTCTTACCGCCCGACTGTCGCGTTTCATACAGACGGACAATATCGAACAGATTGAGAACATCCCAACCCTCATCTAACTTCTTGACCTCGAACACAGCACGGTACGGATTTGAAGCATCTTCCAGAGAATTTAACGCTATCTGCTTTGCCGCTGCTTCCTTGTCATCGTTAGCCGAAATACAATGCTCTGTGGAGAAATCTTCACGTAGTTCTTGTGCCAACTGGTCGAAACTGATACCGTTCTTCTCAAAATATGCGTATGCTTCGCCCAACGTTTCGTTGTCTGTCAGTTCGGAAATGCGTCGCAGTTCGTTGCCCGTTAGATTGCTAATGGTATCAATAAACGCTTCCATAAACTCGTTACTGTCGGCAATTTTCGCCGCTTTGAATAGCACAACGGGCTTTACCGACAAGCGTTTATCTTGAAACACTTTCAAACGGTACTGACTTAACATTATCGCTTGAATTGCTCTTTCCATAATCGTCACATCGGAGCGTAGCGTCTTAATTTCTTTCGAGTAGCCGTCTGCTCTGAATTTAGACAGCGGATAGTCATAGACGATTTTACTTTCATATTCAGCCCGTATCTGCGGATTATGGATATCGCACGTAGCTGTAAATTCCAACAACACATTCTCTTTGTTCGTTTCAAAGATGCGACGAACAGTATATTCCCATTACAGCACATCTTTTCCTTTGCAGATAGTATCAAAAGCATATTGACGAAATGAGAAAAAATCACATTTGAAAGGTTCGTAAAAGTTAAGTCCTCAGACTTAGCAAGCATCGCAAACGGCAGTCCGCCCACAAGGGGCGAACGCCTTTTGCAGCTTATCGGGGCGAACCCCGAACCCCCTTGCGGATAAGCATATTAAGCTTGTTTTTGACGATATTACAGTATTTCTGCACAATAAAGTCCTCCAATCAGATGTGTATATCTGATTGGCTCCGCCGCACATACAGGATCATTTTCTCATCCTGTGACTATTTTGCTTTTTCTTAGCTTAATGACATTACCCTTAAGGGGTGGCTGAGAATGAAATGCAGTTGGCAGACCTTTCTCGGTCTCTTAAGGGGCAGTGTTCGTATGATGCCCTTCTAGGGCATTCTCAAACCACCCGTTTTACGGGTGGTTTTGATTTGTTTGGCATCATCTCTTTTATGTTCGGTTCGATAACACAACTCATTTCCCAAGGCATATGCCGCTGATATGCTCGGTGCACGGCCGCCCTGTCTCACGATCATTCCCATGACTACAACTTGGTACATAGGGTCTGATAATGCAGAATACTGCATTTTTCCGATATCCACCTGCCGAGGAGTGAATTCTCAAAGTTCAAGGGTTTCCCCAAGCGTCAGTCGCAGGAGCTCACAATCATGCCGCCCGCTGTTCCGAATCAGCCAGTACCAGAAAAGAATCTGCATTTGAAGAATTACATTTCTATTGCAATGGTATGGAGATGCGGTTGAAGAGCGAATTAAGGGCGGTTATATTATGATTGATACAGGCGGATATCTTGTGGATGATACACTTAATTCCAATTATACACAAATTGTGGATTGTAAAACAGAAGATTTTAGCATTGGCGCGCGAACAAAAGCAGAATTTGATTTAACGTATAAAAATATATTAATAAAAGTAAATATAAATATAAACAAAAAAATAGCGTTTTGTATTAATTTGATTGTATAAATTTAGTTGTTGACATGGGCGGTAAAATATGCTAAAATGAAACCAGCACACTATGTGCTGAAGAGGTGAAATATATGGCCGAGTTCAAGCAGGAGCTGATCTGTGATGACATTTCGGAAGAAATAATCAGCATAACCGAACGTCTTGCAATGACAGAGGGTGCGCATAATGTAAACGTAAAAAAGATTATCTCCGATATGGGCGTTACCAACCGTGTCTTTTATAATAGGTTTCACAATTCCGATGAGGTTCTTAGAATCGTTTACGAAAACGCAGTTGAAAAAATGCACAGCACAATCGACTTGAATATTGTGAGCAAAGAAAATCTGCTCGGTTATTGTATGGATGCAGCAGAAAAAGTACTCACGGATACCTACGATATCAAGATGCAATTCAGCCGATATATGTTCGAGCACGATTCGATTACCGAGAGCAACAAAAAATGGTGGATGAAAGAAATACGCAAAAACGTCGAATATGCAAAGTCTATGGACATGATACGAGACAATATCGACATCGATACGCTCTGCTATTCGGTATGGTGCTTTTGCCGCGCTTTCAGCGTTGATGCTGTCAGCCGGAAACTGCCCAAGGAGGAAGCCGTAAAGGTATTCAGATTCAGCTTTGACTGCTTCCTGAGAGGGTTGCTGAAATGATTAAATCAGAGAATCAGTTTCCCTGTTTTAATAGATTTTCATTTTATGATATTCGGGCACGCAGGTGCTTTGAAAGGAGGTAATCAGAGTATGAAAATAATCGGAACAGGCTCATACCTTCCCGAAAGAATTGTCACAAACAACGATATTGCGGAACTGGTTGATACATCGGACGAATGGGTTGTCCAGAGAGTCGGTATAAAGGAAAGACGCATCTGCGTTACCGAAACAACTACCGATATGGCTGTTGCCGCATCTCAGAAAGCGCTTGAAGCCGCAGGAATAACTTCCGGTGATTTGGATATGATTATTTGTTCGACGATTACGTCGGATAGGATCTGCCCAACTACAGCGGCTATGGTTCAGAAAACTATCGGAGCAGACTGCCCGGCATTTGATGTAAATTCGGCGTGCAGCGGATTCCTTTTCGCACTTGACACAGCCGATGCCTTTATCAAACGCGGCGGAGCAAAAAACATTCTTGTTGTCGGCTCTGAGAGAATGAGTAAAATTGTTGACTGGAAAGACCGCTCGACCTGTGTTATTTTCGGCGACGGAGCAGGTGCGGCAGTCGTTACCGAAGGCGATGGATATCTTGCTTCAAAGCTCTATACCAAAGGCGGAGATGATGTAATCGATATCCCGTGGGACACCACGAATTCTCCATTCTGGAAAGGTGAGCCGAGAGACACCGCCATTCTGATGAAGGGACAGGAAACTTTCAGTTTCGCGGTTAAGCGAATCACCGAAGATGTGAGTTATGTTGCTGAGCAGGCAGGCATCGCACTGAGCGATATTGCCTATGTTGTTCCGCATCAGGCTAATCTCAGAATAATAGGCTTTGCCTCGAAAAGACTTGGCATCCCTATTGATAAATTTGTTGTCGATATTGAAAAATGCGGCAACACTTCGTCAGCAAGCGCGGCTATTGCCCTTGACGACCTTGTTCGCAGCGGAAAGCTGAAGCGCGGCGATATTATTGCAATGTGCGCATTTGGCGGCGGTCTTTCAAGCGCCGTTAATATAATCAAATGGTAAATAATTTAAAATGGAGGAAAATTATCATGACAACTGAAAGAGTAATCAGAGTAATCGCAGAGCACCTCGAGGTAGAGGAGAGCACACTCAATGAAAACACAACATTCGCAGAGCTCGGAGTAGACTCTCTCGACGCTGTTGAGATTATGATGGAGCTTGAGGATGAGTTCGGCATCGAGATCAAGGCTGAAGAGGCAGGCAAGTCTGTAAAGGAGCTCAGCGACTACATCAGCGCTAAAACAGAGGAATAATCAACACGATCTGAAAGGGAGTGACGTGGATGCTTAAAACGGAACTGTGCGACCTGGTTGGAATAGAGTATCCGATTTTTCAGGGAGGAATGGCGCGTATCTCCGACGGTAAGCTTGCAGCAGCCGTTTCGGAGGCAGGCGGACTGGGAATTGTATCTGCCGCAAGCGGAGACGTTGAGCAGATTGCAGGCGAAATGGATATCGCCGCTAAGCTCACCTCTAAGCCTATCGGTGTGAATATTATGCTCAGAGGAAGCAATATTGACGAAATTGCTGCCATGATCGCCGAGAAGAAGCCTGCTGTTGTTACAACAGGGGCAGGCAGTCCGGAAAAATATATGGATATGTGGAAGTCCGCAGGAATCAAGGTTATTCCGGTTGCGGCTTCAGCGGCTTACGCAAAGCTTTTTGAGCGCGCCGGAGCTGACGCTGTTATCGCTGAAGGAGGCGAATCCGGCGGTCATATCGGCGAGCTGACTACTATGGCTCTTGTGCCGCAGGTCTGCGATGCTGTTAGCATCCCCGTCATTGCCGCAGGCGGTATCGCCGACGGCAGAGGCGCTGCAGCGGCTCTCATGCTCGGAGCCTGCGGAATTCAGGTCGGTACAAGGTTTCTGCTTGCCGAGGAATGCTCGATAAGCAGAGTTTACAAGGATAAGCTTATAAAGGCTAACGATACCTCAACGGTCGTTACCGGACGTCGTCTCGGACATCCGGTAAGAAGCCTTAAATCGAAATTTTCAAGGGAATATTCCCGTATCGAATATACATCAATTTCCGACGAGGAGCTGGAACAGTTTGCGGTGGGTTCGCTTGGTGCAGCTGTTACAGGTGACGAAAATCATGGCTGCTTCCTTGCAGGTCAGATTTCGGGAATCGTCAATAAGGAGCAGCCTGCAGCTGAAATAATCAGAGAAATCTTTGAGCAGGCAGAGGCTCTCCTGACAGGAGGAACAAAATGGGTAAAATAGCATTCGTATTCTCCGGACAGGGCGCGCAGTACAGTGGAATGGGCAAGTCGCTCTATGAAAGCTCAGAATCGGCAAAGAAGCTCTATGATGCAGCCGAGGCTATCCGTCCCGGTACAATAGCGCAGTCCTTTGAAGGAACTGATGAAGAGCTTAAAATGACCGAAAATACTCAGCCATGTCTGTATCTTGTCGACCTTGCAGCGGCTCTTGCTCTCGGCGACGCAGGTATTCATGCAGACGCTGCGGCAGGTTTTTCTCTCGGAGAAATCGCAGCTCTTGCCTATGCAGGAGCTTATTCCGCTGAGGAAGGCTTCAGAATCGTAAATGAGCGTGGCAGGCTTATGGGAAGCGTCACTCCCGACGCTCCGACAGCTATGTGCGCCGTTGTAAAGCTTGACAGTGTGACGATTTCGTCTGCTGCTTCAAAATATGACAGGCTTTATGCCGTAAATTTCAACTGCCCCGGACAGACTGTTGTTTCGGGACTTAAATCGAGCATGGATGAATTCTCAAAAGAGATTTCAGCTCTTGGAGGAAGATGTATTCCTCTTGCAACAAGCGGAGCTTTCCATTCGCCGTTTATGAGCGAAGCAGCCGGTAAATTCGGCGAATTCCTTGGCAAATGCAGCATCGGCGAAACGAAGATTCCCGTTTACTCAAATACAACGGCTGTGCCTTACAGCGGCAAAACCGTTGATACTCTCAGCCGCCAGATGTGCAGCCCCGTTAAATGGGAAGATACTATCAATAATATGCTTGCTGATGGTTTCGATTGTTTTATCGAAGTTGGCGCGGGAAAAACTCTATGCGGACTTATAAAAAAGATTACAAAGAGCGCGCAGGTTTTCTCAGTTGAAAATGCTGAGACTCTTGCGGAAACTATAAAGGCGGTGAAGGGCTGTGCTTAACGGGAAAACCGCGCTTATCACAGGAGCTTCAAGAGGAATAGGCGCTGCAATCGCCGCGGCTATGGCGGAAGCCGGAGCCGACGTTGCAGTCGTATACAACAGCGGAGCCGAAAAGGCTGAGGCTGTATGTTCAGAAATAACCGAAAAATACGGCGTAAAAGCATTCAGCTATCAGTGCAATGTCGCAGACAGCGCACAGTGCGCCGAGCTTATAAAAAAGGTTACAGTTGATCTTGGCGGAGTTGATATTCTCGTCAATAATGCAGGTATTACAAAGGATAATCTGCTCGTCTCTATGAGCGAGGAGAACTTTGACGCTGTAATCAATACGAATCTCAAAGGCTGCTTCAATATGATTAAAGCCTGCGGACGTAATTTCATACGCAGAAAGTACGGCAAGATTATCAATATATCGTCGGTTTCGGCTCTGATCGGAACTGCCGGACAGTGTAACTACGCTGCTTCAAAAGCAGGTGTAATCGCCCTTACAAAGGCGGCTGCACGAGAGTTTGCATCAAAAAATATCTGCTGCAATGCAATTGCACCCGGATTCATTTCAACCGATATGACTGCCGAGCTTGAAGAAAAGTATATTTCGTCAATTCCGCTTAAACGTGCAGGAACTCCAAAGGACGTTGCGGCACTTGCGGTTTTCCTTGCAGACAATGCATCTGATTACATTACCGGCGAGGTTATAAAAATTGACGGTGGTCTTGCAATTGGAGGATAAAATGAGAAGAATTGTTGTAACCGGTATGGGTGTTGTTTCTCCCGTCGGCTGTAACCTTGAAACCTTTTGGGACAGTCTTAAAAACGGTAAAAGCGGAATTGCTCCCATAACCCATTTTGATACGACTGATTTCCGCGCCAAGCTTGCAGCGGAGGTTAAGGATTTCGACCCCCTTGAATACATGGATAAAAATGAGGTCAGAAGAAGCGATGTTTTCGTCAGATATGCTATTTCAGCGGCTTCTCAGGCTGTTAATCAGTCGGGAATTGCCGGAAAAATCGCTCCTGAACGATTCGGCGTATACTTCGGCTCGGGTATCGGAGGCTTCGATACATTTGTTTCAGAGCATGAAAACTTCATTAATCGCGGACCTTCAAGAGTATCGCCGCTGTTTATCACAAAGATGATTTCCAACATGGGTGCAGGAAATATCGCAATCCGATTCGGTGCCAAGGGACCGTGCCTTTCATTTACCACAGCCTGTGCGACAGGTTCATCATCAGTGGGTGAGGCTTATCGGGCAATTCTTCATGGATATGCCGACGCTATTATTGCAGGCGGAGTTGATGCTGCCGTGTCGCCTCTTTCAGTGGCAGGCTTCACAAACTGTAAGGCTCTCTGCGAAGGCACTGATGTAAATGCTGCTTCAATTCCTTTTGACAAGAGAAGAAGCGGTTTCGTAATGGGCGAGGGTGCAGGAGCGCTCGTTCTTGAGGAATATGAGCATGCCAAAGCAAGAGGAGCTGTCATTTACGGCGAGGTAGGCGGCTACGGAAGCACCTGTGACGCTTTCCATGTAACCGCGCCGGATTCGTCGGCAGAGGCTTCGTCAAGAGCGATTTCCGACTGCTATAAGGAATGCGGCGGAGAAGTTTCTGCGGATAAGATTTATGTCAACGCTCACGGAACAAGCACTCCGCTCAATGACAAGACTGAGACTGCCGCTCTGAAGCGTGCTTTTGGCGAAGATGCATACAAGCTCAGCATCAGTTCAACAAAGTCGATGACAGGTCATCTCCTCGGAGCTGCCGGAGCTGTTGAGGCTATCGCTTCAGTTATGGCTCTCAGAGAAGGAATTATTCCCCCGACAATCAATTATGTCGAGCCTGATGAAGAATGTGACCTTAATTATACTCCCAACAAAGCCGTTAAAAAGGACATTGAGCTTGCACTTTCAACATCCCTCGGCTTCGGCGGACACAATGCCTGTGTAGGCTTCAAAAAGGTACGGGAGGACTGAGAATGAATAAAGAAGAGCTTATGGCGATTCTTCCACACCGCGACAGTATGCTGCTCGTGGATGAGGTGGAGCTTATCGACGGAAAGGCTCACGGAAAGAAGCACATTACCGGTAAGGAATGGTTTCTTGACGGTCATTTTCCGGGACATCCGGTTGTTCCCGGAGTAATTCTGTGCGAAATACTTGCGCAGTCTGTATGCGTGTGCCTTAAAGATGAGGCGCATGATTGCCTTACTCTTTTTACAGGACTTGATAAGGTTAAGTTCCGTAATCAGGTTGTACCCGGCGATACCTTTGAAACGGTATGCGAAATCACGCGCGTTCACAAGCCCTTTTATTTTGCAAAGGGTCATGGATTTGTGAACGGCAAGCTCTGCGTAAGTGCGGAATTTTCGTTTGCCCTTTCGGAAAAGGATAAACAGGAGGGAGTTTAATCAATGAATGTAAGAGATGTTCTCAGCAGTCTTGGATTCTTTGACCATTTCACCGAGAAGCGCACCTGTAAAAAGTGTGCGGCAGAGGAGAACTACGCGGTACTGCGTGCAAACAATATGATATGTCCGCACTGTAATACCTATATGAGAATGACTGCGGAGGAGCGTATCGGACTTGTTGCGGACAGCGATACATTTACCGAAATCGATGCTTCTCTCGAAAGCGGAAATCCTATCGGTTTTCCCGATTATGCAGTCAAGCTGAAAAGGGCAAAAAAGGCTACCTCTCAGAATGAGGCTGTAGTCTGCGGAATATGTGAAATCGGCGGAAACAAGTGTGCCGTGTTCGCAATGGATTCCACTTTCATGATGGGAAGCATGGGAAGCGTTGTCGGCGAGAAAATTACCCGTCTTTTTGAAAAGGCGACGGAGGAAAAGCTTCCCGTTGTCGGATTTACGACATCAGGCGGCGCAAGAATGCAGGAGGGTATCTTTTCCCTTATGCAGATGGCTAAAATCAGCGGAGCGGTTAAGCGTCACAGCGACGCCGGACTTCTCTATATAACGGTTCTCACCGATCCTACAACGGGTGGAGTTACTGCAAGCTTTGCAATGCAGGGTGATATTCTTATTGCCGAGCCGAAAGCGCTGATTGGATTTGCAGGTCAGAGAGTTATCGAGCAGACTACGGGCGAAAAGCTTCCAAAGGGTTTCCAGCGTGCTGAGTTCATGCTTGAACATGGATTTATCGATATGATTGAAGAAAGAGGACGCCTGAAATATACACTTTCAACATTGCTTGATATACACAGCAAAAAGAGCCGTAATTCCGTCAAAGGAGGCAGGAAATAAGTATGCTGAATGAGAAAACACCTTATGAGAGAGTACAGGCAGCGCGAAGCAATACCCGTCCCATGGGAGGCTTCTATATCAATAGAATGATCGACTGCTTCCTTGAGCTTCACGGTGACAGACGTTTCGGTGATGACGGTGCTATTGTCGCTGGAGTCGGTTATCTGGACGATATACCGGTAACAGTTATCGGCATGGAGCGCGGTGACAGCATAGAGGACAGAATGAAGCGTCATTTCGGATGTCCTGCACCTGAGGGCTACCGGAAAGCGCTTCGCCTTATGAAGCAGGCGGAAAAGTTTTCGCGCCCGATAATCTGCTTTATCGGAAGTTCGGGAGCTTATTGCGGAATTGATGCCGAAAAGCGCGGACAGGGAGAAGCTATTGCCGAGAATCTTATGGAAATGATGGGAATTAAAGTTCCGATCATATCCGTAATCGTCGGTGAGGGCGGAAGCGGAGGCGCACTTGCCCTTGGAGTATGCGATACTGCAATAATGCTTGAAAACTCAGTTTATTCTGTAATTTCACCGGAGGGATGCGCAAGTATTCTCTGGAAGGATTCATCGAGAGCTGCTGAGGCTGCCGAAGCCTTGAAAATTACTGCAGATGATCTTTACAGATTCGGAGTCATTGAGCACGTAGTTGAGGAGGAAGGAAGAACCTCTGAGGAGATTTGCAGCGCGCTTAAACGGATTATCAAGGAGGAACTTATCAAGAAGATGATGCTTTCTCAGGGTGAACTGCTTGACGGACGCTATGCAAAATTCCGTAAAATCGGGGCACAGTAACCGAATGCCATGTCAAAAAATGAGTGCAGCACCGCATAAAGAACGTCTGCCTGCGGATTCTTTTACAATCTGACTGCGCATCTGCATCACAGTCTCTGTGCGGTACTGCCTAAGGTATATTACAAAATTAACGGACGACCATTGGTCGTCCTTGTTTTTTGTTCATGTTATTTTTTAGATTGGATATTATTATTAAACTTCAACCGTATCTTTTTGTGTATTACTATCCGTTTTCGATTCGGCATCGTATCCAACGTCCGAAGCATCAGAACATGATTCGGCTTCTGAAACAGGCGTGGGATTTACCGGAGCGGGATTCTCAGCAGCGGCAGACCTGCTGCACAGCTTGAAAAGCGGAGCAGTAATCGCTTTGTTCAGTGGTTTAAGGAGCGCAAAAAGAATCAGGCTTGCAGTGAGACATAGAATAATATGAATGGGAATTATTTTGAAAAACATAGCTGTCAGATTAGAAAAGCCTTTGAATTCCGCACGATGCTTAGTGTAAAAATAGTCATCGCCGATCCACGACAGGAGATAGAAAACAACAGATACAGCCGAGATTTTTGCAGCAGCAATCCGGATAGGAATATTCTTGATCTGGATGTCATAGAACATCAGGAAAATCAGCAGGGCAATCGGGACGTTTACGCAGTCCTCATTGTTGAATGTGATACCGCCGTAGAAGTTGCCGGAAGTTGTGACATAGTTTGCAACCGCTTCAAACAGAAGCATTATGAATAACAGCAGAGCACAGCGCCATTTGCTGATTTTCGGTCTGAATTCAGCGACGTACATTCCAACGATGTAATAACCCAGGGGCCATAATCCGGAAAGATAGTTCGGGATAAATCCTATGCTCTGAATATATTCACCGTGCAGGGGAATACGGTTTATAGAAACAGCGAACATCGAGACAAAGATGAAAATAATAACCGCGGCAGTTTTCTGTTTTTTTGTTTTAAGAGAATTATACGCTCCGTTGATAAACGGAATAATCATGAACAGCGATATGTAAAGATTGATATACCAGCCGTAACCGGGCTGATTGAACGTCCAAAGACTTTGCAGCCATACAATTGGAGCAAAAGACTGATTCAGGCAGAATATTTTATAGCAGATTGTAACCAGTCCGACGGCGAGGGAACTTATAAGTACCGGAATAAGCTTGATATAGTGGGCGGCGCAGAATTTTGCATTTCGCTTCAGATATCCTGTGATCATAATAAAAAGCGGAACACATTGATAAAAAAGCATTCTCATCATTCCATGGATAATCGCCTGAAGTCCATGTGATTCCAATTCGTAAAATCCGGAGTACAGGAAAAAATGAAGTGAGAGAACTGAAAACATTGCAAATATTTTCACTAAGTCGACGCCGAATTCATTCTTTGGTGCAATAAGTTTTTTCATATAGTTTGCTCCTTAATCAGATTACCGGATGTTAAATTATCTTTAAGCCCGGTGGGCTGAAGATCCCGGTTACGCCTGCGGAATTGCTTCGGGGACATACCGTAATACCGTTGAAACATTTTCCCGAAATAGCTGATGTGATTGAAACCGCAACTGATACAGATTTCCGTGACGGATAAATCCGAATCGACGAGCAGTTCAGCAGATTTTTTCAGGCGGTATTCATTAAGGTACGAAATGGGCTTTTTTCCGATAATAATCCGGAAGCAGCGGAAGCATTCGCTTTTGCTTATATTGGCGGCTCCGGAGATAAGATCAACATCAAGTTCACGGCTGTAGTTTTCGTGAATGAAAGAGAGCATTTTTTTCAGCCGTATTTCAGCGATTCCTGTGTATTTTGGAGGAGTTTTCGCCGTGCCTTGATTTGCGTTTAGCAGATTCACCGCCATAAGATACCAAAGCTCGGCGATAGTATTCCGGCATTTCAGCTCAAACCCGAAACTAAGAGTGTCAGAGAATGTATTCATTTCCCTGATTATTCCGAGAACTTTCCGCTGCCATTCCGACTCTGAGGTGAGCTTCACTGCTTTGAGCGATGTGTCTTTTATAATAGGGCGGACATATTTGCGAAAAATCATGTCGGAGCCGCAGTCGCCGATAAATGACGGCAGGAAACAGACTGTGGTCATAATCGGACTTTCGCCTTCGTCCGCAGGACATTCCATATGCATCATATTGGAGTTGATGAAAAAGCCCTCGCCCTCGCTGACTTCAAAGCATGAATCGTTGACAAAGCAAATGACTTTACCCGAATGGACAACAGCAAATTCAAGCTCGGGGTGCCAGTGCCATTCGATAATTCTGTTTGTATACCAGTCAAAATTGTTAGTGTAAATTTTCATAGGAAACTCGGAGGTTCCGTGACTGCATGATTCGCGGAATTCCGGAATATTACCGCGGCTCAAAGAATCAGCTCCTTTTGGAAGTATTGTTATAATTTTGGCTTGTATTCTGATAGAAATAAAACGAATTTGATGATATTATTATATCACATAAAGGCGCTGAAGTCAAGCAACCTGTATTTATGTGCCGGAATTTAATGCTGCTCGCTTTTCAAAAAATCGGGGCAGGAATTTCATGCGCATTCCGCATAAAAATACACCCCTCTCATCCTTGTTTCAGCAGCGCGAAAGGAGTTTTATAGTATGAAATATTCCGACGGATTCTGGCTTAACAAGCCGGGATATAATGTAAACTATGCAACACAGATGTATGAAATCGAAGCTGATGAATACTCTGTGACCGTATATGCGACAAATCAGTGGATTTCCAACAGGGGAATGACACTCGGCGGACCGATGCTTACAGTCCGATTCAGTTCAACACTTGAAAACTGCATCAAAGTTACAATCAACCATTTTAAGGGCGCGATGAAAAAAGCTCCGTCTTTTGAGCTTTATGAGGATCTATCGTTCAAGCCGCAGATCAGCCGGACCTCTGATGGCTGGGAGCTTGTCTCTGGCAAAACAAAGGTAAAAATCGGCAGTCAGGGCAGCGGCTGGGATGTGTCGTACTGGTATGGCGACAGACAGCTGACGAAGCAGGGCTGGAGAACCACCTCACTTATTGAAGAGGACGAGTGGCTTACCCGACAGAAAGCCGCATCTGATACAGGCGAGCGTTTCTATGCAAAGTCTGAAAGTGGTGCAGGCACATATATCCGCGAGATGCTGAATATTTCAGTAGGCGAGTATATCTATGGATTCGGCGAAAAGTTTTCTTCATTTGTCAAGAACGGTCAGACAGTTGAGGTGTGGAACAACGACGGCGGAACGTGTTCGGAGCAGAGCTATAAATCAATACCTTTTTATGTATCATCAAATAATTACGGTGTTTTTGTAAATCATCCGGAAAAGGTTACTTTCGAGGTAGCAAGTGAAACCGTTTCAAAGGTTGCATTTACTGTCGAGGGGCAGCATCTTGAATACTATCTTTTCGGAGGAGAGACCGTTGCGGACGTGCTGAAGGGCTATACAAGCCTTACAGGAAAGCCTGCACTTCCTCCAGCATATACATTCGGGCTGTGGCTTTCAACGTCGTTCACTACAAATTACGATGAGGAAACTGTAACTTCGTTTATTGATGAAATGGAACGCCGTGACATTCCTCTTGAAGTATTCCACTTCGACTGCTTCTGGATGAAAGAATTCCAGTGGACAAGCTTTGTCTGGGATAACCGTATGTTCCCCGACCCGAAAGGTATCATTCAGCGTCTGAAACAGCGCGGACTCAAGGTATGCGTATGGATCAACCCATATGTCGGACAGCGTGCACCGATTTTTGATATGTGCGCTGAAAAGGGCTATTTCATCAGGAAAAAGGACGGTTCAGTATTTCAGACTGATTTATGGCAGCCCGGACTTGCTATTATCGACTTCACCAATCCCGAGGCGAGAGCATGGTTTGCGGGTAAAATCCGTGAGCTTGCTGAAATGGGAGTGGACGCTGTCAAAACCGATTTCGGTGAGCGCATTCCAACTGATGTGGCTTACTTTGACGGTTCCGATCCGTTCAGAATGCACAATTATTATACTTTTCTTTATAACAAGACCGTTTTCGAGGCTTTGCGCGATGTTAAGGGCATGAATAATGCGTGTCTGTTTGCCCGTTCGGCAACAGCAGGCGGACAGCAGTTCCCTGTACACTGGGGCGGTGACTGTTTCTCGAATTACGAGTCGATGTGGGAGACGCTCCGCGGAGGACTTTCTCTTTGCCTGTCGGGATTCGGCTTCTTCTCACATGATATTTCCGGATTTGAAGCAACCGGAACTCCTGATTTATATAAGCGCTGGACGGCATTCGGACTTATGTCAACTCATTCGCGTTATCATGGCAATTCCTCTTACAGAGTTCCGTGGAACTTCGACGAGGAAAGCTGCGATGTATCACGTCACTTTGTAAAGCTTAAAGGCAGACTGATGCCGTATCTCTTTGCAAATGCTGTAAATACGCACAAAACGGGAGTACCGATGATGCGTGCAATGGTAGTCGATTTCGGATATGACCGCGCAGCTCTTACTGTTGATACACAGTATATGCTTGGAGATTCACTGCTTGTTGCTCCGGTATTCAGTGAGGATGGAGTCTGCAGCTTTTATCTGCCGAAAGGCGGAGTCTGGACAGACATTCAGTCCGGTGAGCAGCTTGACGGCGGAAGCTGGTATACGAAAAAGTATGATTATTTTGGACTCCCGCTCTATGCAAAACCAAATTCGATTATTGTCTATGGTAATTTTGAAAAAACAGTTGAATATGACTATACCGACGGAATGAAAATCGTTGTATACGGTCTTGATGACGGAAGTACTGCCGAATGTGAAGTGTTCAGCAAGGAAGCAGAGCCGGCTGCACAGATAAAAGCAGTCCGCAGCGGAAGTACAATAACCGTAACTGTTTCCGGAACTGACAAGCCATTTACTGTTGAAAGTGCCCAGGGACTTAAAACAGAAATTGTCAGAGCATAAAAAATATCAAATGCAATCTTCCGATGCTTTAACAATATCGGGAGATTGTTTTTTATTTATATTGATTTAACGCTTCATTCGTCTTTTCGGAAGATATTGCCGGTGAATGCGGATGAATTGGTGTTTCCTTATGTAATTCGACTCAGTACAAAAATGAACGATGTGCTTTGTGCGATGCAGTCTGAATAATTGTAACCGTATTGTATTTGACGTAAGTAAATAAATATGATATAATAGCAATATCCGGAACGGAAATAATAACGACAATACGGCATACTGCCATTGCCTGAGAGGAGATGCAAATATGAACACACGCAGATATATAGCGGCATTTCTTGCAGCAGTAATCGGAATGTCATTGACAGTCGGCTGCGGCAAGGAGGACAGCAAGGACAAGGAAAAGGAAAGCAAATCGGTTTCCGATTCCGAAAAGGACGAAAGCTCGGATAAAAACGAGGAGTCCGATAAGGATGAGGAATCAGAAAAAGATAAGGATGAAAGCTCTGATAAGGACACAGCGACTACAAAGAGACCATCAAGAACCGAGCGTTGGGAGATATCAAAGGCTGAGGAGGCAAGCAAAGCGGAAGCCGAAAAAACAAGCCGTGAAGCAGCTGAAAAAGCAACAAATCCTACAGATTCTGGCAGCGTTGACAAGCCTTCAAACGGCGCCAAAACTTCGGAAAGCGTCTGTGAGAAATTTTTGCAGGCATATATCGATAATGATGCAAATGCTGTTTACAGCCTTTTTTATGAGGAAGAAACCATTAAGTTCTATGAATGGATGAACTCTATGATTCAAGATTCCGGTGTTGATATGGGGGGGGAGGAGTCACAGATTCAGGCTCTTTATTCCAAGGATGGCGTTACCGAGATGATTCAGTCGGACATTGATCAGATTCAGGAGATAATGGCTTCATCAGGCTCAGGCGAATGGACTGTCAGAACAGGTGAAGTGGCTGAAAGTGATACTTCCGTCGATGAATTCCAGACTGAATTTGGTATGGAAATTGACGATATTGTGATGTATGAGGATTTTTCAATTTATAATAAAACTTCTGATACTGAAATAACAAGCGATCGGTTTTATAATAGTACTCTCTACTTCATCAAGGCTGAAGGAGAGTGGTATCTCTGCTTTACATCCTCTGCGTCGAATTACATAATTTACTCGAACTTTGGAGGTTATGAAGAATAAGTTTAATGATTGAATTTATTCTGTTCTATTGACATCGGTATATACTGTGTGGTATAATATTCATGGTATCTGCCGGTGTGATGGAATTGGCAGACGTGACGGATTCAAAATCCGTTGGTAGCAATACCGTGCGGGTTCGACCCCCGCCACCGGCACCATCGAGATCGCAGGTTCTTGTATCAAGAGCCTGCGGTTTTCTTTTTGCCCTCGTCCTCATCTTCTTC
>JAQXHC010000051.1 GCA_029007035.1 Oscillospiraceae bacterium
TTCCGTTCGGGAAACCGCAATCTGTACGACTGTACCGACGGACTTCTGCACAATAACTGCTGTCTCGGAGAGGGTGCATAAAGCACCCGTACATACCTGACAAACATTACCTGTTGAACAATAACATATACTCGTGTTAAAATAATTATGAATACTATAAGAAAGGACGGATTTTTATATGGATACAACCCTGAAAATTGCAGGCTACTGCCGTATCTCGGTTGACGAGGAGCAGGACAGGGACAACACCTCAATCGAAAACCAGAAGGCAATTATTCTCGATTACGCAAAGCGAAAATTTCCCGAAAGCTCAGTTGATTTCTACGAGGACCGCGACCGTTCGGGCTATACCTTTGAACAGCGCGAGGGCTATCAGCAGCTCCGCCGCAAAATGATGGACCTGGAATACGACATTCTTGTCGTAAAGGACTTCTCCCGATTTTCAAGACGTAACAGCAAAGGTCTTGTTGAGCTGGAGGATTTGCGTGACAGGGGTATGCGAATTATCTCGGTGGGAGACAGTATTGACTATCCAACCTACGACGACTGGACGGCAATTCAGTTCCGATTTCTTATCAACGAAATGCCGGTTACGGACACGTCGAAAAAAGTAAAATCTGTTATCAAGCGCAGGCAGGAGGAAGGCAAGTGGATTTGCTCCGTACCCTACGGCTACCTTATGGTGAACAACAAAAACGCTCCTATAATCGTGGATGAGCCTGCCGCAGAGATTATTCGTGAGATTTTTGACCGCTACTTGGAGGGCTGGGGTTATAAGAAAATTGCAAATTATCTGACCGATAAGAATTTCCCCACGCCTCGAATGGCAGAGAAAATGCGTAAGGAGCGAAACGGCGAGGAGTGCAGGCTGAAAGCAAAGCGTGAGTGGAGTATCATCACCGTCAGCGAGATTTTGCAGAACGATTTTTATATCGGAACGCTCCGTCAGGGTAAATATAAGCGTCAGCGCATCAACGGCAAGGAAATCAAGCAGAGCGAGGTTGAACACATCGTCTTTGAGAATAATCACAAGCCTATCGTTGATTTCAAAACCTTTGCCGCCGTACAGGAGCAGATAAAAAAGCGCAGCACCACGGGTTATCGTGGCGTTAAGAAATACGACAACGTGTATTCGGGATATATGGTATGCGGCGACTGCGGAGCACCGATGTTCTCAATGAGCAGAGGTGATTTAGCACCTGCCTATACCTGTGGAAGCTACCACAGGCGAGGACTAAAAGGCTGCACCTCCCACCATACAAGAACGGATATGCTTGACGAACTGCTTAAGGACTATGTCAGGGCAATCCGTGACAATTCCAAGGAGATGATTGAAAGGCTCAAGGAATCCCTTGAAAAGGAAAAGACGGAAACAAAGCGAAGCAAATCAACCGTTGAAACTCTGCAAAAAAATATTGCGGACATCAAAGAAGAAATCCGTATTATGCACAGAATGAAAGCCCGTGATATTATCCGTGCCCCCGACAAGGAAGATATTTTCGAGGAAATCTACGGCGAGCAGATTGATGAGCTTACAAACCGTCTTGACGGACTTCGTAATCAGCTTAATTTGACAACCGACAAGCATAACACCGCAGCAAAAGTGAACAGAGTTGCGAAAACGGTATTTGAAATCTTCGACGATATTATAAACAAGCCCAGTCTGCAAAAGAAAGATCTGGATTTCATCTTGGAGAAAATCGTCATCTATGAGAACCGGATAGACATTCAGCTGAAAGCCGATATAGACGCACTTCTCACGTCGGGCAGACTTCCCGATACTGAGGAAAACATAAAAGAAGCAGAGGAGAAAACAGCCGTAAATTTTGAGCCGGACGTTAAAAATATCGTATCAAGCCGACAAATAGTCGTTTCGGCGAACAACCGGAAGGACAAGGTTTTTGACGTCAATGTTATCAGGTACGGCGACCCTCTTGAAATATATACAAACAGTGACGGCGAGGTTATTTTCAAAAAGTATTCGGCAATCAGCGAAATGAGCGAAAATGCAGTTCACGTTGCGGACATAATGTTTAAGATTGCCGGATGTCCCGTGGTGATTTTCGATAAAGACCATGTTGTCGCTTCGGCAGGCGTTCCGCGAAAAGAGTTTTCTGAGCGGCGTGTTACAGGTCAGCTTGAGGAACTTATGGAATCGAGGGGACAATATTTCCGAACTGATAACAGTTCCGATAATTTTCATGCGGCAGAGGGTGTGGAGCGTATGGCTATTGCGGCTTTGCCGATCATCTGCTCCGGCGATGTCATGGGAGCGGTTGCATTTCTTGAGTCCGACACCTGCCGCTCCGTTACCGATTTGCAGAAAAGTCTTATAAACGCTTCCGCTCAGTTTCTCGCACGACAAATAGAGGGATAACCTGCCGGGGAGTGTGCAGATATCCCTTTCTTCAATAAATAATATGGGAATCAGGGTGTGTTGACACAAAGTTTGTGTACGTATTACTTTAGTGTCAACACACCCTATTACGTCCTCACTGCCGGAAAGGAGGAATAAGTTGATTTGGCGACCAGTTGCAGCCAGTATTTTTGTATAACCTGTTTATGACTGCACGCATCACAGATTATAAAGTAAAAATTTTGCTTTGACATTTTTTATCCGCTGTGCTATACTTGAAATAGGGCAACACTCATAAAAACTGTCTGTCGGCTTTTCATCAGATATACCTTTTTTTCATACAATCTGGCGAAAATGACGGCGGCTCTTCTTCACAGGCTTTGCGCAGTGTTGTCTTAAATAAAAAAAGGAGAATCCTTATGAATCCTAAGCTGCCATATCTGAGGGAGAAAACATCCAGGCTTACGACCTCACCCGGAGTCTACATAATGAAAAACAAATCGGGTGAAATCATATATATCGGAAAGGCGAAAAATCTCCATAACCGCGTCAGCAGCTACTTCCGTGAAAATCCCGATCATACTCCGAAGGTAGCAGCAATGGTCTCCAATGTAAACGACTATGACTTTATCGTCACTGACAGTGAATTTGAAGCTCTTTTGCTCGAATGCAGCCTCATAAAACAGCACAAGCCGAAATATAATATTCTTCTCAAGGACGACAAAGGCTACCATTATATCAGAATTTCCGACGAGGAATATCCGCGTATCACTGAGGAGAAAAACACCCATGCCCCCGGCACATATATCGGACCGTACACCAGCGGTTTCATCACAGGCGAGGCGGTCAGTGAAGCTAACCGTGTTTTCATGCTTCCGACGTGTAAAAAGAAATTTCCGCAGGAATTCGGCAAATCACGTCCTTGTCTCAACTATCATATAAAGAATTGTATGGGAGTGTGCCGCGGTAGAATATCGGCGGAGGATTACCGTGAAACCGTAAAAAAAGCCGTAGAATATATCAAAAGCGGCAGTGCAGGCTCGATTGAGCGAATGGAATCAGAAATGCTCGAAGCGGCTGATAATCTCGATTTCGAGAAAGCTGCCATGCTTCGCGACAGGATAAACGCCGTGAAGCGCGCTGCCGAAAAGCAGAAAATCATCAACACCGGAGTCCGTTCCGCCGATGTTATAGGAATCGCTGAATATTGCGGAGGAATTTATATTTCCGTTCTCATGTACCGTGAATTCAGACTCTATGACAAGGCGGTGACTTCCATCGAAAAATCCGGCTTCGGCGAGGATATTACCGGCGATTTCATGCTTCGTTTCTACTACGGAAGAGAGGATATTCCATCCGAAATCATCGTTGAGAGCGTACCGCAGGATTCAGAACTGCTTACAATGATGCTTGAAAAACAGTCGGGACACCGTGTTAAAATAATTCAGCCGCAAAAGGGCAGGCTCGCCGAGCTTCTGCGTGTTGCCAAAAATAACAGTGCCGAGTATGCTGCTATAAAAAACAGCCGTACAGGGAAGGAAATCATTGCTCTTGAAGAACTTGGCCGTACGCTCGGTCTTGATAAGCCTCCGGAATATATCGAAGCTTACGATATTTCAAATCTATCCTCAGAGTCAATGGTTGCCGGAATGGTTGTTTTCATGAACGGCAGACCGCTGAAAAAGGCGTATAAGAGATTCACTGTAAAGGAACAGGAATATCAGAACGACTATGGCAGTATGCAGGAGGTGGTGCGCAGGAGGCTGCTGCACATAGGTACGGATACTGAGGACGAGTATTTCAACCGGGCTCCCGACCTGATTCTGCTCGACGGCGGCAAAGGTCATGTCAGCGCTGTTACACCTGTCGTCCGTGAACTCGGACTCGATATCCCTGTATTCGGCATGGTCAAGGACGATAAGCACCGCACCCGTGCAATTGCAGCAGGAGGACGTGAAATTGCCATAAATAATCTTAAATCCGCATTTATGCTTGTTACACGGATTCAGGACGAGGTTCACCGGTTTTCCGTCAGCTTTATGCACTCACAGCACAGGAAAAAGACATATAAATCGGAGCTTACAAATGTCCGCGGAATAGGAGAAAAAAAGGCGGCGAAGATAATGATACAGTTCAAGACAATGGAAAATCTCAAATCTGCCACACCGGAAGAGCTTGCAAAAGCCGCAGGAGTCGGAGCGGAAACAGGCGAGGAGCTATGGGAGGTTATACGCAATCTGTAAAGTAAACCTCTAAAATCCCTGTTTTGTAAAGAAAAATCAGATAGACGCGGTAGCTGTACGGAAAGACCTTGAAGCCGGGCTGCCTGCCATCCTCCAAATATAAACCGAATCGGGCAGCCGCGGATTAACGGCTGCCCGATCTGATTTAGGGAGGTAAAATAAAACCGATTGAAATATCTGTACGAAAGAATTTCGGAGATTACAATTTTTTCAAATAATTTCGACAGCAGATTCTGCCGGAAAAAATATAGAGAGGCAGGTGCGTGGCACAGCTTCACAAAATATACGGGTTTTCAGAGGTTCCCATATTTGAAAGTATGATTTTACGTGTTATGACTGCTTGACTGCGGTGATTACGAATCCGTCCGTATTATTTCCCGAAATAGTATATCTGCCCGATACCGGCACTCTTACCTGAGTTGTGTCGCCCATTGATGGAGCGTAGTAAATCTGATATATTATGCCGTTGAGATTATATTCATAAGGGGCAGTGTTGATTGTGTAGGACTTTATCCAGTTGTGGAACTCCTCAAGACAGAGGTTATTGTCGCGCATTACGGCAGCAAAGAGCGTTCCGACATAGCGAAGATGCCACACGCAGCTGCTCTGACCTGTTGAAGCCTCCTTGCCTGAGGGATATCTTACTATAAAGCCATAGGACTCGCAGTTGTCGATAATCCAGCTTTCCTCATCCCTGCCATCGTAAGCGAGCAGACCGTTCATTCCCTGAACAGCGAGATCAACGGTATTGCCGAGAACCGATTCGGGATAGAACGACGGACACTGAGCCGAAGAACTTGCGCTCTCGTCGGAGGTACAGCTCACGACAAAATCGGACAGACCAGTTGCGGCATTGTAATCCTGCATCATTGTATTAAGTGCATATGCGGCATCAGAAGTTATTTCCATGCCCTCATAGCGGATTGAGTAAAATTCATTTTTGGCGTCGGCAAGCTTTATTAGTCCGGAACTGTTCTCTGATACGACAGCGGGATGAGTGCTGTCGATAAGTGATATGAGTCCCGAAGACAGCTGAGCCGATGGCACATCAAGCTGAGTAAAGCCGACGTATGAAAGGTCGGGAGCAGTCTGAGCCTCGGTTGGATTTGCCAGAGCCGAAGCGCGTTCAGCATTTGCATTTGCCGCTGCTTCGGCAGAGGACGACGGAAAGTCGCCCTTAACGGTTAATTTGTTATCATACTCGGTAAAATTTCTGCGTACCGAGTCAGCGCCGACAATAACGCCTACAGTCAGGAATACCGTAAGCATAAGTCTGCCCTTATTGAGATGAGTTTTTCCCATTTAAGAGTCCTCCGTATTCTTTTTTCTACACATAATGAACCGTATCCGGGTTCTTAAATATCTTTTTCTGGTATATAATTGTATTGACGGCGGCTGTTTTTCGTCTATTTTGTCGGGGGAACGTATTCCTCTCCGCCTGCGCAGTAGACACTGTAGCCGCTGAGTGTCATATAAACAGCCTGCCACTTTGAAACTCCGCCTGCGAGTACCATAATATATGTTTTTCCGTTGATTTCGGCATAGCTTTCAAGACACTGACCTGCTTCGTCGGTATAGCCTGTTTTACCGCCTTTTACGATCACACCGGGCATTTCTGTTCCTTCCATTCTGCTGAAAAGCGTGCTTGTAAGGAGCAGTCCCTCAGGGTTGTATTCCGTAGGAGGAATGGTATACTGGTAGGTCGAGAGAATTTTTTCACACAACTTGTTCTGAATCGCATATTCAAGAATCATAGCCATATCCTCGGCGGTGCTGTAGTGCTGCTCATCGTGGAGACCGGAAACGTTTGTAAAATGGGTGTTTTTCAGTCCCATTTCCTGTGCTTTCTGGTTCATCATTTCAACGAAAGCGGCTTCCGAGCCTGCAACGTAATAAGCTGCTGCGAGAGCCGCGTCTGCACCTGAAGGCAGAACAACTCCGTACAGAACCTGTTCAAGAGTCGGGGTTTCGCCTGCGCAGAAGCCTGCTCTTGAAGCGTGCAGGTTAATCATCGGGTCGATCATGTCTGCTGTAATGAGGACGGTATCATTAAGGTCACTGATGTTTTCAGCGGCGACGATAAGCGTCATCACTTTGGTGAGCGATGCCGGGTACATTCTGACATTGTAGTCTTTATAAGCGACTATCTCGTTAGTTTCCGTGTCAATCAGGATCGCGTATTTCGTATCGGCTTCTTCGGGAAGCTGAATCGAATTTGCGGTAAGCTCGGGATAAAAAATAATAGGCAGGGCTTCTGTAGTGGGTTCCTGTGATGATCCGGCAGATGTCTGCTCAGCCGGATCGGCGGTGACGGGAGTATTGCCTGCCGGAACGGACACTTTTCCTTTTCCCGGGATTCTGATGGCAATAAACACGATACCAATTATTATAAGAACCAGAAGAATTAAAGCCATACCTATTCTGAAATAGCGTATTTTATGCTTCTTCTTTCTTTTATTCATTCTACACCTCGTGGGGCAGCAATCAGGGATAGTGATTTGTCTGCTCCTATCTATCTGTATTTTATTATAGTACATATTTTGACCGCTGTCAAATTTAAGTGACAAAAAAATAAAATTTCTGCGTTTTGCACAATAATAAAACAATCGTTTTGTCAGATTAGAGCGTGTTCACATAAAACAAATGTGCGGATTTTCGAGCATAATTTTGCCGGTGATAAGGCAGAAGTTTGCAGGCGTGGTGCCGCTTAACAAATATTATTAACGCAATCATCGGCAAATTTGCCGAAAATACGTGTGTTATATTTTTGGTAAACACGCTCTGATACTTTAAAAAACTGGGAGTGAGTATTATTGAAAATGCTGACTGAGAGCGTGGCGGCGATTATGATTGCCGCTGCGATGATTTTCAATATGAGCCGACCGGTCAGGTCAGCGGAGGAGGAAATCTCGTATATTCTGATAGAAGCCGGAACAGGCACGGTTCTTGACAGCAAAAATGCCGGCGAAGAACGGTTCTGCGGTTACCTTGCAAAGCTTATGTCGCTGCTTGTCATAGCCGACGGAATTGAAACGGGAAAATTTTCGGAAAGCGATATTCTGTCTGCTTCACATAGCGTCAGTGAAACGAAAGGCTCGGTTATCTGGCTTGAACCTGGAGACCGGCTGCCTGCATCCGAGCTTTTAAAGGGAGCGGTAATCGGTAATGCCAACGACGCACTGACAGTGCTTGCAGAAAAAACGGAGCAGAGCATTGATAAATTCACCTCCGAGATGAACTGCCGTGCTTTTGATATGGGACTCAGAAATACCCGCTTTACATCACCTTACGGTTTTTACGGAGAGGGGGAGTATTCCTCGGCAGCGGATATTGCTGAAATATGTGCCGAGCTTTCTCGTTACGGTTTTATGGAAAAGTATTTTTCGGTCTGGAGAGATTTTGTTAAAGACGGCTCTGTTGAGCTTGTCAATGAAAACACCCTCGCGAGAACATTTGACGGTCACATCGGGTTTAAAGCGAGTCACTCGGAGGAATCCGGCTATTGTATCGCCGAAGGAGCTCGGGATGAGAACGGAACGGTATATATAGCAGTTGTTCTTGGCGCTCCCGATGAGGAAACATCGTTTTCGGAGGTGAAAAGACTTATACGCAAGGGATTTTCTGAGTTCAGGACGACCGTTCCCGGATTCCTGGACGAGCTGCTCATGCCTGTTAAAGTGATGAACGGAGTCGATTCGGCAGTTGAAATAAGGCTTTCTTCGCAGAATCAGCTTGTAGTTCCGAAAGCTGCAAAGGAGCTTTCAAATAAGGTCGTAATTCCTGAATTTATCAGCGCGCCTGTCAAAAAGGGACAGAAAATCGGTACTGTTGGTTTTTACTGCGGTGATACTCTTGTATGCGAGACGGCAATCGTAGCTGAAAAAAATGTCGACAGACTTTCATATAGCTACATTCTAAGGAAAATGTTGTTAAAAGTCATAAAAAAATAGGGTGATAATTGTCTGAAATGTATAATTATTCGATTGGGACTTGAAATATTTTTCAAAATATAGTATCATAATAATGAAGGTTAATTTTAAGGTTAATTTTTGTATGATATACAATACTGGAGGTATTTGCAAATGTCTTTAAAGCTTAATACAAAATATCTGGACAGCTTCGTAAATTCCGATGAAATGGCAGGTATAAAGCCTCAGGTAGAGGCAGCCGCCAGAACGCTTCACGACAAGAGCGGTCTCGGAAACGACTTCCTCGGCTGGGTCAATCTTCCCACCGACTATGACAAGGAGGAATTTGCAAGAATCAAGGCTGCTGCTGAGAAAATCAAGGCTAATTCCGATATCCTTATCGTAATCGGTATCGGCGGTTCATATCTCGGCGCAAGAGCTGCTATAGAACTGCTCAAATCGCCCCTCTATAACAATATGAAGAAGGATACTCCCGACATTTACTATGTCGGCAACAGCATCAATCCCACCTATCTCAATGAGGTTATTTCACTTTGCGAGGGCAAGGATTTCTCTGTTAACGTAATTTCCAAGTCAGGTACAACGACTGAGCCTGCTCTTGCATTCAGAATCTTCAAGAAAATGGTCGAGGACAAGTATGGCAAGGAAGAGGCTAAAAACCGTATCTTCGCCACAACCGACAAGGCAAGAGGAACTCTCAAGAGTCTTTCCGATACAGAGGGTTACGAGACTTTCGTTATTCCCGATGACGTAGGCGGACGTTTCTCGGTTCTCACAGCAGTCGGACTTCTCCCTATCGCCGTAGCAGGCTGTGATATTGACGCTCTCATGAGAGGCGCTGCAAAGGCTCAGGCAGATTTCTGTGCCGATTTTGACAACAATGACTGTTACAAGTATGCGGCTCTCAGAAATATTCTTTACAGAAAGGGCAAGTCTGTTGAAATGCTCGTTTCCTATGACCCGAGTTTTGTAATGATGAGCGAGTGGTATAAGCAGCTTTTCGGTGAAAGCGAAGGCAAGGATAACAAGGGTATTTTCCCGTCGGCTGCCGTTTTCTCTACAGATCTCCATTCTATGGGTCAGTTCATTCAGGACGGCGCGAGAGTTATGTTTGAGACAGTTGTCGACATAAAGAAGCCGAAGCATGACTTTTTCCTTGAAAATGATGCGGAGAATCTTGACGGACTTAATTTCCTCACCAATCAGAATATGTCGGTTGTTAACAGAAAGGCATTTGAGGGCACTGTTCTTGCTCATACCGAGGGCGGAGTTCCGAATATTATCCTTGAGCTTGACGATACAACAGAGGAAAGTGTAGGATATATGATTTACTTCTTTGAGAAGGCATGCGCAGTTTCAGGCTATACTCTCGGTGTAAATCCGTTCAATCAGCCAGGCGTTGAAAGCTATAAGTCAAATATGTTCGCTCTGCTCGGCAAACCGGGCTACGAGGGAGCAAAGGCTGAACTCGAAGCTAAGCTCGGTTAATCCGGGTTTACAGTAACCGATTTGTTTTATTGCAGAGGGGCATGGAGTACAGCCCTCGCAAATAGAAAGCAAACGGCTATATATACCAAATCACCCAAAATTCACATCTGCCGCGAGGCAATGGAAGGAGTAAACTTATGATTAAGCTTATCACAGGAAAAAAAGGCACAGGTAAAACCAAGATTCTCATTGATATGATAAATGACGCTGTAAGCTCCACTAACGGTAGCCTTGTCTGCATCGAAAAGGGCGAGACTCTCAGACGTTCGATCAGCTATAAGGTAAGATGGTGCGATGCAGAGCAGTTCGGCGTAGAGGGCTTTGACGCTGTTTACGGTTTTATTGCCGGTATGCTCGCAGGAAATTACGATATCAAGGAAATCTTCGTTGACGGTATTTTCAAGATCGCCGGCAGAGATTATGAAGCTTTCGGAGCTGTTCTTGACAAGCTCACTAAGCTTACAGGATCAGACACCGATGTTGTATTCACCGTTTCGGCTGACGTATCCGAGCTTCCCGAGAGTGTTACCAAGTACGTTAAGTAATTTTAATCAAAAAAATGATGTTATGCTATTGACATCGGTTTGTATTTAGTGTATAATATACCTTATGATGCTCTGAAGGATAAATGCTATGATTATTAACCTGAAACAGCTTTTTAATATCGTCGGCGATACCAAAGAAATAGATTACCGGATTCCGATGGACGAGCTGTCCGGAATAAGCGGCGTTCAGTTCCGCTCACCGGTAAACGTTCGTGGAAAACTCTGCAACAGAGCGGGAGTGGTTTATCTCAGTTATTCGATCGACGTCACGCTGTCACAGCTCTGCGACAGATGCTTGAAGGAGCTGAACACGGATTATCATTTTGAATTTGAACATATTGTGGTTTCCTCTGTTTCAAATGATAACGACGAGTATATCGTTGCAGACGGAGAGAGCATTGACATGAATGAAATTGCTGTTACGGATTTGCTTTTGCAGCTGCCGTCAAAGTTTCTTTGCCGCGAGGACTGTAAGGGACTTTGTATGGTTTGCGGCTGTGACCTCAACGAGTCCGAATGCGATTGTCTGAAATAAAATGAGCAGTTGCTCTGTAAGGAGGTGCCAGAATGGCTGTACCAAAGAGAAAAACTTCCAAAGCAAGACGTGATAAGAGACGTTCGGCTGTTTGGAAGCTTGATGCACCGGCTATGTCCAAGTGCGATAACTGCGGCGCATATAAGGCTCCGCATAAGGTTTGCAAAAACTGCGGTTTCTATAAGGGCGTTGAGGTTCTTAAAATGGACGCTGAATAATCGGCTGTATCCGATACATGAGGAGGAGAGGAGGAGTATTCTTTCTCTCCTTTTTGATTATTTTGCATGGGAGTTGCTTTATGGTAAAAATCTGCGGTATTGCCGCCGGTTCTGCGGCTGAAAAAGCCGGGATTCTATGCGGAGATTACCTTAACAGGATCAACGGTCACAATGTTACTGACGTGCTTGACTATATGTTTTATGCTGCCGAAGCGACGGCGGAGATTGAAATCCTGCGAGGGGATACCCCCCTGCGATTTATTGTCGAAAAAGGTGAATACGATGATATCGGACTGCAATTTGACACATTCCTGATGGACAAAAAGCAGTCATGCAGCAATAAATGCGTGTTCTGCTTCATTGACCAGATGCCTCCCGGAATGAGAGAGACTCTCTACTTCAAGGACGATGACGCGCGGCTTTCCTTTTTGCAGGGAAATTACGTTACGCTGACCAATCTGAATGATTCCGACATTGACCGTATAATTCAGATGAAGCTGAATATAAATGTATCGGTGCATACTACAAATCCGGAACTTCGGTGCAGAATGATGAACAACCGTTTTGCAGGTGAAAAGCTGAAATATATCCGACGTCTTGCAGAAAACGGGATTCAGCTCAACTGCCAGATAGTATGCTGCCCCGGACTCAACGACGGTGACGAGCTGCGGCGTACTCTGACTGATTTGGGCGGACTTATGCCAAATATTTCGAGCGTTGCCGTTGTTCCTGTCGGAGTTACAAAATTCCGTGACGGACTTTTCCCGCTGACGGTTTTCGATAAGGAAAAGGCTGCTGAGACTATTGACATAATCTCGGAATTTCAGTGCGGATTCCTTGAAAAGTTTGGCACAAGGGTGGTATTTCCCTCTGACGAGTTTTTCATAACCGCGGAGAGAAAACTTCCCGACGGAGATTATTACGAGGATTATCCTCAATACGAAAACGGAGTGGGAATGCTTCGCTCGCTCATTGACGAATTTGAAAATGCTCTTGAAACCGCAGAACATAGCGGATGCGAGCGGCACGTATCAATTGCCTGCGGATATATTGCATATCCTGCAATCTCTGCCCTTGTCAAAAAGGCGGAGGAACATTTTGACGGATTCAGTTGTAATGTTTATCGTATCAGGAATGACTTTTTCGGTGATACTATTACCGTAACGGGACTTATTACCGGAGGTGATCTGATCGCTCAGCTCCGCGGAAAAGACCTCGGCGGCGAGCTGATTATTTCGTCGTCCATGATAAGAAGCGGAAGCGACGTTTTCCTCGATGATGTTACCGTTTCCGATGCGGAGACGGCTTTGAATGTGAAAATAAAGACGGTGTCAAATGATGGCTACGACCTCCTTGACGCCATGCTTGGAATAGAATATTAAGGCAACACCGCACAAAGAATGCCTGACGGCTTTGCACGCCATCTGCCTGTATATTTACCGTCATATCGCACAAAAAATCCTTGACAAGGCAACAGCCTGCCCGGGAATTTTTATACAATTTGACGAAAAATCTGACTGCGAATCTGCCGCACAATCTTTGTGGTGTATTGCCTGAAATAATTTTGGGACATTTCTCCGTTCTCCTGACTATTTTATTTTTTAGTCAGGAGAGTCGTTGTGACATAGTCCCCTGAAATGAAAGGAGACTGATAGAATGGCATTGCCTATAGTTGCAGTTGTAGGACGTCCTAACGTCGGTAAATCTACGCTTTTCAACAAGCTTATCGGGCAGCGTCTCTCGATAGTCGAGGATACTCCCGGCGTTACAAGGGACAGAATATACTCAAAATGTGAGTGGAGGGGCAGGGAGTTCATGGTCGTTGACACGGGCGGAATAGAGCCTGACAGCGATGATGTGATTCTTGCGCAGATGCGGCGTCAGTCCGAGCTTGCCATTGAAAAGGCGGATGTTATTGTTTTCGTTACCGATATCCGGTGCGGAGTGACCTCCGACGATTATGCGGTTGCGGAGATGCTGATAAAGAGCGGCAAACCAATTGTTCTGGCGGTCAATAAGTGTGATACGCTGGGCGAACCTCCGCTGGAGCTTTACGAATTTTATAATCTTGGACTGGGCGATCCGTATCCTGTTTCATCGGTTCACGGTCACGGAACAGGAGATATGCTCGACGCGGTTTTCAAACTGCTTCCGGATTCGCAGGAGGATGACTACGGTGAGGATTATATCAAGGTTGCGGTAATCGGCAAGCCGAATGCAGGAAAGTCTTCGCTTATAAATAAAATAGCCGGAGAAGAGAGAGCGATCGTCTCTGATATTGCAGGGACTACCCGTGATTCAACGGATACCGTTATCAATAACGAGTATGGCAGATTTGTATTTATCGACACCGCCGGAATCCGCAAAAAATCGAAGATTACCGAAAAGGTTGAGCATTACAGTGTTCTTCGTGCTTACATGGCGGTCGACCGTGCGGATGTGTGTGTGATAATGCTTGACGCAAACGAGGGATTCACTGAACAGGATTCAAAGGTTGCAGGATATGCCCATGAGCAGGGAAAAGCCTGCGTCGTTGCGGTCAATAAGTGGGATCTGATCGACAAGGACGGAAATACAATGGCTGAATTCCGTTCAAAGCTTGAGAAGGACTTCAGCTTTATGTCATACGTACCGTTTGTATTTATTTCGGCGAAGACAGGTCAGCGAATCAACAAGCTTTTCGAGCTTATCAAGTATACTTTCGAGCAGAACAGCATGAGAATATCAACAGGTATGCTCAACGATGTTCTTGCCTATGCTACAACGAGAGTTCAGCCGCCATCGGATAAGGGACGCCGACTTAAAATTTATTACATGACACAGCCCTCAACAAAACCTCCGACATTCGTTACATTTGTAAACAGGGCTGATTTGTTCCATTTTTCGTACCGCAGATATATTGAAAACCAGATACGTTCCACTTTTGGACTTGAGGGAACTCCGGTTCGGTTTGTAGTTCGTGAAAGAGGAGGCGGCGACAAGTAAATGAATTACGTAATTGCAATTGCAGCCGCAGCTGTAATCGGATATCTTTTGGGAAGCTGTAACTTTTCGATAATTGTTGTAAGGCTTATCAAGGGCGAGGATATCCGTACCATGGGCAGCAAAAATGCAGGTCTGACGAATACGCTGCGCTGCTGCGGAAAGGGCTGTGCGGCTTTGACGCTTATCGGAGATCTTGGAAAGGGAGTACTTGCGGTATTTTTATCAAGGCTTTTCTGTTCCTGGCTTGAAGCGGGAGTTCCGACAGCTGAAAATACTTATTATATCGGCTACATCGCAGGACTTTTCGCTATAATCGGACACGTTTTTCCGTTGTACTACGGCTTTAAGGGCGGCAAGGGAGTGCTTGTCGGCGTATCGACGTTCATTATCATCGACTGGAGAATTTTCTGCATACTTATCTGTATTTTTGCGGTGATTCTTGCTTTATCGAAATATGTATCCCTTTCGTCGATCATCGCGACGGCATGCAGTCCTCTGATTATTTTTGCAACGGAACTGCTGAGGGGAACTCAGCCTGCTGTATGCCTGCTTTATTTTGTGTTGGCAATACCGATGTGCTCGACAATTATCTGGATGCACCGAACCAACATAGAAAGACTCAGAAACGGTACAGAGAACAAATTTTCATTCGGGTCAAAGAAAAAATGAATTTTATGGAGTGACGGATAATGGCAAATATTGTTATACTGGGCTCGGGCGGATTTGGTCTGAGCATTGCTCTTATGGCGGATAAATTCGGACATAAGGTTACAGTCTGGTCAAAATTTCAGTCGGAAATCGATGATATCAGAGTTCACGGCGAGCACGTTCAGAAGCTTCCGGGAGTTCCTATTCCGAAAACTCTTGCAATGACTACCGATATTTCTTGCATTAAGGGCTGTGATATGCTTATTTTTGGCATTCCGTCCAGTTTTGTACGCAGTGTTGCAGCGGAGGCTAAGCCGTATATCGGGGATAAAATGGTTATCGTTAATACGGGTAAGGGACTCGAGGACGGCAGCCTTAAAACTCTCAGCGAGGTGCTGAGCGAGGAACTTCAGTCTGACAAAATCGTAGTTCTGTCCGGACCCTCCCATGCGGAGGAGGTCGCACGGTGTATTCCTACGACTATAGTTGCGGCGTCGAAAAATACCGAGGCTGCGATGTATGTTCAGAAAGTTCTTTGCAACGAAACGATGAGAATTTACGTGAATGAGGACGTTATAGGCTGTGAAATAGGCGGAGCTCTGAAAAATATTATTGCTCTTTGCGCGGGAATCTGCGACGGACTCGGCTATGGTGACAATACAAAAGCAGCTCTTATGACGAGGGGAATCCACGAAATTACCCGTCTCGGAGTTGCTATGGGTGCGAACGTACAGACGTTTATGGGACTTACGGGACTTGGCGACCTTATCGTGACCTGTACAAGTATGCACAGTCGCAACAGACGTGCAGGAATGCTTATCGGACAGGGAATGAGTCCCGAGGAGGCTGTTAAAAAGGTCGGCACGGTCGAGGGATATTACTGCTGTAAGACCGCATACGGGCTTGCTGAGAAGCTCGGAGTAAGTATGCCTATTACCGCGGAGCTTTACAGAGTTCTTTTCGAGGGCGGAGATGTTCGCGAATCCCTTGATAATCTAATGGGCAGACCGCTGATTTTTGAGAAAATATAGCGTCGGAGTCCGTACTCTTGTCTAACTCACCGGAGTGTTATCATCAGTTTTTTCGCATTTTATCTTGTTGAACTGATTTTTTGACAAATTGTATTGACAACTTAGCTGTGAAGTGATATACTGAAAGAGTAATCTTCGGGGCAGGGTGAAATTCCTGACCGGCGGTAAAGCCCGCAAACCTTTTGGTACGATTCGGTGAAATTCCGAAGCCGACGGTACAGTCCGGATGAAAGAAGATAAAAATGCGTATTTGCTGCCCTTGGATTCAGGGCAGTTTTTTATTTTTTCGGAGGTGTGATTCATGACTAACGAGGATTATATGCGAATGGCTGTTGAGCTTGCAAAACAGGGCATCGGCTTTGTGAATCCGAATCCGCTTGTGGGCGCGGTGATTGTCAAAAACGGCAGAATTATCGGCAAAGGAGCACATCTGCGGTATGGTCAGCTTCATGCCGAGCGCAATGCTCTTGCGGACTGTACAGAGTCGACCGACGGTGCGGATATGTATGTAACTCTCGAACCGTGCTGTCACTACGGCAAAAATCCCCCCTGCACGGAAGCGGTGATTGCAAGCGGAATCCGCCGCGTTTTTGTCGGCTCATACGACCCGAATCCACTCGTATCCGGAAAAGGTACGGCTAAGCTTAGAGCCGCGGGAATACGCGTTACCGAGGGATTCCTGAAAGAAGAATGCGATGCGCTGAACGACATCTTTTTTCACTATATCACGACGAAAATGCCCATGGTCACGATGAAATACGCTATGACCGCCGACGGAAAAATTGCCGCATATACAGGCAATTCCAAGTGGATTACAGGTGAGTCCGCGCGCCTTGAGGTCCAGCAGGACAGACTTCGTCACGCAGCGATAATGGTCGGAATCGGCACGGTGCTTGCGGATAATCCGATGCTTACCTGCCGGCTTGAAGGTGGACGCAATCCCCTGAGAATCGTCTGCGACTCAAAGATGAGGATAAGCCCGGACTGCAATATAGTCCGAACAGCAAAGGAAATTCCCACGATTATTGCCTGCTGTGCCGATGCGGACATGACAAGAAAGTCAAAACTTGAAAGTCTCGGCTGCCGTGTTATTGTTACAGATTCCTGCGACGGTCATGTGGATCTGAGGCAGCTTATGGAGATTCTCGGTTCGGAGCAAATTGACAGTGTGCTCCTTGAGGGCGGCAGCGAGCTGAACTGGTCTGCTCTTGAGTGCGGAATCGTAAGCCGCATAAAGGCTTTCATTGCTCCGAAAATCCTTGGCGGAAAGACCGCAAAATCGCCTGTTTCGGGCATCGGTGCGCCCTCTCCGGACGAGGGCTTCAGGCTGACGGATACTAAAATCAGAACCGTCGGCGAGGACATTATCATGGAAAGCAGGGTGGAATACGGTGTTCACGGGAATAATTGAGGAAACCGGCACGGTTAGAACCGTACGCAGAGGTGCTGTTACGTCGTTTATCGAGGTTGAAGCGGAGAAAATATTCTCGGATCTGCATATCGGCGACAGCGTTGCCGTGAACGGAGTATGCCTGACTGTTACGGAAATGGGCGGCGGAACATTTCGTGCGGACGTAATGAACGAAACACTGAAACGCTCCTCCCTCGGCAGTCTTTCATCGGGGAGCAGAGTTAATCTCGAACGCGCAATGGCAGCGGACGGGCGTTTCGGCGGTCATATCGTTTCGGGTCATATCGACGGTACAGGAACGATTACGGATATAAAGCGCGACGGAATAGCCATATGGTACACAGTTGCGGCAACCCCTGAAATTATGCGGTATATAGTGGAAAAAGGCAGCATTGCGATCGATGGTATCAGTCTTACGGTTGCAGGACGGACAGACAGCTCGTTCAGCGTTTCAGTCATTCCCCATACCGCGGAGCAGACCATACTTTCACAGAAAAAAAACGGGGATATTGTAAACCTCGAAAATGATATAATCGGCAAATACGTCGAGCGGCTCATTGGTACGAAAGATGCGTCAGATGGCGCAGAATCGAAAATAACCGCACAGTTTCTTGCCAGACACGGATTTTGATTGGAGGCAGTATTATGTTTCGGTACAACACCGTTGAAGAGGCTCTCGAGGAGCTTCGCAAAGGAAAAATAGTCCTTGTAACCGATGATGAAAACCGCGAAAACGAGGGCGATATGATATGCGCCGCGGAGTTTGCAACTACAGAGAATGTTAATTTCATGGCTATGCACGCAAAGGGGCTGATCTGTATGCCCATGAGCCGTGAGATTTGCAGTAAGCTTCGCCTGCCGCAGATGATTGACGCTGACGAGAACACCGACAATCACTGTACTGCGTTCACGGTTTCGATCGACCATGTGAACACGACCACGGGAATTTCTGCTGAGGAGCGCGGATTTACGGCGAGAATGGCTGTTGACGACAGTACAAAGCCTGAAGATTTCCGCCGCCCGGGGCATATGTTTCCTCTTATGGCGAAGAAAAACGGAGTTCTCGAGCGCGAGGGACATACTGAAGCGACCGTCGATCTGATGCGGCTGGCAGGTCTGAAAGAATGCGGACTCTGCTGCGAAATTATGCGTGATGACGGCACGATGATGCGTTCCGGCGAGCTTCAGGAAAAGGCTAAGGAATGGGGACTTAAATTCATTACCATTCAGGCAATCAAGGAATACCGCAAGTGCAGGGACGTGCTTGTGGAACGGGTGGCAAATACAAAGCTCCCCACGAAATACGGTGAATTCAGGGCGATAGGCTATGTAAACAAGCTTAATGGCGAACATCATGTTGCTCTCGTGAAAGGTGATATCAGCGGCGGTGAGGATATTCTTTGCAGAGTCCATTCCGAGTGCCTTACGGGAGACGCTTTCGGCTCGCTGAAATGTGACTGCGGACAGCAATTTGCTGCTGCTATGACGCGCATTGAAAAAGAGGGCAGGGGAATTCTTCTTTATATGCGTCAGGAGGGACGTGGAATCGGACTGATAAACAAGCTCCGTGCCTATGAGCTTCAGGATAAGGGCATGGACACCCTTGAGGCGAATCTGGCGCTCGGTTTCCCAGGAGATTTGAGAGAATATTACATCGGAGCACAGATTCTTCGCGACCTTGGCTGCAAAACACTGCGCCTGCTGACGAATAATCCTGACAAGGTCTACGGACTGAGCGGTTTCGGACTGGAAATCAAGGAGCGTGTTCCGATTCAGATGGACGCGACCGATTATGATCTTTTCTATCTTAAAACGAAGCAGGAGCGCATGGGACATATCCTAGACTATTAATGGGGGATTTAAATTGAGTTTTTTTGAAATACTTCCGACGTTTTTTCTTGTCGTTGTCTCATTGATATTATTATGGGGAGTTTTTGCTCTCCTGCGGATGAAGAAGACGGCAGCACGTTACGAGACGAAAATAAAGGTAAAATCCAACCGTGTTCTGTTCTGGCTCTGGATTGGTATTGCGGCTGTAAATATTCTGACAAAATTTGCGGCTTATGGGAGAGATATTCATGAAAGGAATGCCGATCTGATATTTATCATTGCATGGATTCTGTTTATTGTTTATAACCTGATGATGATTGTTTTCGACAGGTTTTACGTTACTGCCGACGGAATTATCATGACGGGTATGCGCGATTCACTGCTCGACAAGATTGAATGCAGCTACAGAATCAATGGAGATACACTTGAAATATATCGTAAGAATATGAAATCTCCGCTGAAATACAGAATTATCGAAAACAGCGATGAGCTTAGGAATATTCTTGAAGCTAATTATACGCAATATACTTCGGACGCAGTAAAAACGGACGAGGGCAAATAAGCTGAATATTATTATCTGAACGGGAATATCCCGTCAGGAAGGAGTTATAATTATGAAAACATACGAAGGCAATCTTATTCCAAAGGACATGAGAATCGGAATTGTCGTTGCGAGGTTCAACGAGTTCATTACAGGCAAGCTTCTCAGCGGTGCTATTGACGGACTGAAAAGACACGACGTAAACGAGGAGTCAATCGACGTTGCATGGGTTCCCGGAGCGTTTGAGATTCCGCTTATTGCTTCCAAAATGGCTAAAAGCGGGAAGTACGACGCTGTAATCTGTCTCGGAGCGATTATCAGAGGCAGTACGTCTCACTACGACCTTGTGTGCAACGAGGCGGCAAAGGGTATTGCGCAGGTTTCGCTCAGCAGTGATATTCCCGTAATGTTCGGCGTTATTACAACCGAAAATATCGAGCAGGCTATCGAGCGCGCAGGCTCAAAGGCAGGAAACAAAGGATATGAGTGTGCCCTCGGAGCTATTGAGATGATAAACCTTATCCGTGAAATTGAAGCCTGATGAATCTGATTTTTGATTACGACGGCACACTTCATAATTGTCTGAAAATATATGCCCCGTCTTTTCGCAAAGCTTTTGCATGGCTGACCGATAACGGCTATGCAGAGGCTAAAAGCTATACCGACGAGGAAATCGGATATTGGCTCGGATTCAACTCCGCAGATATGTGGAGTATGTTTCAGCCGCAGCTTGCCCCAGAAATCCGTGATACTGCACGAAGAATTATCGGTGATGAAATGAACGGACATATCAGAAACGGTGATGCGGAGCTTTTTGAAGGAGCGAAGGAGACTCTGATTAAACTCAGAAATGACGGATACAGCTTGATTTTCCTTAGCAATTGCCGCAGACGTTATATGGAAACTCACTGTGCGGCGTTCGGGCTCGAGCGGTATTTCGATTATTTCTATTGCTGTGAGGACTTTGGATTTATTCCGAAATATGAGATTTTCCGCAAAGTCAGACCGAATTTTTCCGATGATTTTATTGTTATCGGTGATCGGTTTCATGATATTGAAACGGCAACAAAAAATGGTCTGCATTCCATCGGATGTCTGTATGGCTACGGTTCGGCAGAGGAACTCAGTGCGGCTGATATTTTGGTGAATGATGTCAGGGAGATTCCGTTGGCGGTTGAAAAACTATGCCGATCGGATTGTGTGCCGGAAAGGAGATAAAATGAAAATTAAAAAAATTCTTGCGGTTCTGACTTCGATAATAATTTCCGTTTCAGCAACAGGCTGTATGAGTCTTAAGGATTTTCTTTATTATGGTTCATCTGAGACAGACGAGGAATCCGTTGGAGACAGCGAATCCGAAAAAAGCGGTACAGACGGCAGTACTGAAGAATCGGAAAAACTTGCTGCAATCAAATCCAATGTTGAAAGTCTTATTGAATATGCGAAAAAGGAGGACTGTGAGGACAAAATCACAGAGCTTACCGAGACACTTCTCGCTCAGCTGGATGAACTTGCGGAGGAGGTCGCTTATGTAATGGTAGACTATTATTCGGATTTTTATAATGAAGATGTTGAGGAAAAATACGACGCACTTTACGAAGATTACTACGTTGCGATGGATTATCTCGGATACGGCTTTGCCAACGCCTATAATGCGGGAAATTATGACGACCTGCTTGAAATGTATACCAATGACGATTCCATTGATTATTATACCGATAAGAATCTTTCACTGAAGCGCCTTGAAAGCTATGCGCGGTCGGATTATGCGGCTATGGACGCTGCTCTCGACAGCTATTTTGATCTGGCTGCCGACGAAGATATGGACGACGATGAAAAAAATCTTGCTGCCGCAGAGACATATCTTGAGATTCTCAGTGACTATGAAGCAGAGTCTTTTTATGATTCGTTCAACCGAGATTTTAACGGCAAGGACATCATCGCAATGAGCGATACTCTCATTGAGCAGATGACAGCATCGGAAGCGGAGATCGAGGATGTTATTTACAGTGTTCCCGGTGTTGAAAAATTTCTGGATTCGCCTATGAGTTTTGATGAACCTATCGAAACACTTCGTGAGTATGCAGGGAGAATTTCGCCCGAAATGGGTGAGTCTGCGGATAAACTGTATGATGAAAAGCTCTACAGGCTCATGAGCGGAGACGACTGCTATAACGGCTCATTCTGCATTGAACTTCCTGCTTCTGAAAGCGCGATGATCTATGTTTACTGCGATGAAGATTTCTATAGTCTGACTACGGCGATTCACGAGTTCGGTCACTTCCATTCGAGCTTTTATGACGATACTCCGGATTATCTTTGTGCGAATAATATCGACATTGCCGAGATTCAGTCACAGGGCATGGAGATGCTTTTCATGAATTATTATGACGAAATATTCGGCGATCAGGCTGAAATCATGAAAGTTTACAAGCTGTATGAGATGATCGACACTACGATCAGTGCGTGCCTTATCGGTCAGTTTGAGTATGATATTCTTTCTCACCGTGACGACCTGACTCCCGAGAATGTCGTCAAGCGGTTCAACACGCTTATGAAGCAGAATGATTATGATGTACAGCTGTACGAGATAACTCATATCTTTGAGCAGCCGGGTTATTATATCAGCTATTGCGTTTCGGCTCTGGCGGCACTGGATATATGGATGAACTCTCTTGATGATTATGACAGAGCAGTTGAGATGTATAATAAAATCTCCAGAATAAAGAGTAATTCCAGCGAATATCAGTTCCGTTCCGCAATCAGTATGTGCGGCTTCAGAGATGTTATGTCCGACAAATTCTTTGGACTGCTTTCTGAACGGGTCTCGGAATATCTTACAAAATATCAATAATAATAAATGCTAATCTGTGATATAACAGTATTTGAGCAGAAAAACGGCTGAGGATTCTGAGTTCCCCAGCCGTTTTTCGTTTTTCATAGGTTGCCTATAAATTAATTATTGTGTACAGAAGCAGCATTGCCGCAAGGAAAATAATGTTTGCAAGTGTGAAGCTGAGAAAAAAATTCTTTCGCAGTTTCTGATTTTCATTTACAATATACTTGAATGAAATCAGACTCGCCATGGATGCAATTAGTGTGCCCAGTCCTCCGATATTCGTTCCGAGGATAAGCCGACTGTAGTTTTCACTGAATCCCGAGAGCAGGAGCGCACACGGAACATTGCTTATAATCTGACTTGCGGCAACAGAGGCAGCAAATTCATTTGACTCAATTATGCGTCCGATGAAGCTGTTTATCGCCTCAATACGTCCCATGTTGCCGATAAATATGAAAAATCCCGCAAATGTCAGCAGTAAAGCGTAGTCAATTCGTTTCAGAATTTTGCGGTCGGTTAGCAGCACGGCGGTAAGGACAATCAGAGTGACTGCTAAAAAGTGAAGAAGCTTTGCAACAGCAAGCAGGCAGACAATAAAAAGAATGGTATACATAATCAGCGGATTTTTTCTGACTGATGTGTTATCGTCCGGGATACCGGCAGAGACCTCTGATACAATTCCATGTGTTTTCATGGCAATCCAGATCATAAGCAGTATAAATGCTGTGGCTGCAAATGGAAGGGTCAGAAGGATAAAATCACCGGGTCCGATTCCGGAGATGCCATAAAGGTAGAGATTCTGAGGATTCCCGATTGGTGTAAGCATACTTCCGAGATTAGCTGCGATTGTCTGCATAACAACTGTCGGAATCAGCAGCTTTGCAGAAAGCTCATTGCCGAGCATACGAAAAATAACAATTGTCAGCGGAACAAATGTAATCAGCGCCACATCGTTTGTGATTAACATACTGAAAAAGAAGCACAGGCATACGAGGATAGTTATTACGCTTCGGATGCTTTTGGCACGGCTGAGCAGCTTTCGGGCGGTCATACTGAAAATGCCGATGCTGTTGAATCCCTCCATTACTGCCATGAGTGAGAACAGTATGCAGATTGTACGATAGTCAATGTAAGAGATATACTCTTTGTCAGGGTGAATGAAAAAAACCGATGCGACGGCTGCAAGCCAAGCGATACTTAATACGGTTTCCTTTTTGAAAAAATTAATGATTTTTTGCACGTTCGGACTTCCTTTATAAATCGTATATGTTTATTATATCACAGGCGGAGTTCTGCTGCAAGTTTAAAATAATATATTATATTTTAATCCGATAAAACAATAAATCAAGTAAAAAAATGGAAAATATATCTAAAATGTCCACCTAATCTTCAAAAAATGAGTTGAATTCAGTTCGTGAATAATTTATAATAAATCAGAGATTAATATAATAGTTTTACTAGGCAAAAATTTATTGATTTTTAATAAAATAAATTAAGGAGGAATTGCAATGAAGAAAACAAGGCTGACAGCAGCCATAACCGCATTGGCGTGCTGTGCAGGACTGGCAGCGTATATGCCGCAGGCGGCAAATGAAACGTATGCTGACGAAATCGTAAGCAACGACTTTGAGTCGA
>JAQXHC010000052.1 GCA_029007035.1 Oscillospiraceae bacterium
CGTTGTATCAGTTGGACTGGCAGAGAAATCACAGATTTCAGTTTTCTTGTCTGCTGACAGGCAAATGGCAGAAGGATGAATATAGTAATCTTTACCGTTAATGACATTTTTTTCAGAACGGGAATATGTAATATAAACGGGGGTTTCCGTTATATCAACACAAATCTTTCCTTCGGTTATTTCCAGTTTTTTCGTTGTTCCTTCAGCGTATTGAGAGGGTTCTGTCAAATATACATACGCAGCGTCCTCTGAGGACAATGAAACATCATTTATAACCATACCCTCGTTTGTCGGTGACCATACACAGTCGATAAATTCGCCTGTTATACGGTCTTTAAAGCGGTAAATCGAAACTTCGTCATCGGAAAGGTCAGCGTAGAAATCCGAATTTTCCAGAACTGACGTCATGCATGAAATATGATACCATGCAGTTTTTTTGTCCCATGCCCCCTTTTGCGTAACTAATCCGGAATCTGCATATGCACCGCTTGCCTCATCACGAAGTTGAAATTTGGTGATTCTATCCACATCGTTTTTCAGTGCGATCAAGCAGGTTCTTGCAACACGCTGCGCATATTTCAGCTGGAATAATTCATTTTCATGATTATCTACTCCTTCGGTTACGCAGTCATTCATGGGAACTTCATATTCTGAAATCCATAGCTCTGTCCCCGGAGCGTTTTCCCTGATCCAATTCTGAAGTGTCTGAATTGTTTCTGAAAAACTGCTGTCTTCGGGATTATAGTTGTTGGGACTGATATGGACATTGATTATATCTACTGCAAACTTTCCGTCAGAACGGTTGTAATCAAACCAAAGCTTCATTTCCGTCAGATAGTCAAGCATGGTAGAGGTTCCTACAAGTCCGCCCATAGCAAGTTTGAAGTTCGGGTCGGCATTTTTTACGCCTGCATTGGAAATTGTATCTTCGTGTCCGTCATAGTCTGCCGAACACATTGCTGCAAGCTCATAGGGTGTATAATAATTTGCTTTGCCGCTCCAGCTTTTATTGGGTTCATTGCAGTTCTCCAGAGCGGACAGCAGACCTATTCCGGATACAGCTTCTTTGGAGTCGGCTGTATTTAATGTGTCAGGGTCAACATTGGGATTGCTGCCATATCGTGCTGCAACCTGATACATTGCCTGTGCATGGAGGGTGTAGCTTGCAGGATCAAGAGCATCAGCTCCTTTCGGAACTGCGATTTCCGGATAATCTGAACTGCCGTAGATATAGCTGCTTCCTCCCTGAAAACAAGGGATAATATTGATATTCTGCGCTTTCATAGCGGCGTAATAGCTGTCCATATCCCCCCACGAGCCTTGTGTAAATTTTATTTTTCCGTCAGAATCGATCAGCCAGTTCAGATTATGGTATTCACGTACATTGCCTGCCGCACAAATAGCGGTCATCGGGTCGTCGATAAAGGCATTAAATCCGACAGTTCCGCCGGCAGTAAGGTTTGTTTTTGGCGTATCTGAAGTCTTTGCTGCCGTTTTCAAACGTTGTTCGTCAGATAATTCTGATATTTTGTATCCGTAAATTGCCAGTTCACTTATACCGCTGTCTCCGCTGCCTGTAGAAAAACGAAGGTATCTGGTAGGGGGGCATTGGATATGGTTTTTCCCTGCCATGACATATATGCATCTGTGGAAAAGGAGAGGATCTCATTCCATTGAAACGGTTCTCCGTTTTCAACTTTCCAATCGTTAATTCCATTGGTATCCAGATAGCAGATACCGGTGACAACATAATTTGCTCCAAGATCAATATAAAATGAATCATCGCCATATTCAGCCTGATGATTGGGTTTCCAGTTTTTATTCTTATCCGTTCCGTCAAAAACTTCTTTGTCAACAGTAGTATTTTCCGGAGATTCCGGAACTTTATCTTGTTCATCAAAAAGCACCGAAACATCATTCAGAAATGACGAACCAAGATGGACAAGATTCTCATCCATAACGGTAAATTGTGAAACGTCAAGAAGTGCAGACTTAGACGATTCTGAAAAAACCGTTGCATCAAGAAAAGACATGCATAGCGGAATTGTCAAGGCTACTGTAAATTTTTTTCTTAAAATCATATAAACCTCCAAACGTATGGTGAACGCCTTTGTTTTCTTTAGAATAACATATTTTGACAGTAATTACAAGATAAAGTTGATTGTTATTATAAAATAAAAATCTCTGTCGAATACATACAATGCAGCCGGCATTGAATCGTAATCATCGACAGAGAAGTATTTTATTAATCGGTTTTACTTGCCGTAAGGACTGTCAAAATCCTTTTCAGCTTTTGCAACGGCTTCTTCAAGGGTAAGTCCAGCAAAGAATGGGGCGTTAAGGTATCTTCCCGATTTTTTATCGTCAACAAATGCACCAACGACTATTCCCGGGATAGCGCTTTCGGGAGCGTTTGGAGCGTGAGGACCGCCGAGGTCTGTTCTGCACCAGCCCGGATCGGTAAGATTTATCATTACATCTGTTCCTTCAACCTTTGAGCCAAGGTCGATCGTGATTTTGTCAAGAGCCGCTTTGCTTGCAGAGTAGCCTGCCTGTTCGGGTTCAAGGCTAATACCGCTTGTGGTGTTGACTATTCTTCCAAAACCTCTTTCTATCATCTTAGGCATAAAGTGATAGCATATCATAGCAGGAGCGATAGTATTTATCTTAAAGCTTTCGGTATAATCCGAAACAGGGGTCTTGAAATAATCGGTACGGTATGCGATCTGCATTCCTGCATTATTAAGGACTATGTCAACCTCAGTTCCATTTCTGTCGATTTTATCAAGCATTTTTTCTACTGCATCAATATCGGAAAGCTCAGCTGCAACAACGTATGCTTCAACTCCCATAGCCTGTATTTCCGAAAGTACTTTTTCGCAGTGTTCCGGGGTTCTTCCGTGGAGAATAAGATTGCAGCCCTTTTCAGCCATCAATTTTGCTGTCAGATAGCCTATACCTCTTGAAGCACCTGTGATAAAAGCCCATCTTCCTTTTACATCAACCATTTTTAATTATCTCCTTTTTAGCATTTTCAAGTGCACAAATTACATTATCACACCAGTTATCAAATTCTTTGTCCTCAGTCTGACATTCCTTATGGAGAAGAATATATTCTATAGTGTTTCTTATGCCATCTGCAAATCGTATGGACGGACAAAATTCCGGAACGATTCTTTTGAGCTTTGTGTTATCAAATACGACGGAATTTGCCTTATCGCCCAAAAGACTGCCTGTCAGATCATAATCGCTTACAGCGGCAAGAAATTCAGATGATACATAATACGGCTTGAACTCTGCATTCAGGCAGTCGGCAATGGTTTTATATATCTGATTCCAGGTAAGTGTTTCCTCCGAGGTTATCTGAAAGGCTTCGCCTATGGCATGAGGATTTCCCAATAAACCGATAAAACCTTTTGCAAAATCTCTGCTGTCGGTCATTGTCCATAGAGAAGTGCCGTCACCATGGATAATTACAGGTTTGCCCTCAAGCATACGCTTAATTACCTGCCAGCTTCCATTTCTGCCGTGTATTCCTACGGGAACAGACCTTTCGCAGTATGTGTGACTGGGGCGGACTATTGTAACGGGGAAACCGTTCTCACGGTACATTTTCATAAGATAGTCTTCACACTCAATTTTATTTCTTGAATATTCCCAGTAAGGATTTGCAAGAGTTGTTCCTTCGGTAATAACGTAATCTGATACAGGTTTATTATAAGCAGACGCTGAGCTTATGTAGATAAACTGCTTCGTTTTTCCGCTGAACAGGCGAAAATCACGTTCAAGCTGCGGTCTGACAAATCCAATGAAGTCACAGACAGCGTCAAAAGTCATGCCGTCAAGCTTTTCGGCAGCAGCGTTCTCGTCATTTATGTCACAGTTTATAAAGCGTATATTTGATGGCAGACCGCTGTTCTGGTTTCCCCTGTTGAGCAGATATACCTCATGACCGTTTTCCGCAAGACTGTGTGTTATGGCAGTGCTTATGGTACCTGTTCCTCCGATAAGCAGTATTTTCATCTTATTTTCCTCCCTGCGGCATTATGCTTCAGCTTTTGCGGCAATGTGATATATTTCGGTGATGTCAGCGGAAGAAAGGTTTACAAAACCACCTGTTTTTCCCTTGCCAAGCCCCTGATTTTTTACTAATGCAGGAATATCTTCTTCCTTGGCGCCAAGTTCTTTAAGGTTTACGGGCAGTCCTATGCTGTGCAGGAAGCTTCTGAAAGCTCTGATGCCTTCCTTTGCGGTAAGCTCAGGTCTTTCAAAATTCATTTCGCAGCCGAATACTCTTACAGCCATCTGCGCAAATTTCATAACGTTATGATGCATAACAAATTCCATCCATGCCGGCATAATTACTGCAAGTCCTGCGCCGTGGGCAACGTCATACATTCCGGAAAGCTCATGTTCAATCGCATGGCTGTTCCAATCCTGACTTCTTCCTACGCCTATGATGTCGTTGTGCGCTACTGTGCCTGCCCACATTATATTTGCTCTTGCATCGTAATTATCCGGTTCTGCAATAGCTCTCGGCGTTTCCTTTATCATTGTTAGCAGTACAGCCTCACAGAGCCTGTCCGTAATCTCAACTTCCGGTGTGTTTGTGAAATACCTTTCAAAAACATGAGCCATGATATCAGCAGCACCGCAGGCGGTCTGATAAGCCGGAAGAGTGCAGGTAAGCAGTGGATTCAGAATGGAGAATTTTGGACGCATGAGATCTGAACCTGCGTCACGTTTAAGTCTGGTGTTTTCCTGTGTTATTACAGACGCGCCAGAGCCTTCACTTCCAGCAGCGGCTATTGTCAATACAGTACCAACAGGCAGACAAGCCCTTATCTCCGCCTTGTCTGTATAGAAATCCCAGAAGTCTCCCTCATAGCAAGCACCTATGGCAATAGCCTTTGCTGAATCTATGCACGAACCTCCGCCTACGGAAAGGATAAAATCAATGTTATCTCTGCGGCAGATTTCAATCCCCTCGTAAACAAGCGTATCCCTTGGATTAGGTTTTACTCCGCCAAGCTCGGTATAAAATATGTTTTCGCTTTCAAGAGATTTTTTTACTTTGTCCAACAGTCCTGAACGTACCGCTGAACCTGAGCCAAGGTGAACAAGCACTCTTGAACCGCCGAACTTCTTAACATATTTTCCAACTTCGTTTTCTCTGTCCTTTCCGAATACAAATTCTGTAGGACTGTAAAAATTGAAATTATCCATTGTGCAACCTCCTTATTTTTAAAGCAGCACCAGTTATCGGTGCTTTTTTTGTATGCGTTTTCTTTCGTATGTAGTATGTGAAAGCAGCAGCGTTCAGAGCGAGTGCACCTGACCATGCGGCTATTTCTGCATAAGCTGTTGCGTCAAAGCCGATTCTGCTCGTAAAAAATGCAATTATCAGAACTCTCAGAACCATTTCAAGAATTCCTGATACCATAGGAAGCATAGGCTTTCCCATGCCCTGACAGCCGCTTCTGAATACAAACAGAAAATCAACTGCAAATATCATAAATCCGCATTTGACAAGAAAACCTGCCGCAAGTTCTATCTGCGCACTTCCGTTGAGCATAAGCGACGCAAGCAGTTGTGGGAAAAATATCATTACAGAACCCAGGACGACATAAGATACAGCAGCAATAGACAGGCAGACTTTCAGTCCGCTGATTATCCTGTCATATTTTTTAGCACCGTAATTCTGACTTGTAAACGATGACATTGTGTAACCGGCAGTGCAGGCAGGCTGCATAAACAGATTGATATATTTACTGCATGCAGAGTAAGCCGATGTATAGACAACTCCCATTCCGTTGACAAAATACTGAACAGTCATACAGCCGACAGCTGTGATAGAATTCATAACCGCCATAGGAATGCCGTTTTTCAGCAGTTTCAGTATCATTTCAGCGTTATGCATGAAATCATCGAGAGAAAGATGTATAAGTTCAATTTTCCTCAGTCTGCTGAAACAGAACAGGGCAGATACTGTCTGAGCGAAAACTGTAACAGCAGCAGGGCCTTCCACTCCCGTTTTAAAGACAAATATGCAAAGCAGGTCCAGAATGATATTCAGCATTGTTGAAACAACTATAGCATAAAACGGCGTTTTGCTGTCACCCAGTGCACGGAGAATGCTTGCGCAGAGATTGTACGAGATATTGGCGGTCAGTCCTCCGAATATGATGTATCCGTATTTAAGGCTGTCTGTCATTATAGTATATGGTGTTTGCATAAGTGTGAGTATCTGCTTTAGAAATACTGTGCTGATAGTTGTCAGAACAGCTGCAATGCCGACAGCCAGTAAAACAGAAGACGCTGCAGAGCGGCGAAGGTTTCTTCGGTCTCCTGCACCGTAGTACTGTGCCGTTATTATTGAAAAACCATTTGTAAGTCCTATTGAAAAGCCTACTATCAGAAATGTCAGTGATGACATATTTCCTACAGCTGCCAGCTGGTCGTCTCCCAGTCCCTTGCCGACAATAGCTGTATCGGCAATGGTATATATCTGCTGAAGCATATTTGTAAATAACATTGGAAAGAAAAATTTCAGTATCAGATTTGCGGGCTTTCCCTGCGTTAAATCATAAGCCTGTGCCATAAATTCTCCTTTCATTTCATATTATATCATCATTATATAAATCCCGGCTGAAAAAATATATCAGTATTATGGCAATTATATCAGAAATATGGTATAATATTAAAGAGAAAGGAGCAGTTGGACAATGAATACAAACCGTGATCTGAATTATCGTTTATTTATACAGCGTGAAGAAGGCTTCAGCAGAATGCCTTTCAGCAGCGAATTTGAAAAATACAAGGTGATAAGCTCAGGAAATGTGAAAAAGGTCAAAGAGAATTTTGCTGATATCAAAAAGAATTATTACAAGGGAAAAGGAAAGCTTTCCGATGACCCGGTAAAGAACGTTCGCTATCATTTTATTATTGCCGTTGCACTGACATCAAGAGTATGCGTTGAGAATGGCATGAGCCATGATGTTGCCTATACCCTCAGCGATATTTACATACAGCGTGCGGATAAGTGTGAAAATGCCGGAGCGATTATTGATATGCTGGGGGAAATGCAGGTGGACTATGCTGAAAGAATGCGTGAAATAAAAAAAGAAAATGTCATTTCAATTCATATAAGAAAGTGCATTGATTATATTTATGATCATTTGCAGGAAAAACTGACAGTCAGAATGGCAGCGCAGTATCTACAGATAGACCCAACTTATCTTTCAAAACTTTTCTCAAAGGAGGTCGGTATTTCTTTCAGAGAATTCATTATTAATGCCAGAGTAAATGCCGCAAAAAAAATGATTGTATATTCTGATTTTTCCTACCTTGAAATATCACTGTCGCTTGGCTTTTCGTCACAGAGTGCTTTTACAAGCACATTTAAAAAAATTACGGGAATGACTCCGGGCAGGTTCAGAAATACGTTTGGAGCCGGACAAAACATTAACGATAATATCTAATAAGAACAGAACAAAGTTACATATGTTTCAAATAATCCTGCGATTGATGATGTACGTGCAGGAGCTTGACTTTCTCTGAAAATAAACCTATACCTCAAAAAAATACGAATCCCCACAAATATGTTTTCGGGGATTCGTATTTACAGAGGAATTTAATTAAGTTTCCAGTTATCAATTGATGTTGTATTGTTGAATACAAAATACAAATCGTTCTTTCCGCTAAGATTCATGACCGGAACGGTAATCTCCTGCATTGAACCTCCGGAGGGTACTTCAATATAGGAAACAGCCGTGCCTGATGCGCTGCCCGTGCAAACCTTGATAATGCTGCCGGAAGCAGACGACGCTTTCACGGTAATAGATTGTGCGTTTTTGCAGTCAACACCGCTTACACGGAACCAGTCGCCCTTGTCAGCGTTAACAGTTGTATTTCCGTTTCCTGTAACCTTAATTCCGCCCTCGTGAGAGAATGTCTCTGCCTCCACTGTACTGAACGGATCAAGATAATCAAGCTGTTCAACACCTGTTTTTGTACCTTTAACCTTAGAAAATGTACCGTCGGCATTCAGAGTCATCTTATCTACATGAGCGCTTCTGTAACCGGAATTAAGTCCCATAGCGTCATTGAGTACCTGTGAATGATAGAAAAGGTAATAGTTATTTTTAAAGTTAAGTATAGTATGATGATTATTTCCGGCTGTTCCGAAGAATACGCCGATATTCTGGAATGCTTCTCCTTTATAGGTAAAGGGACCCATTGGATTGTCGCTCACCATATATTCTATTCCGCAGGCTGACATTCCGAGATTGCTGCTGCCTGCAGACCAGTTTGAGCAGTAGCTGAAATAATATTTTCCGTTTATCTTGTTGATTCCCGTATCCTCAAACAGATACGGAGCGTCAATTACCTGAGGATCACCGGCAAGGCTTATCATATCATCGCCGAGCTTTACAACTCTCATGGTTTTGGGATTGGCTCTTTCTGTTACATTATTGACTGTGGGACATCCGCCGCCGAAATAGAGATACCCTGTTCCGTCATCATCAACAAGTACGGATGGGTCAAAGCACCATACAACGTCGCTGCAATTTTTTGTGCTGCGTGTTACAAGAGCTTTTCCGATAGGATCAGTCCAGGGACCTGTGGGGGAATCTGCTGTCAGAACACCTATACCATTTGCATTGTTTGCAAAATAGAGAAAGAACTTTTCTTTTCCGTTAATTGTTTTATGACAGGGGGTGGGAGCCCATGAATAATTTGCCCACTTTGCCGCACCAGTTGAACGTGCAGCAGGTATCTCACCGTGATCTGTCCAGTTTACAAGGTCGGCAGATGAAATACAGTGAATTGTACAGGAATCATAGCTGTTTTCCTTGATATTTCCGTTCGAGTCGTATTCAATATTATCGGCTGTCAGATATACATACACTCTTCCATTGTATTCTATAACACCCGGATCTGCTCCGAAAGACTGAGACATCAGCGGATTATGTTCATTTTCAGCCTTATAGGATTTTGCAAGGCTTACGCTGCCGAATTTCTGTTCAAGCTCTGCGAAATCTATTTTGCGCTCCGCAACAGGAAATTCTGTGATTCTGTTAAGAATGAAATCCTGAATGAGCTTCAGGTCAGTTTCGTCAAATTCTCCGCTCTGGTCAACATCTGCCGCAAGAGCTGCAATATTGCCGGAAAGTCCGCTTTTCATCCCTTTTCTTGCCAGTATCATATCTAAACAATCAATCTGTCCGCTGCAGTCTATATCACCGAGAATTAATTTAACCTCTTCCGGACCTTGTATGATAGTTCCTGCCACTGCGCCTATCGCTTCATCAATGTAAAAATTTCCTGTACCGCTTTCAGTCTCAACATATATTACAGGATTTGAAGCTCCTTCCGGAATTTTGTAGTTCGTATTTGCAAGCTGCACATAACTTCCCTTTATTGCTGAAGCAGATGCAATATGGTCGTATTTTGTATCGCCGTTTGCATCTGTATATTGCAGTGAAAGCAGGAAATTTTCCGTTGCGTTTCCGTCAAGATAGTTCACACAAGCACTGAAGCTGTATTCTTTTCCTGCTTCAAAGGTTTTGCCGTTCAGTGTTTTCTGAGCACCGTGCCATGTTTTTTCACGGTTCTGTACGAGAAGTGCCTCTGAGCCGGCATAGGGAACTCTGCCGCTTGTCTGTATCTCAGCGCTTCCTCTGCCTGTCCAGTTATTTGTATTTCTCTCAAATGTATCATGGAAATAATATCCGTTTTCATCCGGTTCGTCTGCAGTTGGCTGATTCGGATCTTTCGGAACTTCAATTCCGTCGCTCTGCAGTGAGACAACAAATGTTGAAACGCTGTTTGCCGGCAGCTGTGCCCAGAATGTTGAAGTATCATGATCCATATTCTTTGTTGGTGCAATATTTTCGGTGGCAGATGTTCTGTAGCGGTCAACACCGGTAATAGTTCTTCCATCAACGGAAAACTGCTGTGAAACATCACTGCTTCCCTTATTGACAGCAACGATCTGAATTTGCGTCGGACTGTGTTTGTATGCGGAAACAAGAATATTGCTGTCAGGCTGTTCAGTTGCTTCAATTCTAACATCTCCCGGACGAACCCACTTGGAATACTGAGCCATGCAGTAACCACGCTTGGAGATATTGCCGTTCTCCTTCATTGGACTGTAGCTTCTGCGGATATACCACCACACATACGCATTCATATTACCCACAGTAAGTCCATTATGGATATTTTCCGCAACCTGTACAGCCTGCGGATAGGTATCAGCATCGGAAGTTGAATCCGGTACATAAACTTCGGTCATCCAGATATCTTTGCCGCAGTTTTCAAGTGCAGGAAAGTCCATCTGACTGCGCTGTGTGCCATAAAAATGTGTTCCGAACAGGTCACAGTTTTCAAAGGCTTTGGAATTATTGAGAATCGCATTATAAATATCCTTACGGTACTGGAAGCTTTCCGGTGACATCAGCTTTGCATTTGTTCCCGCTGTAACTGCTTTTCCATAATCGGCAATAAATGACGCGCAGTCAGAAGCACTCCAGTATGTCCAGTCGTGAGCATAATCAGGTTCGTTCTGTACAGAAACCGAATACAGATCGACTCCTTGTCCCTCCATATATTTTACAAAATCATTCAGGTGTTTGGCATAGTCTGCATATTTAGATTTGTCAACCATATACTTGCCGTTTGAGCCGCCCGAAACACGCATACTTTCCGGCGGATTCCATGGTGAGGCAAATACAGTAGCCCCAAGCGCCTGTGCCTGTTTTGCAACCGATACAGCAAGATTCCATTGACTGCTGTTGTCATTGACATAGATTCTCAGAATCGAAAGTCCAAGTTCGTCATCGCCGTTGCCGAATGCTTTCTGCACTTGCGCAGAGGTCAGATCCGAACCTGTCCACTCGCGAAGATTGATTCCGCCGAATCCCTTGATGATCTGATAGGTTTTATTCGTATCGATCGTACAGACACTTGCTGCATCAGCTTCCTGTACCGGCATAATGGATGCTGCCTGAAATAGCATTGTTCCTGCTATAACAGATGCCATGAATACTCTGAATTTTTGCATTATTCTCATAAGCGTTCCCCTTTGTGTATTTATAATCGCTCTGTTTTAATTCAGAACTATCATTATTTTACAATTCATAGAGGAACACGTCAACCCATAAAGCTTATATCGGGTGGACAAAAAAACGATTTTAAGTAAACATCAAAGAATTTTGAAAAGTCCATAAGGCGATATATTCATTTCCATATCTTAACCTTGTCAAATCCGGTTTTGCAGTTATAATTCGACTGAAAAACTGATTTTATGTCTGCGTTATACCCTTTGCAGAAGATGTGGATAGCAAGCTCTTCCAAAGAAGCCACAAAAGCCAGCGCGCATATCGTCCAGCTGTATATTACGCCCGATGAAATCATAATCATATACGGAAGCAGAAAAACTGCGGCGCCTGTCAGCTTATTCAGATAGGTGTGCAAAGACGCAAAGAGATGATGTTTTATTGCTGCCGTGAGATATGAGCTTATGCGTATAAGCAGAATAATCGCAGCTGCATACCATATAGCTTTCGGAAGAATTACCCACAGAACAGGTGTGAATTTTATCAGCATGACTGCGTAGAACAGCAAATCTGCGATACCGTCAAGTCTTGCGCCAAATTCGCTTGCCGTTCCTGTACGCCGTGCAGTCCAACCGTCCAGAGCATCTGTCAACCCTGTAAGCGTATAAATTCCCAGAAACAGCGGCGGCGACATAGGATTCGCAAAAAGCAATACGATAGTACCAATAATGCGAAGCAGAGTAATTACATTAGCCGTAGTTATGTGTTCTTTGTATTTGCTTTCAGTTTTTGTCGGGGTCATGGCACATTTCCTTTTTATGCAACGATTTTTATATAATTCCTGTGACTGTAATAGAGGATACAATTTTAGCTGGTTTTCCGATCATTGCTTCCCTCAAGGCTACAAATCGGCACCCATATTCCGCATTCGTAATCGGGGCTTTGCATATTTCCTGCAGAATATACCTCTAACATGGCATTTCCGTTGCCCTTGTACTTTTTCCCCTCATAAGGATACCACTCCTGCCACACCTGCGTGTTCAAATCCTGAAGTGATTTGGGCAAAGCACCTTTCGCAGAAAATACTGCCCAATCACTTTCGGGGAAGGTGTAGAGCTTTAAGCCCTCAGGTACTTCACCGCCCGTATAAAGACCTGCAATCCAATAATCAAAAGAGTCTTCCTTTTCATCACAGATAGCATACATACCGATCTGGTTTTCAAGAATTGCTTTTTCAATCGGTGTTTCAGGCTTCATTGTCTGCCATAATTTTGCATATTTTTTGCTGTACTCCTTATCCCAGAATTCAGGACATTTTACATACCCTTCCTCAGGGCGTATAGATGTTGAAAATCCAATAAAGGTCATTGCTTTTTTGTGTTCGTATTTTACATTCATCTTTAATTCTCCTTTGGTACATTTTTATGATAATATAGCATTTTTTTGTTGTGCATAAGTATTCGTAAAACAGCGCTCATATTTTTATTAAACCTTATATTCCTCCGCAAAATACCGAAAGAATTCTTCGATACGCTCCATAGCCTCCTGCTCACGGTCAGGCTCTCTGTCGCACATCTGGATAAGTAGCGATACGGGCGCAGCAAAGGTCATAGAAACCAGTGCAGGGTCGCTCTGCCGCATTATACCATTCTCCATCATAATCCGGAATATCTGCTGATAGATTTTCTGCACACTGTCGATATTGTATTTCGTAGTGAGTAAGGCGATACGTTTACTGCGGAACTGCTCCATAGTAAGCATCCTTCTAACTTTTTTTATCATTGGGTCATGAAGTGTGAAATGTATCCTTTTAAGCGACAAGGCTATCAGTTCATCCATTGATGACGGCGTTTTTCCCGGATTGTTCACAGAGCCGAAATTCGCTTCATAGTAGTGCTCCGCCTTTTCGATGAGTGCGTCGAGTATATCCTCCTTTCCCTTGAAATGCCTATAAAGAGACGGACCCTTTATTCCCGCATTTTCTGCAATAAGGTCAACTCCAACACCGTCATAACCCTTTTCGGAAAACAGTGTAAGTGCCGAATCCAAAATCCTGTTTTTAGTTGGCGTTTTATCCATAATTAGTTTCTCCTTGCGTAGCTAACGTTCGTTTTCTTGATATATTATAAGTTATTATTATTGATTTGTCAAGGGGTAAATTAAAATGAATGGCTATTTTGCCGCTTTTTTGCTTGACAAATTAGAATCGGTGTGGTACAATAATAGAAAACGGTCGTTAGCTTAGGCGCGGCGGAGGGTGCTATGGCAGAATAATACGATTATTTGTGCAGGAAAGCTGCATTATAAATCGGAGTTTATTTGGAGAGGACATTTGTATGAATAAGAAGCTCACACTTCGTCCGGAAGAACATAAAGATTATAAAAATATCATTTCTTTGATTTTGCGTTCATTTCAGGAAGGAACTGATTATTCCGATGGAACAGATATTATTGCTTTAATAGAAGAAATCAGAGATTCGGAATACTATATACCTGAATTGTCTTTTGTCGCAGAATTAAATAATACAATAGTAGGTCACTTTTTGTTTTCAAGATTTCCGTTATCTCCTACAAAAGAAGGAGGACACGGTGATGCGGCAAATACGGAAATAGTAATGTTAGCACCTGTATCGGTTCATGCGGATTATTTCCGTCAGGGAATCGGAACTGCTATGCTCACTATGGGAATTGAGAAAGTAAAAGAAATGGGCTTTAAAGGAATAACTGTTGAGGGAAATTATAAGTTTTATAATCAGGTCGGATTCAGAACATCATCAGAATATAACATTTTCCCGACAAGCGGGATTCCAATGGAGGAACCCAGGTGCATGATGTGTCAGGAAACATATAAAGGCTCATTGGATGGCATACATGGTTATATTGTTTATGACATGTATTTCAATGCATAAATCCCGATTTGCAGAGCTGTCTGAAAAAACAGCGTGAAAAGAGTGCAGGTGAAGTGGTCAGAATTGACATAAAATTGTTCGGAGGCAGTAAAATGAATAAATCCGATTTGATAACCAAATTCAGAAATATAGGTATAACCGAAGGAATGATGCTTGAGGTTCACAGCTCTCTGAGCAGCTTCGGATATGTGGAGGGCGGAGCCGAAACAGTAATAGAGGCTCTTATGGAATGTGTGGGTGAAACGGGAAGTATTTTTATGCCTGCATTAAGGCTAAGTCCGCCAATGGAGCTGACAGAGAAGGACAGGGAAATGGGGCTTACTGTCAAAATCAAAGTTCTTCCTGAAAATGAGCCGAGAACGGATATGGGCATTATTTCTGACACATTCAGGCAGAGAGCAGATGTTATTACAGGAAAGGGAATAATAAGAACTTCGGGCTGGGGCGTTCATGCCAAGGAAGCGGCACAGGGCGGTCTTGACTATGTTATACATAACGGTGGAATGGCGTTAATGCTTGGAGTTGATATTTACAAGCTTACAGCTATGCACTATATGGAGGATATTCTGCCGAAAGAGATAAGTGATATTTTTGCTCCGAGCGAGGACGTATTGGGAATATATTCTCCTGACGAATGGTTTATTGAAGCAGGAGAACCGCCTGTAAAGCCATGGTACACTATACAGGACATGGCGTACCAAAAGGGGCTTATCAAGGACGGGTATATCGGAAAATGCAAGTATATGTTTTTTGGCATTCTTGATGTTGTGAGCCTTTACAGAAAGGAACTTGAAATTGATCCATTCGGGCTGTACGGACTGAAAACAAATAATATGCGGAGGAGTCTACATGAGTAAATACGACCCTTTATGGAACTACATAAAAGAAAATGGCACAGATAAGTTTAAGCTGACTTTTGCTGAGATAGGGAATATAGTTGGTATGCCGATAGACCATTCCTTTCTTAAATTTAAGAAAGAATCGCTCTTATACAACTATAAGGTAGGCAAGATTTCAATGAAAGAGCAGACAGTAATGTTTGAAAAAGTTGAAGAACAGTAAAAAACTATATTATTCTTCATATGTACTCTTATATTGTCAAAAAAATTGAGGAATTCTGCATTTACACTTTCATAACCAAGAATTATTCTTAGGGAATCACAGATTATTTCTGACACTCAGATTTAATCCAGCGATTCCTTATTTTGTTTTATCTTGAATCGCAGCATATATAACTAATATATTTCGCATTGGATTATTCGTATTAGTTTTATACCTGTTTTTTAGTAATCCTTTCATTTTGATTAATAAAAAGTGGATAAAATAAATATAAATATTGACTTTTTTAATTCTGTATGCTATTATGAAAACGGAGGTGTTGTCCATGTCCAGAAAAAAACGAAGAATTTTTGCAGTTGTCACAGCTACTGCTGCCGATCCCGAACAGCGTGAAGTCATCAGCGGCATTATTGCACAGGCACAGAAACAAAATATTGATATTGTTGTACTGTCCAATATTTATAATCCTATCGAGAGCTGTGCAGAACTTATTCGTGAAAATGATATATATAATTTAATTAATTCTGATGAATATGACGGTTTTATTCTGATTACAGAGTCAATTGTCAATGATGAAGTTCAGCAAAAAATCCGACAATACATAGGTGCATCTGACATTCCCATAATTGCTGTCGGTTCTATTCTTGATGGGTTGGATCTGCCTCATTTTCATTATATAAATACCGATGATGTGCAGGACTTTGTTGATATTACTACTCATCTGATAAAACATCATAACTATTCAAAAATTGAAATGCTGACAGGATATGAAAGTATGCCTGTTTCTCATTATCGTGCGGAGGGATTTCAAAAAGCACTGAAAGCAAATGGCTTACCTTTTGATCCGGGTATGGTGCATTACGGTAACTTCTGGCTGAATTCCGGTGAGGAGCTTGCTGCCCGATATATTAACGGTGAACTTCATCTTCCGGAAGCAATTGTCTGCGGAAATGATCATATGGCATATGGTCTGCTGGACGGATTTATGCGTTCGGGGATTCGTGTACCCGAACATGTAGCTGTAATAGGATATGAATCCGTTCACGAAAGACATTTTCATGCACCGTTGCTGACTACATATAAACGTAATCGTCGTGGACTTGGAGAGTCCGCAGTCAGAATGCTTATAAACAAATTAGAAACGGGAGATTTCGGAAGCTTTGCACCTCCTTCCGGTAAAATTATCAGCGGTGTTTCATGCGGCTGCAATATTGATATGACGGAATTGACGGAAGAAATGGAACAGCTGCGAATGAAGAAGGACTATGATTTTGTAAATCTTTATAATCAGCTTGATCATCATCTGGCAGAAAGCAGAACGCTTACGGAATTTACTGATGTCTGCAATGAATTCCGATATCAGGTAAGAAATGCTGCTGAAATTTATTTCTGCCTGTATGAAGACTGGCATACGCAGAAGCAATGTTCTGAAATGATGACCTGCTATCCCGTCACTTCAGATAAAAAACCTTTTTCCATGCACGAACAGACACTCTCTTCTGTTTTCACCGGAGATGCGGCTGCCTATTATTTCAGTCCTCTGTTCTTTGCAGATCGTTCTCTCGGATATGCTGTACTTAAATATACTGAGCCTGACGGTTATGATCATATTTATCGCAATTGGCTCAAATCTGTTTCTACAGGACTTGAAGTGCTGCGAATGAAGAGCGATATTCAGTATCTTATTCTTTGTCAGAATCTATCAGAAACAAAGGATTCTCTGACCGGAATGCTGAATTATAACGGTATTGAGAGAGCTTTTCAGGCTGCGATTACAGAAAACAGCAATATGTTTCTTACTGTATTGAGAGTATGCCTGTTCCATGATGATTTTACTGATGTGAACAGAAATCAGAAAATTGATTCTCTGCTTGATGCTGCCGAAGCTGTCCGGCGATTTACGGGAGAAAGCGGCATCTGCGGCAGAATTTCGGACAATACATTTATGATTCTGCACAGAGGTAATCCGTCATATTGTGATGCCTTTTCGGATTTGTTATCCTCGTTTGTTATACAACACAAAAAGTATCTGAAAAATTATGGCATGGATTCGTTTGTATGTTGTACTGTCAATGGAAGCGTCTTGTCGGAAATGGAAACAGAATGCAATAGGATACTTGATGAAAAGCAGAAAGCAATACGTGTCAGACATCAAATTATGAATTATCCGCTGATGCTTGAGACAAGGAATTATATATATCTGAATCCAACCTATAAGCTATCTATTGACGAGGTTTGCAAGAAGCATTGCTACAGTGTAGGACATCTTAGGGCGATGTATAAGGATTGCTTTGACATCAGTTTCAATCAGGACTGTATATCAGGACGTATTGCAATGGCAAAATATCTTCTTTGTCTTACCGATATGCATGTTTCTGAAGTTTCGAAATCATGCGGATATCATGATAATAAATACTTTATCCGGCAATTTCAGATTGTTTCCGGATTTTCCCCCAACACATACCGAGAACTTTTTCAACGATAAAGAAAACCTCCGAAGCTGCAAGCTGCGGAGGTTTTCTGATTGTCCAAAACAAATATTGGAATAAACCCATGATTATCTTTGTTGTTGTGCAGATAGAAAAAAATTGTGAATTGTTTAAGCTGCCTTAAAAATATATCTGATGAAATTATACATATGAGGACGAATAGTTTTTCCGCCATGGTCACCGCCGTCCACGTAATGCCAGATGTGTTTTACACCGTTTTTAGTCAGCGTGTCGTGATATCCGGCAGGTGTCTGATAAATAAGTGTATCGTTTGAGCCGGCACTGATGAAAAGCATATATGGAGATACATCGCCGAATTTCAGATTATCATTTGGAATAAGATCAGTATTCAGACCGGGTGCAGGACACATAGCTCCTACATATCCGAATAAGTCGGGACGGCTGAAACCGATGTACAATGATTCTCTTCCGCCCATAGAAAAACCGGTAATAGCAGTGTTATCCCTGCCGGTCTTTATGGAGTAATTTTTCTCCATAAACGGCATTATCTCTTTTGTCAGAAGGTTAATGAAATTATCATACGCTTTGTTGTTCTTGGCATTAAGTCCGTCGCATTTATCCTGAGTATCACTTGCATAGATATCAGGGAATACAGCTATCATATCCTCTGCTTCTCCGGCAGCAATGGCATTGCCTATTATCTGACGCAGACGAAGAGAAGCATCACCTTTATCAAGAAGGGCGTCCTCATCTCCCCAGTAGCCGTGCAGACAGTAGAGAACAGGATATTTTTTTGATGTATTATAACCGGCAGGAAGCAGGACATTGAAGCTTTTGTTTCTCTTGCACACATCAGAATAGATTGTCTCTTTCTTATATGTACCGTATGATGTTCCTGCATTTTCATTTGTAGCACCGTTAGGTTCACTGTTGAGTATTTTTGCGCTTACCATATTCATGTATTCTTCCGGTGTGATTTGCGGTGTTACAGGCTCGGCAACAGGAAATTCAGTGATTTTTCCAAGTATATATTTTTGTAACAGTACTGCGTCTGCAGCATTGTATTCACCGTCCTGATTTACATCAGCTGCCAAAGCAGCAATATTATCGCTGAATCCATTGATAAGTCCTCTTTTGGCAAAAATTATATCGAAACCATTAATAACACCGTCAAAGTTAATATCACCCAGATTGAAGTTTATTGGAGCAGGTCCGTCTATTTTCGTGCCGGCAACAGCTCCTATTGCTTCGTCAATATAAAAGTTATTTGTTCCGCTTTCAGTTTCGACATAGATTATGAAATCTTTACCGCCGTCAGGAAGTTTGTAATTGGTATTCGCAAGATGACAATACCGTCCCTTGACAGAAGTGGCTGATGCAATATTTGCATATTTTGTATCGCCGTTAGCGTCGGTATACTGTAATGACAGTTTGAAATTCTGAACGGTTTCGCCGTCGAGATGTTCGGCACATACGCTGAAACTGTATTCCTCTCCTGCCTTAAATACTTTTGAACTGAGAGTTTTCTGAGTACCGTTCCATGCTTTTTCACGATTTTGTGCAAGCAGAGCTTCGCCGTCTTTGTAAGGTGTACGTCCGCTGAGTGTAACAGCAGCTGATCCACGTCCTGTCCAGCTGCAAACATCGCCCTCGAATGTATCATGGAAGTAGTATCCGTTTTCGTCAGGTTCAATAACGACCGGACCGCCGTTAAGGGTTACAACAAATGTCGAAACGCTCTTTGCGGGGAGCTGTGCATTGAATCCGCCGCCGCTGAAATTCATATCAAGAGTAGCTGCAAGATTTTCATTTGCAGAGGTTCTGTAGCGGTCAACATCGGTAATATTCTGTCCGATGTCAAAGACCTGATTATACTCGGAATCGCCCTTGTTTATTGCAACAATGGTTACCTGATTCTCGTCATTTTTATATGCTGATATATACACATTGCTTTCAGGCTGTTCTGTAGCTGCTATTCTTACATCTCCGGGACGTACGAACTTGGAATACTGAGCCATGCAGTAGCCTCTCTTGCTCATGGTGCCGTTTTCCTTCATGGGACCATAGCTTCGGCGGATATACCACCATACATATGCATTCATGTTGCCGACTACAAGTCCGTTGTGGATGTTTTCAGAAACATCAAGAGCCATAGGCCACACATCAGCGTCATTCTTGCTGTCAGTATAAACCTCAGTCATGAAAATTTCTCTGCTATCGTTTTCAAGTTTCGGAAAGTCCATATTCTGGCGGCTTGTGCCATAGAAATGAGTTCCCCATATATCGACATTTGCATTAGCCTTGCTGTTGGAAAGAATCTTTTCATAGTAGCTCTTTCTGTAGCTGAAAGATTCCGGTGACATTACCGGGAACTGGAGCTGATCGCCGTAATTGGCAAGAAAATCAACACATTCGTCCTCAGTCCACCATGTCCAGTCGAATCCCCAGTCAGGTTCATTCTGAATGGAGATGGCATAGAGATTTACGCCATTGCTTTTCATATAATTATAGAAATCGTTCAGGTGCTGAGCGTATGCACCATATGAGCTTTTCTTCAGACGTTTAGCGTCGGAATCATCTGATCTTGTGAATGTTTCACACATACTGGCAGGAGGATTCCAGGGGGATGCAAAAACAATAGCTCCCTGTGACTGAGCATATTTTGCTGTTGCCAGTGCTTTGTACCACTGGTTTTTATCTTCGTTTACGAAAACACGGCATATAGTCATTCCCAGTTCATTATTGCCGTTACCGAATGCGGTTTTTCTTTGAGAATCAGTAAGGTCACCGACCCATTCCGGGTGATTCATTCCGCCGAATCCCTTGATAACCTGATATTCGGTATTGATGTCTATCTCACAGACAGATGCAGCCGAAGCTGTACTACCTACCGATGTATCAAGTATTGACGGTAATGAGCCTGTGAATGCACCAATTGCCAGAAAACCGGACATCATGGATGCACATAATCGCTTTAGTTTCATAAAAAACCTCCTAAAATAAATATTGTGGAATTCAAAATTTATTTATATTATATATATATTTTATACGTTTTTTACGTTGGTTTCAACCCATAAAAGATAGAATGGGTGGACAAAGAAATGATGTTTGCTGCTGATACGATTATTTAGTAGGCAAAATTTGTATTTTTATGCTTCAGATCAACCTTGTGAATTTAATTGTCAAGAAAAGTGCAGTCAGAAATTTTTGCTGCCGAATAATCATGTGCTGATATGAAAATAAGACCGACTGCTTATACAATCGGTCTTATCATAGAATCCTTATGTTCTTTTTATGAGCTGTTCTTCGTTTATATAGAATGGGGATTGTGTCGGTATGAGGAATGTAATCATAAATAAAGCCTGAAAAGAAAATGACTCCTTTCAGGCTTCACTTATTTATGTATTTATTGTCTCGGATTCATAATTGGAGAAAAGCTTTTCTGGTCTTGAGAAATAATATCCCTGAGAGAAATCTACTCCATAGTCGCAGAGCAAATCGAAAATTTGTTTGTTTTCAACAAATTCGGCTATAACCTTTTTGCCCTGCATTCTGCACCAAAGAGCAATTACTTCCAGCAGTTTACGGCAGCTTTCGTCGTCGCAGATTTTTTTAACTATACTTCCGTCAACCTTTAGGAAGTCGAAATCCATGCGAATAATGTGCATCAAATTGGAAAATCCGCTGCCGAAGTCGTCCAGTGCAAGTTTTCCGCCAAATTCGTGGATACGCTCGGCAAAGGATGTCAGAATATCATAGTCGCTGATGTCCTCTGTCTCAACAACCTCGAAAATGAATTTATCCGGATTTTTTGCACGGTGCATTTCCTCATAAATCATTTCCTTGGTACGGGATTCAATAAGATCCTGCATTGATAAATTTATCGTGACATAAACATCGCGGTCTTTAAAATTCCGCATAACATTTCTGATCATCTGACGGGAAAGGCTTGAATAAAGTCCGTATTTTTTTGAAATATCAAGGAAGCTGCCGGGATAATAAATATTGCCCGAAGCGTCGGTAAGGCGCATGAGTGATTCATACATTTCGATGTTGTTTTTCTGATTATCATAAATTCCCTGATAATAGGGGATAACTCTGTTTTTAGAGATAGCCTCGTTGATTATCTGAACCATTCGTACATCCTGAATGCAGGTTTCGTCCATGCCCATATCGATGGAATAGACGAGATAACGCAGTCCCTTGCGTGAATGCATTACACTCTGAACAACCTTTGCAGAACGTAGCAGATGCTTCTGATTCAGTACAACAGAAAATTCAAACAAGGGCAGCATACGATTATATTCTATAGATGTAAGGAACCGATACAGCTCCTGCATTTTAGCCTCGAACTGAATCGAAGAAATATCGTCGTTTGCGGCAATAAGGTAGTCGCCATGCTCTGAATAGTAATACTGCATAGGTAGTTCGGAAAAGAATTTCTGAATTTTTTTCAAGGTGTTTTTCAGCATGGTATCATAAGCTTTATATCCGGCATAAGCCATGAGCTCATTGCTGTTTCGGACCGAAAGCATACATAGCTTGTTTATGCCCATTGTCTGGGAATCATAAAAGAGCTTGGTAAGATTGCCGAGCTTCATTTTTTTGTCTGAATAAAGAGAATCCTGGAAATGATAATACAGAGTGTCACGGTTGTTAATTGACTCAGAAGCACATTTTGTAAGAAAATTGACAAGGTATTCGTTATCATGATAAAGACCGCGTGTATCGAGGAGATAGTTAGTATCCATTTCAAGGAATGTTTCCTGTTCGGCAAGAAGTGAAATAACCAGACAGTAGTTACCAAATAGGCTCCTTTTTCCGTTAAAATAGAATTCACCCCAAAGGAAGGCGCCTGACGCATGGGTATTCATGAGCGGAGAAAGCTCCCATGTGGAGCAGTTCTGAAGCATATGCGAACGAAGAGCGCAGCTATAAACAAACACTGATTCCGCAGGCACTTTTTCAAGCCTTTTATAGAGACTGAAAACCTCGTCCACAACGGAATTGGTACTTATATATCCAAGTCCGATATATTCCTCTTCCTGTATGGTATCAGTTATAAAAATATCATTATTTGTATCGTCCGGATAATTGAAATTGATATTCCATGCACTGCCGTTGAGTTTTTTTCTGTAAATGGGGAATATGTTGATGGTTTTATCGTTTTTCTTTGTAATCTTATTGTTGAAAAGCTCACTCATCCACTGGTATGCGTCTTTACCTCCGACAGAGCTTATAACATTATCTTTATACGAGTCGATAGGAACAGCATCGGTAAGCTTTTCCATTCCGACAGCATAGTTTTCAAAGCATTTTAAATTATCGCCGGAAACGGCAGCGGCGGATAGATTTATCTCACTGCTCATGCAACGGCTGATTGTGAATGCGCCGCTTGCTGAACTCTCGTTAGAGCATGATACACCGCCGATAATTTTAATATCAGGAGCAAGTTCATAAAGTTTATTTGCGAACGCGTTGCACTGGTAGTATTTAGGCGGAATAAATACAAAAAGCTGACCTTTTTTATTGCAAAGTTCAAGCTCCCGGCATAATTTCACAGCAATTTCTTCTCCTGAAATTTGATCATGTCCATCAAAACATGGCAGAGTGCAGCTTTTAATAAAACAATTGTCTGCGATTGAAATAGAAACAAGGCACGCATTGGTGATACGCCGGCCGTTGAAAATCACAGCGTTCGTGCTGCAGCCTGTAATCTGCGCATTAGGGAGAGAATTGCTTATATATGAAACTATATCATTAACTGCCTGTGAATCACGGAGAGCACTATGTATGCGAATCAGCATCGCCTCGTTTTTGCCGATGCTGTTAGTGTTAAGAAAAGCGTCAAAATCATTATTTGAAGAAAACAAATGATTAAAGGTTTTCACATCAATTCCTCCTTACTGCAAAAATCAACACGAGTTTTGACCTCGATGAGAATAATGAAGAATAAATTACTTATTGTTTTTATTATATCATATTAAATTTAAAAAATCCATACTTTTTCAAAAATACATTAGATTAGACAAACTTAAAGGGAAATTTTTGTTTACAATTAACAATGAGGCTTTGCGGCGTTAAGGTTTTGTATAGTGCAATTTCATTATTTTTCAATCAAAGTATTTTAGACAGTTAATAAAAAAATTCTAAAATTTATTTGTGATAATTGCACAACAAAACGTTCGGTTTAATGTATAAATGTCCGATTTTATGATAAATTGTATAAAAAAACTTTATTTTTTCCAAAAATGTGTTATAATATAATAAAAACATGACCGGATGGTGATTTAATGAAAACCGATAAAATTATTAGTATTGCCGTCGTTGTCGCTGGTATTGACGAGGAATATCAGCGTAATATAATAAACGGTATAAACAGCTACACCAAAGAACATAATATCAACACTTCGTATTTTGCAGCGTTCGGAGGTGTGCTTGCAAGCAAAAGATACGATATCGGAGAATATCGTATTTATGATCTCATTAATTTCAGCTCCTTTGACGGTACTATTTTGATGACGAACACCATTAACGACTCTAATGAAAAAAATAAGATAATTCAGAGAGTCAAAGAATCGGGGATTCCCGCCGTTGTATTCGACTGTGCGGAATATCCGGATTTCTACAATATCAAAATTGATAATTTCGACGCTATGAGTGACATGGTCCGGCACGTCATAAACCGTCACGATGCCCGGGTTATCAATTACATATCAGGTCCTCTTGCAAATCCCGAGGCACGCGACAGGTATAATGCTTTTATCAGCGTTATGGATGAATATAATCTTCCAGTCGACAGCAGGCGTGTATTCTATGGAGAATTCCGCGGTCAGGATGGCAGACAGGCTATCGAGGAATTCATTCAGTCCGGCATGGAGCTTCCCGATGCGTTTATCTGCGCAAACGATGCAATGGCATTGACAGCTGTTACAACACTTGAAAAGCACGGTTATAAAGTCCCCGATGATGTTATTGTCACGGGATTTGATTATACTGATGATGCAAGGAATTTCAGTCCTGCATTATCCTCTGTTAATCGTCCTTTGTTTGATTCGGGCTATATGGCGTGCCGTATAATCGACGAAATGGCAGCTGGAAAGGAATTTGATAAGGAGATAAGTCTTGAATCATCTTCTGTATTTTCAGAGAGCTGCGGCTGTATGCTTGAAAATAGTGATGAAATAAGTGTTTTCAAGAAGTATATGTACAAAACAGTCGAGCGATGCAATGCAAATATTCTGATGATTAACCGTCTTACAGCAAGTTTGGCTGAGGCTGAAACTTCCGAGGAGGATTTGAATGTCATCGCGGGATTTATGAAATATCTCGAGTGTGAGAAATGTGCAGTCTGCCTGTGTACCAATTGGTATGGCGCATTCCGGGATTCGATTTCTCAGATTTCATCAGAGGATTTCTCAGATTCCTATACAAATACCATGTCTGCTCCGCTTATCTGGGAGAAAGGTGAATGTCATGATGTTGATTTCTTTGACTTGTCGGATATGTTCCCGGAGCCTTTGGAGGGCGGTGGAAATATAAGCTATTTTCTGCCCTTGCATTTCCGCGAAAGATGTCTTGGTTATTATGTTATCACAAACAGTGAATTCCCGATTAAAAGCCGTCTTTTCCATAGCCTTGTGCTTAATATAAGTAACTCGATTGAGAATATCAGGAAGCTGCTTCATCTTAACAGTGCAATTTCAGAGCTGAACAAGCTTTATGTTATCGATCCCCTTTGCAATATTTATAATAGAAACGGATTTATCAGAATTGCTGATGATATGCTCAGAGACTGCGTTGTAAATTCCAAAAGCGTAATGATGTGCTTTATCGATATGGACGGGCTGAAATATATCAACGACAACTTCGGTCACAACGAGGGAGATTTTGCGATTCAGCGTCTTGCCGGGGTAGTTAACGATTGCTGTGATACGCGATGTATATGTGCACGTTTCGGCGGCGATGAGTTTATAATTTTCGGTGCAAACAAGAATGAAAAGGACGCGTCGGTAATTGAAAGACAATTCAACGGAAAAATTGCTGAAATCAACAATATTATAAAGAAACCTTATTCGGTTTCGGCAAGCTTTGGAAGCTATGTGACAGTTCCGGATAAGAATACAACCCTCTATAGTGTGATTACTGTTGCTGATGAGCGTATGTACGAAATCAAGAAACAGAAGAAAAATTCAAGAAGTTATAACGCAAGTAATAATCCGTAATAAAACCAAAAAACAAAATCCCGAACGGTTCCGAAATCGTCCGGGATTTTTTTGTATTGAAAAATCGAGTAATTATAAGCTGTACAGCTTTTGCAATAAATCCCCTGCACGATGCGGACCTGAGTTCGCAGGCACAGGGGAGATTTTGTTATGGATCAAAGGCTGTATTATATCAATTATCGTCTTTCACAGCCATGATGACATCTGTAAGAAGATTAGCAGGAAGCTGCTCGTAGCGGAGGAAATCAAAGGTAAAGCTGCCCATTCCGCGCGTTATCTGACGAAGATACATCGCGAAATCATGCATTTCAAGTACGGGAACTTCCGCCTGAATAAGTGTGGTTCCATGAGTAACCGGTTCCATGCCAAGAACTCTGCCGCGGCGTTTGTTAAGCTCGCCCATAATATCACCTGTGTTTTCGTCAGGAGCAGTTACTTTAAGTTCACCGATAGGTTCAAGCATAACCGGATCAGCCTGACGCAGACCTTCTTTATAGGCAATTGATGCAGCAGTTTTGAATGCCATTTCAGAGGAGTCAACAGGATGATACGAGCCGTCAACGAGAATTGCTTTCAATCCGACAACCGGACAGCCTGCAAGAACGCCCTTCTTTGAACATTCTTCAAGACCTTTCTGAACGGCAGGGAAGTAATTCTTCGGAACAGCTCCGCCGAAAACTTTTTCCTCGAAAACAAGTTCATCGCTGAGACAGGGCTCAAACTCTATCCAGACATGACCGTACTGACCGTGACCGCCAGACTGTTTTTTATGCTTACCCTCAACTCTGACCTTTTTGCGGATAGTTTCGCGGTAAGCAATTTTCGGAATCGTAAGGGTGATATCAACACCGAATTTAGCTTTGAGCTTTGAAGCTGCAATATCAAGATGTTGTTCGCCGAGACCGCTGAGAATCTGCTCTTTGGTGTTTTCATCCTGGGTGTAGGAAAGCGTAGGTTCTTCCTCAATGAGACGCTGCATTCCAGAGGAAATCTTAGCTTCGTCGCCCTGATTTTTCGCTTTTACAGCCATTGAGTAGCAAGGTCTTGGGAAGTTCATTGGAGGCAGATCGACGATTCTTGAGACTTCCGAGAGTGTGTCGCCTGTTTTCGCTGAAATCTTTGAAGCGACGACGATATCGCCTGCTTCGGCATAAGAAACCTCAGTCTGTTTTTTTCCGCAGAGAGTAAATAGTTTTCCGATTTTTTCCGCAGTTCCGTTTGCAGAGTTAATGATCTCGCTGTTTGCATTTAGTTTACCTGACATAACGCGGATCATTGACATTTTTCCTACAAATGGGTCGGCTATGGTTTTAAAAACAAATGCCGTTAAAGGCTCCTGTTTATCACATTTTATTTCGACCACATTTTTAGCGGGAGTATAGGCTTCTGCAGGAAATACCTCGCATGGATTCGGCAGGAGCAGTTCAACTTCTTTCAGTAACATATCAATTCCTGCCATATCGACAGCAGAGGTGCAGACAACAGGGGTAATGATACCTCTGTTCATGCCGTTGTGAATTCCGTCGATAAGTTCTTTCTGTGTGAACGGCTCGCCCTCAAAGAATTTCTCCATAAGCTCATCGGAGGTTTCAGCGACTGCTTCTGAGATAGCTGCAATCAGTCCCTCGATACGGTATTCAAATTTCTCTGAAATCTCGGCATTAGGCATTTCTGTTTCAACGGCAATGCCTTTTTCGTTATATTTATAGGCTTTCATCTCAATGAGATTAACATAAGAAACAATTTTGTGGTCATGGATAACCGGAACAACAACGGGGCATACGGTCGGACCGAAAACGGTTTTCAGTTCGGTGAGAACATTAAAGAAATTAGCGTCCTTGTCATCAATTTTTGTGATTACAAACATTTTTGATTTGCCTTGAGAAACGGCTTCGTCATATGCCTTTCTTGTGCCGACCTTAACACCTGATTTGGCTGAAACGGTAATCATAACATTATCAGCAGCACGGATACCCTCAATCATATCGGCGGCAAAGTCAAAAAGTCCCGGAGTATCGAGAAGATTTATTTTCATGCCGTTATACTCAAAAGCGGCAAGAGAAGTGCTGATTGAAATTTTTCTTTTAATTTCTTCGGGATCATAGTCGCAGATTGTATTTCCGTCGACAGTTTTTCCGAGGCGGTCGGAAGCTCCGGCTTTATAGAGAACAGCTTCTGCCAGTGAAGTTTTACCTGAGCCGTTATGACCGGCAAGAGCGATATTTCTGATTTTTGAAACGTCATAGTAGTTCATGCTGAAAATCTCCTTGTAAATGGATTTACGGACGAATTAAGTCCGCTATATGGATATAACCGCGATAAATCAAAAACAAATTCGCGAAATATATCCGAAACGAATAGACATATTTCCCAAACGTTTATTTAATTATAAAACATATTTGAAAAAAATGCAATATTATATTGAATATTTCTGCATTTTACAATACAAACAGTATTTGAATATGTGCATATTGCACAATTATACGGGCTGCTATGGCTGAGTTGTATCGTAGAGTCTCCTTAACTTCTCAATTGCTTTTTTTTCAATCCGCGAGACATAGGAGCGTGATATACCGAATTTTTTTGCCGTTTCGCTCTGAGTATGCGGAGTTCCGCCGTAAAGTCCGTAGCGGTGAATAATAATTTTAAGCTCGCGTTTATCGAGACATTTGTCGATGGAACTATATAGTCGGCCTGAATTTATGGTAAGGTCGATTTGCTCCTCAATGTCGATACCGTTGTCAATCAGTTCCATGAGCGTGACGGCGTTTCCGTCCTTATCGGTTTCGACCGGTTCATTCATGTAAACATCTCCGGCGCTTTTTTTCAAGAAACGGAAGTTCATAAGTATTTCATTTTCAATACATCTGCTGGCATATGTTGCAAATCTGGCTCCCTTGGTGTAGTCAAATGAATCAACAGCTTTAATCAGACCGATTGTGCCGATAGAAATAAGTTCGTCCTGATCGGAAGCTTTGGCAGCATATTTTTTTACAATATGAGCAACGAGCCGAAGATTATGTTCGATCAGTTTGTTTTTAGCATTTCTGTCACCTTCGGATAAAAGGCGGAAGCATTCCTGTTCCTCGTTTCCTGACAGAGGTTTTAGAAAGATTCGGTTGTTTTCAAAGTGCAGTGCAAGAAGCACAATATTTTTCAGCAGTTCAAGCAGCATAATATTCCTCCGTACTATTATTAAGAATAAGAAATACTATGCTAAGCAGCTTGAACAATATAATAAAAACAAAAAAGTTTTTTATTCTATTGAAATTTCATATAAAATGTGTTATGATAATAGACAGAGAATTTTTTATGAAAGGAAATAAAATGGATAATTTTGCTGAACAGCTTGTTGTAAAACATCCCACCTCATCGGACAGAGCTAAAAAAATGATAATATTTGTCGGAGGCTGTCTGATGACTGTGCTGCTTATTCTAGTGTCTGTCATGATGCTTGGAAGCGGATCTTTTATTCCGGTGCTTGGATTGCTCCTTGCTGCGGGAACCGGATACGGAACATATTTTTTTATGCAGGAGACATACGTTGAATATGAATATACTTTCACGAATGGTGAACTTGACATTGATAAAATAATCGCCAAGAAAAAACGTATTTCGCTTTTATCTGTTGATGTCCGAAAATTTACGGCTTTTGGAAAAAACACCGAAGCAGGCGAAGAAACTGCCGATATGACCGTGATAATTGGTTCGGATAATATAGCATCTCACGAATATTATGCAGATTTCGACCATGACGAATATGGTTCGTCCCGTCTTATCTTTGCTCCTGACGAGAGAATGCTTGAAAATATTAAAAAAACACTTCCTGCCTCTCTGAGAAGCGGAAGATAGGAGGCAAAAAATGCAGATTGTCACACCGGCACAAATGAAGAAGCTCGAGTCGGAGTCCTTGAAATATGGTACACCTGCTCAGAAGCTCATGTCCAATGCAGGTACGATGCTTGCAGATTTAATTGATGAATACTGTCGGAAGGAAATTATCGGTGAACCGGAAAATAAGTCGATAGTTTTTCTTGCCGGTTCAGGTAATAACGGGGGAGACTGCTTTGCGGCTGCAAATAAGCTCGTATTCAGAGGTTACGACATAACGGTGATAAGCCTTTGCGGAAAGCCAAAAACAAAAATTGCCGAAGCCGAATATGCAAAGCTTCCGAAAGATCATATCAAGCTTATCAGAGCGTACAGAAGCGCCAACGTCAAAGCCGCTATCGAAGCGGCAGAGCTGGACTATATGACCCTTTCAAAGGACAGTGATATTGCCGCTCTTGCTAAAAAAGATAAAAAGGAGCTTACCTCTCTCGAAAAAATCATGCTGGAGGAAAAACAGCGTCTCCGCAGAGTGTTTGATGCGATTTCAGGAGCCGATGTACTTGCGGACGGCGTTTTCGGAACCGGTTTTCACGGAGCTTTAGATGATGAAATTTCGGCATTTCTTTCGGCTTCAACCAAAGCATATAAGATTGCAGTTGACGTTCCGAGCGGAGGAAACTGCGAAACCGGCGGCATTGCTGACGGAGCATTCAAAGCCGATGAAACAATCGCTTTCGGTGTTCTGAAAACCGGAATGACCCAGTACCCTCTGAAGGAATACTGCGGAAAAATTACCGTTGCGGATATTGGAATTCCAAATGAAGCTTATGCTGCACTCAATAACCAAAGGCTTTATTCGCTGATTGACAGTAATGCACTCCGGGAATTTCCCGGTGAAAGACGTCCCGATGCCTATAAAAATCAGTTCGGACGCGTTCTTTTAATTAACGGAAGCAGACGTATGAGAGGAGCTGCGGTCCTTTCTACTCTTGCCTGCCTTAGAAGCGGAGCAGGACTTGTCTGTCTTGCTTCATGTGAGGAGGCTTGTGCCGCGACAGCTGTTTTGGCTCCCGAAGCAACCTTTGTTCCTCTTGAAACGGACTATGACGGCTATTTGCTTTATGATTCAAATAAGAAAATTCTTGCAGAGGAAATGGAACGTTCTGATGCAGTGCTCATAGGCTGTGGAATGGGAGTTACATCGGATACTGTCGAGCTTGTTCGATTTGTGGTGAATACTGCGAAATGTCCAATAATTATCGACGCGGACGGAATAAATTGCATAGCTTCGGACATAAGTATTTTAAAGAACAAGCGGACGGATATTGTAATTACTCCTCATGCAGGAGAAATGGCTCGCCTGCTTGGCTGTACAAATGACGATGTAAACCGCGACAGATTCGCCGCTTCTGCCGGATTTGCCGCAGAACATGGTGTTACAGTTCTGCTTAAAGGCGCAGGAACTCTTATTTCCGACGCCAATTACACGGCGGTCAATTCCACGGGAAATCCCGGTATGAGCAGGGGAGGAAGCGGCGATGTTCTTGCCGGAATAGTTGCAGCTTTTGTTGCTGCCGGTCACGATGTTTTCGATGCGGCAGGTTATGCGACATATCTTCACGGACTGGCAGGTGATATAACTGCTGATAAACTCAGTCAGCAGGCAATGCTGCCGAGAGATATTATTGATTCTCTTTCTGCCGCGTTCTCGTACATCAAGGAAAAAAACAGCGCTGAATCTTAATGCAATACTGTACAGAGCTTGTGCCGAAGCTGCAAAGTCAGATTGCATAAAAAGCTCGCAGGCATATTGACGTATGGCAAGATTTTTTGCTTGATATGACGAATAAAATGCAGGCAGATTCGGTACCAAAAACGAGCGATGTGCTTTAAATCCAATGTCAATCAAAATTGCAGGAATGTTAAAAGTCAGAATAATACATAATGGAGGAGTACTTTATTTATGAAACGACTTGCAGCATTCACAACCGCAATTATGTCCGCCGTTTGTCTTGCTTCCTGTTCTGTTAAGGGAGGAGAAAGCGGTACTGTCGCCAACGGTCTTGGAGGCGGCTATCAATCGGCAGTCTCAGTAACTATCGGAGATATGAGCGCCGAGGGAACAGTCAAACGTTTTGGCGAGGGAATGTGGGAAATTGAGTTTGAATCACCAAACAGCCTTGCAGGGATTAAGCTCAGTTTTACCGACGGAACAGCCGAAGCCGAATATAAGGGACTGAGTTTTTCCGTTCCGCAATCAGCTCTGCCAGTAAAGGCGATGATGCTCAATCTGATTGAAGCTGTTGACGGACATTCCAAATCCGACAGTCTGAAAGGCGAAGAAAACAATGGCGATATTAAAATCAGCGGCAGGCTTGAGGGCGGAGACTACACTCTCACTGTTGACAAAAATGGAAGTCTCAAAGGTTTTTCTATGCCCAATAATGAGCTTACTATGAGTTTTACGGAAAATGTTCCGATAAGCGGATTGCCGGAAGAAACATCCGCGGCCGATTCGGAGACAGAATCCGTAACGGCTTCGGATACGGCTGATTCTGAGACATCGACAGCCGGGAATACCTGAAATAAAACATATGAGAAACGGACGGTCAATCGTTGTGAATTGACCGTCCGTTCTGTTTTATTATTTAAGCATAGCCGTTTGAATTATTTATTACTTTTTTGCACTGCTCTTATCTGAGCTTTCAAGGAACTTATAAACAACAGCGGCAAGTGCTGCTCCGGCAAGAGGACCAACAATGAATACCCAAAGGCATGAAAGCGGAGTTGAATTTCCATTGATAGCAGCTGCAACAGCAGGACCAAAGCTTCTTGCAGGGTTAACGGAAGTACCGGTAAGACCTATTCCAAGAATATGTACGAGTGTAAGTGTGAAACCGATAACAATACCTCCGAAAGAGCCGTGGTTAGCTTTTTTAGATGTAACACCGAGAATTGTAAGAACAAATGCGAATGTGAGAACGACTTCAACAAGAATACCGGCAGCTGCACTGTCGTTTACGCCTGCCAGACCGTTTGAGCCGAAGCCGCCTGTTTTATCGGCAACTCCGCCTGTGCTGAAAATAGCCGCAAGTATTCCCGAACCTGCAAAAGCTCCGAGACACTGTGAGATAACATAGCCGATGAAATCGGTGATGCTCATTCCTCCGCTGATGAGAACTCCGAGAGATACAGCGGGATTGATATGACAGCCCGAGATATTTCCTACGCAATATGCCATACCGACAATAACAAGACCGAAAGCAAGTGCTGTAAGAATGTATCCGCCGCCGTTTTCAGCATCGCAGCCTACAAGCATTGCTGTGCCGCAGCCGAAGATTACGAGTACCATTGTACCGATGAATTCAGCTGCATATTTTCTGATTGAATCCATTTCTTTTTCCTCCAATATCATTTTACGGAAATAAATTCCGTTTACTTAATAGTAACATAAATATCAGATAATGTCAATATATAAAATGATTTTTGCATGGTGATTTATTGATAAGCCGTTCAGAGTGATAAGTCGGTATTTGACATGAATTTCTATGAACCGTGTTTTTAATGCTCAAAGAATACTGAAATTATCTATTTAATGTAATCAATAAGTTTTCCGAGACAAGGCTCAAAACAGGTTCCGTACCACATTTCATCAATGAAAGGGAGTGTTTCGACGATGCAGTCAACGGTAAAGCTGACAGAGATTTCCAGAGCTTCTCGTATAGATTTTCCAAGGGTAACAGCGCCTGTGAATACACTTGCAAAAATATCGCCGGTGCCGTGTACAGTCCGGCTGATATTTTTGTTGAATGCAAAGAAATATTCGCCGGTTTTACTGTCATAAGCCGCCGCGCCCTGCCGTTGATTGTCATAGTGAATTCCGGTGAGCACGGGAGTACGGCAGCCGAGTTTGCTTAGTTTAAAGAGAACGTCCCTGACATATGATTCATCGTATTCCTCAGTGTATGGGATTCCGAGAATAAATGAAGCTTCGGTCATATTGGGAATAATGAAATCTGCCTTGCCGCAGAGTTTTGTCATTTCGCTGACGAAATCATTATTAAATCCGGCATAAAGCCTGCCACCGTCAGCCATAGCAGGGTCGACAACGATAAAATTATCTGCTGAACCGAAGTCGTCAAAGAAATCGGAAACAATTTTTATCTGCTCCTTAGAACCAAGATATCCTGTATAAAGTGCATCAAAGCGAAGTCCGAGCTTCTTCCAATGAGCTGAAATATCAGGGATATCATTTGTAAGATCGCGGAAGGTGTATCCGGTGAAGCCGCCGGTGTGCGTAGAGAGAACTGCAGTGGGGATTACGGCGGTTTCAATACCCATAGCCGAAATAATAGGAAGGGCAGCCGTAAGCGAGCATTTTCCGAAACAGGAAATGTCCTGAATTGTCACAACTTTTTTTATCATAAAAACTCCTCCGAATCGTATTACAATATTAAAGCAACACCGCAAAAAGCCCGGTTTTGTACCGGATCTGCTTTTTTTCTTTATTTCACATTAATATCGACTTTGCATTTTCGGTACAAGCTTTAAGCGGTATTTCTTAATTTTACAACATTTATTCCAATGTGTCAATACTGACAGATTATAAAAGAAATATTCTGACACAGACAGATGATTGTCGAAATAATTCCATATCAGCAATGATTTTTTGAAAAGACTTAAGGCATCATGAGGTATTGACATTTTATGACAGTTAGTTTATAATAATTATGGTTTTTATTTTTCAATGAATAGGGTGAAGAGATGGTATTCAGCAGTCTTGAATTTATTTTTATTTTTCTGCCGGTTTTTCTATTGGTTTATCACAATGTTTCAAGACGCGCGCAGAACTTGATTGTATTTGCAGGGAGTCTGATTTTTTATAGTTACGGTGTTCTTGAAACGCCGATTTATATACTATTAATGTTTGTTACAATACTAATGAACTTTATAACAGGTCAGCTGATTGATTATTTTCGGCGGGCGAAGCGGCTCCTGCTGCTTATTGGTGTATGCTTTAACTTTTTTTGGCTGTTTATATTTAAATACACCAATTTTTTTATCGAAAACACTAATTCGCTTTTCCCGTCTCTGAATCTTCCTTTGAGAAATCTTATTCTGCCAATCGGCATAAGTTTCTATACATTCCAGAATGTATCCTACCTTGCCGATGTTTACAGAGGAAAGGTCAGAGCAGAGACATCATTTATCCGTTACGGGGCATATATCACGATGTTCCCTCAGCTTATTGCAGGACCTATTGTCACTTATGATACTGTCGCACAGCAGCTTCGCAAACGCACGGAAAATCTGAAAAAATTTGACGAGGGACTTCGCTATTTCACTCTCGGACTTGGAAGCAAGGTAATCATTGCCAATCAGATAGGCAATCTTTGGACGGACATTGCAAACATCGGCTTTGAGAGTATTTCTACAAAGCTCGCATGGCTTGGAATATTTGCATATTCTTTTCAGATTTATTTCGACTTCTACGGATATTCGCTAATGGCGATCGGATTGGGTAAGCTTATGGGATTCGAGCTTCCGAAAAACTTTGATAATCCGTATATGTCGGTGACAATGACCGAATTCTGGCGGCGCTGGCATATCACTCTCGGAAGTTGGTTCAGGGAGTATGTCTATATCCCTCTCGGCGGCAACAGGAAGGGCGGAGGCAGAACAGTTTTCAACCTCGCTGTCGTATGGACTCTCACAGGCTTCTGGCACGGTGCAAGCTGGAACTTTATTATCTGGGGTGTCGGAATTTTTGTTATAATTACGCTTGAAAAATTTGTGACTGGTAAATTCTTCAACAAAGTCAGACCTCTCGGACACTTATATATGATATTCCTGATACCGATGTCATGGCTCGTGTTTGCGATAACCGATTTTTCACAGCTTTCGATTTATTTCCAGAGACTTTTTCCGATTTTCTTTGAAAACGGAGCCGATCTCTTCCCGAAAGATTATGTCAAATATTGGGATATGTATGGAAAATTCTTTATTGCCGGAATAATATGCTCAACTCCGATTCCTTCACTGATCTATAAAAAGCTGAAAGGTTCGTTTATAATGACGATCGTTTTACTTGCGGTATTCTGGTTCTCAGTTTATTGTATGTATATCGGACTGAATGATCCGTTCCTCTATTTCAGATTTTAGGAGAAAATATAATGAAAAAATTCAAGATGTATTCCTATACAATTCTTCTGATTATTTCAATGATCTTTGTATGCCCGCTGATTTTCAGACAGATATGGAAGTCGAGCGCACCGCAAAAAAATACCGATCCGATTCCTCCTGCGGCTACGGAAGAATCAACCGATCCGATTCAGAGCAATTCTGAAGTAATTCAGCAGAATAATACCGTAACGACGGATAATATGATTGCTACAGAGGCAGTTCAGCCTACACAGGCGCCTACCGAACCGCCGATTCAATTTGTTCAGGGAGATATTTCATACTTTGACGATGTTCTGTTTATTGGTGATTCACGGACTGTCGGCATCAGTGAATACGGAACGCTTAAAAATGCTGATTTCTTCTGTAATACGGGTATGAGCGTTTATAATCTGAACAAAGCTCGTGAATCTATAGACGGCATAGGAAGCGTAACGCTTGAAAGCCTGCTTTCAAGCAAAACCTACGGAAAAATATATTTTATGCTTGGGATTAATGAGCTTGGATATGAAATGAGTCAGACAATTGATAAATACCGCGGCTGGATCGACTTCCTCAGACAAAAGCAGCCGGATGCTATTATCTTTATACAGGCAAATCTGCACGTAACAAAAGCCCGCTCTGACAGCGATTCATATATTACAAATCCTAATATTAACACGCTGAACGGCGCTATATCAAGATTTGCCGACGGTAAGCATATATTCTTTATCGATCCGAACGAGTATTTTGATGATGAGACAGGAAGTCTTCGTCAGGATTATACAAACGATAATGTACATCTTACAGGCATTCATTATCAGGAATGGTGCAACTGGTTATGTACAAAGACAGTCCAGACAGCGCAGTCTCAGCCGACTTCGGAAACAACGTCAGCAATTACTTCCTCCGGACCTGTTCAATAAAATATATGTATAAAGACTCTACGAAGCGTAGGTTGCTAAATATGTAACGACGGTGTATAATCAGAGCATAGAAAAAATCAAAGGAGGTTTCTATGAATCAGTATGTATCGGCGTCTACAATTAAGACGCTTCGTGAAAAGAAAAAAATGACTCAGGCTCAGCTTGCGGAAATTCTCTGCGTCAGCGACAAAACTATTTCAAAGTGGGAGACCGCAAAAGGACTTCCCGATATTACTATGCTTGAAGATCTTGCCGGAGCTTTGGGGATTTCCGTAACAGAACTGCTTACGGGAGAATGTGTTTTCAACAACAACAAAAGCAGCAATATGCTCCGTTCGTTGGTTTATGTGTGCCCGATTTGCGGCAATATAATAAGCGCAGCGGGTCAGGCGGCGATAAGCTGCTGCGGATTGAATCTGCCCGTCCTTGAAGTTGAAAACTGTGACAGCGGACATGAAATCTGTTTCGAGAAAATAGAAACGGATATCTATGTTACAATCGATCATCCCATGACTAAAGAGCACTATATTTCCTTTCTCGCTTATGTAACTACGGACAGGTTCGAGACTCTCAAACTCTATCCGGAGGGCGATGCTCATGGACGATTTGCGCTTCGAGGACACGGAATTCTTTATGCTTATTGTAACCGTCACGGACTTTTTTCAAAAAAAGTCTGACAGATATCAGACTTTTATTTATGAGTTGTAATAATACTCTGTATTTAGAAAACCCCCGGCTTAGCCGGGGGTTTTCTAAATACAATAAGACCGGATATTTTTATAATATCCGGCCTTTGCGAATCAGTTTACAGTTCTGCGTGCACTGCCGATTCTTCTGTATGCCATGAGAATAACCGGAAGAATAAGGAAAAGCAGCGGAATATCGGCAGCAAGTTCAATAACATTTTTAGCCGTCCGCGCAATAATAGCAGCTCCGTATGACTCGGCGGTTATGAAATGATAGTGAAGATTAAGCTTTGTCTGTATGAGCAGATTGATTACAATAACGTCAAGAATTCTCGCGATAATCGCTCTTATATAGAGCGTAATATCGGTGCTCTTTTTCGTGAGATTATTCACGAGGACAATACTGTGACTGTCTGCTTTGTGGTAAAGGCAAAGGCCGTAAATCAAGCCCTGTAAGCCTCCTACAATAACGTAAGCCGGAAGAAATCCTCCCGACGGGTGGGCAATATATCCCGCAATATCGCAGGCAAAACCTGCAATCAATCCTACCGACGGTCCGAAAAGCATTCCGATTGCGGCAATTGCCAAAAATGCAAAGTTAATCTTTACAAATTGCAAATCGATTGAATACATTTCAATAACCATTGACACAGCAATCAAAAATCCGGTCACTGCAATGCAGCGAACATTTTTAAGTTCCTTAAAAGATTTGATAAATAAAGGAAAAAGCCCCATTACGATTACCTCCTTTAATGCGCGGGTATGGCTTTGCGCATAAACGGAGCAAATCGGGGGCTTCGGTTACACACTCAGCGGGATGCGAAAGCCGTACCGCAAGCGTAAGCTTTTCGTCCTTTAGCAACTCCCCGTCCAAAGGCACTTTACGCACGGCTTTCTACTCTGACTGTTGTTGATTTTATATTTAAATAACTGATTTTTTAAAAAGCGATTTCTTCAGCGATATGATGAAGTCTCTCATTATAAGGCTTTTTCATTGCGAGAGCCTCCTGAATGTCGAAATCGACAATTTTATTATCCTGCATACCAACTACACGGTTGCCAATGCCCTGTTCGAGCAGCTCAACGGCATAGTAACCCATTTCTGTAGCAACAACTCTGTCTCTGAGAGTAGGCGAGCCGCCTCTCTGAACATGCCCGAGAACTGTAGCTCTTGATTCGATATGAGTTTTTTCAGCGATAACCTTGGCGATTTCGTTCGAATTACCAACGCCCTCGGCAACAACTATAACAAAGTTCTGCTTGCCCTGAGCCTTTTTCTCAAGCATTTTCTTAGCGATAGAATCAAGATCGTAAGGCATTTCCTTCGTTATAACCTCTATAGCGCCGCAGGCGATACCTGTATTTACTGCAATATGACCGGCATTTCTTCCCATGACCTCAACAACGGAACATCTGTCGTGTGACTGTGAGGTATCGCGAAGCTTGTCTACCATTTCCATAGCGGTATTCATAGCTGTATCAAAACCGATTGTGTATTCGGTGCAGGCAATATCGTTGTCGATAGTACCGGGCAGACCTACACAAAGGATTCCTCTTGCTGATAAGTCAGCCGCACCTCTGAATGAGCCGTCTCCGCCGATAACAACGAGACCCTCAAGACCAAGTTCTTCACATTTAGCCTTAGCCTTGTCAAGACCCTCCTCGGTTCTGAATTCAGGACATCTTGCTGTATAAAGGCAGGTGCCGCCCCTGTGTAGTATATTGGAAACGCTTCTTGCGTCCATTTGAAAAATATCACCTGTAATAAGTCCGACATAGCCTCTGCGAACGCCGTAAACCTCCATGCCCTTGCTGAGAGCAGTTCTTACGACAGCTCTGATAGCAGCATTCATACCGGGAGCGTCGCCGCCGCTTGTCAAAACACCAATCTTTTTAACCATAAAAAATTCTCCATTCTGCACTGAGGCGTATATTATATCTATACATATATATTGTACTACTTTAAAAAAATTTGTCAAGGGGATTCAGAGATTTTTACATTTTTTATCATTCACACTGTGTAAATTCACATAAAAAGTCTGAAAACTCATCATAAAGTTGTAAAAGAAAAGGAAACAGGCGGTTCAGTAACATTTTTCAGCCTGCAAAGGAATAATTCGGATTAACATAAATAATCATTCTGTCAGAAACTTCGTTATAAATCTTAAATCCTGCCTCTTCAAGACTTGCTACAAAATACGGCGTGCTTTCATCATGAGCAGCGAGTACATAAAAATCAAATTTATAAACATCCTTAACCGTTTTATTGGTTTCATCATTCGGATCTACCGCAAGATAGCTGTTATCAAGCATATAAACTTCTTCACGGTTGGCAATATGCGGAAGATAGAACGAGTTGGAAAGAACTGAAGCATCATCAGGAACAGTATCAAGGCAATCATCGAGAACCTGATAATATTCAGTTTTTTCGCTGTAGCTTTCGTAGTAGCCAATATTTCCGGATACAAGGCAGAAGGTCGTGATAACTGAAACAACGGCTGATGAGGAAACAAGCATATTTCTGTGCTCGGTTTTGAAATCCTCGGCATTGATAAGTGTCATATAAATCAGGAAAACTGACGGTCCGAAAATATACTGGAAGTCAATATTTGCTGCATAGCCATAGCCGGCACCGATAACAAGATTCATTATTACAAACGGAATTATCAGAAGGAATCGATGAATCTTTTTTGTGATAAGCGGCAGGAACAGCAGCGGAATCATAACCTTTAGCAGGAAAAGAAGAGTGTCCTCGTGAACAAAAAGGCTGAAAAAATACGACGGATTTGTAAGAACATTTTTTATAATTCCGACAAAGCCTTCTTCGGGGTCAATAGTGAGGTTGCCGAATCGGGTCGCAGCCATCATCTGACCGTCTCCGTTTTCGGTAAGCCAGTTTGTAATAATAATAAAATATGCTGACGAAAGAGCCGAAATGATAATTCCGTGAAGTCTTTTGATTTTCTTTTCGTCGAAGAAGAAGAACAGCGCAATGCAGATTACGTAAAGCGGAGCATCTTCCTTGACTATACAGGTCAGAACTGACATTATATAGAAAAGAATGATTTTTCTCTTATCGACTGCGTAGACAAGCCACATCAGGAGGGTAGGGAGAAATGCGTTTTCGTGGAATTCATAATAACACGGTGAGATAATGCCTGCGTAGAAAACATATATTAAGTTAACCGCCAGCAGTGGAACTCCTTTAAAATTGTGGTTCTTTGCGATAAGAAACAGTGGAATAATACCGCCCATCGCAAGAACTGCCTGTGCTATCAGAAGTGTGCTTTCTTCTGGGAAAATCGCATAGAAAGGAGCGAGAAGATAGTAAATATATGATGCGTGAACGCAGAAATGCGAAAGCTCCCTGCTTCGCTCACAGGTTGTAACTGCTGTAAAATCAGTTACCATTGAATGGAACATCTGGACAAAAATTCCGAAATCAAATGTTGACGTGCAGAATGTATTGTGACGTGCTACGGTGGTAATTGCAATAAAATAGCATACAAATCCGGCAGCAACAAATGATACCGTTCCGACGAACCAGGAGGGCAGTTTTTCAAGCTTTTCCTGATTTGATTTACCTATAACATAGTTTGTAAATACAACAGCAACAAGTGACAGCGCGATGCAGAGATAATAGTTTGAATTTTTCCACATCAGCGAAAGGGTAAACAGCAGAATTCCTGTCATTACTGAAATATGGTCAAGAAATCTCAGTTTCTTCGGCAGAATAGTATGCAGGAAAGTCAGTAGAACAAAACCCAATACTATCCACAGTACCATTTGGTTGAATTTTATATCAAGTATAAATGCCTTCCAGCTTTCAACGGGGTCTATGTTTTTTTCCTGCATTTTACGCAGAATAACTCCTGAAACAATCAGATAGACGCCGATGAATCTCATCAGAATCATTTCCGGAAAACCACATTCCGTCAGTACTTCACGGATTTTATTTTTAACCTTCGTCCAAAGCGGAACGACGGGTTCTTCCGGAGCTTCATCATTTTCGTTTTCGCCATTGCAGGCAGGTGATAATTCACCGTCGGCTCCGGAGTTCTCTTCCTGAATCAAATTATCAACGTCTTCATTATTTTCGGACTGCAGAGCGTCCTCCGTTTCGTTTTCGGGAAGATTAAAATCAGCTGTAAATCCGATATCGTTGTCAGAATCCTCGTTATTGCTGTCTGCATCCTCAAATTGAATTGTTTCGCCATTCAATTCTATGGAGTTGACGTCTGATGCATTGGAGTCGATATATATTTCCTTTTCTGCGGATTCCTCATCCGGAGTCGGAAGGTCGTGCCTGGGTTTTAAATTAGATTCCGGTTCATTAATAGAATTATTTTCGTTTTCCTTTTCTTTATTCATAATATCTCCATCTCCATTCGTATTATAAAAAGATTTTCGTTTACAAATTATACCATAAAATCACACTAAAGTCAATAATTATTTAAGTTTATGCAGTTCGTTAAAAACGGCATAAAATTTAACAGGAATATGCTTGTCTATATGGCATTTACCGAAAAACCATTTTTTATATGAACATACCTTGATAATATCCTCAAAAAAAGCATGTACTTCAAGGCGCTGGAAAACGTCAACACCGAGACAGTCTTTAAGGGACGCCGGAGGTTCATGGGTAATTACATAATCAATACTGTTGGAGTATTCTTCAAGATTATTGATAGCTTCAAGTATTTCAGAATGATTAGGCTGTTCACGTTCCCACCAGTTTGCACTGTCGCGGCGGAAGTCGAAATCCTGACTGTGTCCCCCTCCGAATGTGAAAATTCTTTGATTCTCGATGTTATAGACCTGTCCTCTCATCATATGTACAATGCCGTTTTCGATAATTCTTGCCTTACCGCCGTTCCATTCCGTTACAGGGAAGCTTTCGAGAATGTCGAAATTTTCATGGCATCCATCAATAAAAGCTATGGTATATTCCTTTTCTGCAAGTTTTTTTAATATTGAATGTTCACGCTTAGAGCCGTTCCAGATAAAACCGAAATCACCGCATATTATCAGTGTATCTCCCTTGCCTGGCTTTTTCATTTCGGGGGCTTTGAAGCGTTCGAAATCGCCGTGTGTATCGCCGGTTACATAAATCAAATTAAGTCCCTCCGTTGCAATTTGGTTAACCGAACATAATTTGAACGGTTATTTCAAGTAATTATACCATATTTTTATTAAAAGGTAAAGAGAAATTTCTGGAATTTAATAAAGTTGAGAAATAAAAATAGTATTTCGTGTGCAGCGGTGAATTAAAGTCCGTATTATTTGTTCGTCGTTTATGCTAAATTGTTAAGGGGATTTTTGTACAAAACAGAAATTATCTTTCGAAAGTATTGACTTGAAGATACCACTGAGATATATAATAATATTATAACAAATTTTTTCAGTGAGTTTACTGTAAATGATGCAATGACTGAACTTTTTGGTATGAAAGGAGTCATTACGGGACTGAATAATAATACACTTGACGATACCGAAAAAAATACGAAATGTGTTTTATAAAGGAGATATAATGACAGAAATAACAGAAATATTTGATATATCTGCTCCTGAATTGCAGATATATTCAAGTACGTCAGAGGTTCAGCTCCTTCGGTGCTTTGAGCCTGAACCGGGAATTTTTATTGCCGAAAGCCCGAAGGTCATCAGACGTGCTCTTGATGCAGGATATAAACCTATTTCGTTGCTTATTGAACGAAAATATATTAACGGTCAGGCAAGGGATATTCTTGAACGATGTGATAATGTTCCTGTTTATACTGCTGATTCTGACGTGCTGACATCGCTGACGGGATTTAAACTTACACAGGGGGTTCTGTGTGCCATGAGACGACGGGTTCTTCCGGATGTATCGGTTATATGCTCGGGAGCGTCACGTGTTGCGGTTCTGGAAGATATTATGAACCAGACCAATGTCGGAGCTATTTTCCGTTCTGCTGCCGCACTTGGCTTTGATGCTGTACTGCTGACATCCGGATGCAGCAATCCGCTGTATCGCCGTTCGGTCAGAGTGAGTATGGGTACGGTTTTCCAGATTCCCTGGACGTATTTCGATAATTCTGAAACGGACTACATTTCTGTTCTGAAAAGAATGGGCTTTTCTGCTGCGGCTATGGCTTTGACAGATGATTCAGTAAGTATTTCAAATCCGAAGCTTATGTCTGAAGATAAGCTTGCCGTTATTCTCGGGACCGAGGGAGACGGATTGAAAGCTCAGACAATTGCCGCCTGTGATTACACTGTCAAGATTCCGATGTATCACGGTGTTGATTCTCTCAATGTTGCGGCAGCAAGCGCGGTCGCGTTCTGGCAGCTTGGCAGGCACGAATAAATCAATAAGGCTTTGATAATAATTTCGATTTTTTTCAAAAAACTCTTGACAAACAAAAAATGAAGTGATATAATAAACGCAAAGTTAAACCGTTGACGCGGAGATAAAGTTAATTATGCTTCCACAGAGAATCCGGGAAGGTGAGAGCCGGATGAAATACAGATTAGCAAATGGACCGCTGAGGGCGCTGTCAAATGTACAGTCAGACTGTGCAGAGTATTCGGCGACGTAATGGCTCGCGTAAGAAGCCGGGGATATGATGGTATCCTGCTAAGCGCACGGTATTTGCCGTGAATCAAGGTGGCACCGCGGATAAAGTTTATTCGTCCTTGACAGATTTAATTCTGTCAGGGACTTTTTGTTTTTCTGACACGGAGGTGGATTATGAATTTTTTGCCAGAGTACGATAAGGTCAGAGAAATCGCCGAAAGCGGGAAATATGATATTCTTCCGGTAAGCTGTGAAATAATGTCAGATATCTGCACGCCGATTGAGGCGATAAGGATTCTCAAAAACATTTCAACTCACTGCTATATGCTGGAATCGGTTACGGAAAAGGAAAAATGGGGACGCTATACGTTTCTCGGCTTTGATCCGAAGCTTCAGATTACCTGTTCGGGAAATTCAATTAAAATCGGAGACGTTCAGATGAAATCCGATAATCCGAGCGTGTACATACGTGAAATCCTTTCTAAGTACAGAAGTCCGAAATTCAGTTATCTTCCGTCGTTCACGGGAGGTCTGGTTGGATATTTTTCATATGATTTTCTGTCTTATACAGAAAAGTCGCTGAGAATAGAAACAGAGGACACCGAAAACTTCAAGGACGTAGACTTGATGCTTTTTGATAAGGTTATCGTTTTTGACAATTTCCGTCAGAAGATAATTCTTATTGCGAATATGCCGCTCGATGATCCTGAAACAGGCTATAACAAAGCAAAACTTGAACTTCATCAGCTTTCCGAGCTTCTCAGGCACGGCAAGAAGAAAGAGGAGCCTGCGGGTCGTATTACGACTGAGGTTACACCGCTTTTTGATAAGGAGCGTTACTGTCAGATGGTTGAAAAGGCGAAGGAACATATCCGTGAGGGAGATATTTTCCAGATTGTACTTTCAAACCGCATGAGTGCAGGATTTGAGGGGAGTCTTCTGAACACTTACCGTGTGCTTAGAACCATAAATCCGTCACCTTATATGTTTTATTTTTCGGGTACGGATGTTGAGATTGCAGGCGCATCACCCGAGACTCTCGTAAAGCTTGAAAACGGGGTTCTCCACACATTTCCGCTTGCCGGTACGCGTCCGAGAGGCAAGACTGATGCCGAGGATAAACAGCTTGAGACAGAGCTTCTGAATGATGAAAAAGAACTTGCGGAACACAATATGCTGGTTGATTTAGGACGGAACGACCTTGGAAAAATCAGCAGATTCGGTACAGTTCAGGTTGAAAAGCTCCACAGCATTGAGCGCTATTCTCATGTAATGCATATTGGCTCAACAGTAAGGGGAGAAATCCGCGATGAGTTCGATGCACTTGACGCGGTAAGTGCTGTTCTTCCAGCAGGAACGCTTTCGGGAGCACCGAAAATCCGTGCTTGTCAGCTCATTGCGGAGCTTGAGAATAATAAGCGCGGAATCTACGGCGGAGCAATTGGTTACATCGATTTTACGGGAAATCTTGATACCTGCATAGCAATCCGAATCGCCTATAAGAAAAATGGCAGGGTGTTCGTGAGAAGCGGTGCGGGAATTGTGGCTGATTCCGTTCCGGAAAAAGAATATCAGGAATGTATAAACAAAGCGGCTGCAGTTGTCAGTGCGCTGAAAATGGCAGAGGAGGCAGACGAATGATTCTCCTTATTGATAATTACGACAGCTTTTCATATAATCTCTTTCAGCTCGTCGGCGAGATTTACCCCGATATCCGTGTTATCCGAAATGACGAAATGACTGTCGGCGAAATTGAGCAGCTTGCCCCGGACAAAATAATAATTTCCCCAGGTCCCGGAAGACCCGAGGACGCCGGAATCATCATTGATGCAGCGAAAACAGTGTGTAAAAAAATTCCTACTCTCGGAGTATGCCTTGGTCATCAGGCGATTTGTGCCGCTTACGGGGCGGAGATAACCTACGCGCAGAAGCTTATGCACGGCAAGCAGTCTGCTGTGAAATTCGGTACAGATTGTCCTGTTTTTGAAGGGATAGGCAATGATGCTTTAGTAGCCCGTTACCATTCTCTTGCTGTCAATCCCGCAACCCTGCCTGAATGCTTGAATGTAACGGCAGTCGCGGACGACGGCGAAATAATGGCGGTTCAGCACAAAGATTTCCCGATTTTCGGCGTTCAGTTTCATCCCGAGTCGATAATGACTCCTGACGGAAAAAAGATGCTTAGTAATTTTGTAAATCTTTAAATCTTACGGAGGTATAAAATATGATAAAGGAAGCAATTGTAAAAATTGTCGATAAGCAGGATCTGACCTATGACGAAGCATATCAGGTCATAAGTGAGATTATGAATGGTAAAACAACTCCCACACAGAATGCAGCGTTTCTTGCAGCTTTATCCACGAAGTCTACGAAAGCTGAGACGATCGAAGAAATCACAGGCTGTGCAGCTGCGATGCGTGACGCGGCATTAAAGTTTGAGAATGATCTTGATCTGCTTGAAATTGTAGGAACAGGCGGCGACAACGCTCACAGCTTCAACATTTCAACCACATCCGCCATCGTAATTGCGTCATCGGGAATAATGGTTGCAAAACATGGAAACCGTGCTGCGTCATCTCTTTGCGGTACTGCCGACTGCCTTGAAGCTCTTGGTGTCAATATTGATCTTGAACCCGAAAAGTGCCGCGAGCTGCTGAACGAAGTGGGATTCTGTTTTTTCTTTGCTCAGAAATACCACTCTTCGATGAAGTATGTAGGATCAATTCGTAAGGAACTCGGTTTCAGAACAGTTTTCAATATCCTTGGTCCGCTTACCAATCCGGCAAATCCGAAGCGACATCTCCTCGGAGTATATGACCGATCGCTTGCCGAGCCTGTTGCGGAGGTTCTTATGAAGCTCGGTTCAAAGCGTGGAATGGTTGTTTTTGGTACGGATAAGCTGGACGAGATTTCACTGAGTTCGCCGACATTTATCTGTGAGTATAAAGACGGATGGAAGCGTAATTACGAAATTACTCCCGAGCAGTTCGGATTTGAACGATGCAATAAAGATGATCTTAGAGGCGGTTCACCGGAGGAAAACGCTGCAATTACCCGTGCGATTTTATCAGGTGAAGATAAAGGAAATAAGAGAAATGCCGTTCTCATGAACGCAGGTGCTGCAATTTACATTGGCGGAAAGGCAGACTCTTTTGAAGAGGGCATAAGAATTGCTGCCGGACTTATTGATTCCGGAAAATCTTTCGCAACTCTTGAGAAGCTTATAAAACTTTCAAACAGCTGAGGTAAGACCTATGACAATACTTGAAAAGCTTGCCGCCCATACGCATGAGCGTGTTGAAGCTGCCAAATCGGTTTGCCCGGCAGACAAGATAAAAAGTCTTGCTCTATCAATGCCGAAGGGGAATTTTGAGTTTGAAGCAGCTGTGAGAAACAGCACTGATATTGCTTTTATATGTGAATGCAAAAAGGCTTCGCCGTCAAAAGGAGTTATTGCTGAGGAATTTCCGTATCTGCAAATTGCCAGAGAATACGAAACTGCCGGAGCAGACTGCATTTCTGTTCTGACAGAGCCGGAATGGTTCATGGGCAGCGATGAATATTTACGTGAAATAGCTCAAAATGTCAGTGTACCGTGTCTTCGCAAGGATTTCACGGTCGATGAATACATGATTTACGAAGCGAAGCTGCTCGGTGCAAAGGCGGTTCTGCTTATTTGTTCAATATTGAGTCCTGAGGAGATCAAGACTTATATTAAAGTCTGTGATATGCTTGGTATTTCGGCTCTTGTAGAAGCTCATGACGAAATTGAAATCAGGACTGCTGTCAGCAGCGGAGCACGGATTATCGGGGTAAATAATCGGAATTTAGGGGATTTCTCAGTTGATACCGACAAC
>JAQXHC010000053.1 GCA_029007035.1 Oscillospiraceae bacterium
AGTATGATTCCTGCCGCAGCGGGGATTGAAAAAGCGTCAGCAATCCCTGCGATTTTTTCTTTTTTCAGAATGCAGTAAACGATGATAACCGCCACACCGGCAATCAGTCCGCCCATAAGTGAAAGTTGTCTGTATGACAAAGTCCACACCGAAAAATCCTCGGAAAACGCTCTCGGATTCGTGATGAAATTCAGCAGTCTGGCTCCAATCAGTGCAGCCGCAGCCACAATAACAGGCAGCAACACAGCCCATATACCTTGTTTGTGTTTCCGAAGAAATACGACTGATAGCGCTATGCCGACGATACCTGCCAATGCGGCACATAAGAAGTAGCTTTGCACTGCATGGCCGAAAATCTCAATGTAGGGGTACATGGTCGGTCCTCTGTTATTTCTTGGTAACCTTGAGCGATATTTCAACGAGATAAGACACTGTCATTCCCTCCTGTTGCTCTGACACAAGCAACACAGCGTCGCCGCCCTCAAGCAATACAGCGCCGTTTGCCATGGTGGCTTCTATCTCCGTTGTACCCTCCTCGGTCTTAAGAACCAGCGTTGAGTCTTGGAAAACTGCTGGCGCGGACATGGGAATTTTTCCGTCCTCCGAAAGAATCCAGCCGCAAACCTTGAAGTCGTTTTTTCCTGTTCGCTCTATTTTGATGTCCTGAGAAATCTTGACCTGGTCAACATACTGGGAAAAGGTTTCGTCACATTCCGCCTTGGTGAAGGACTTACCACCGATATCTCCGGAATAGTCTTCGCCGAAGGTATCCTTGACCTCATCAGCAAGGTTCTGACCGGCAAATTGCGCTATCTTATACCATCTGTACAACTCTTCCGTCACTCGGAGTGCTTTCACTGTGACTGTTCCGGTGTAGGATCCCTCAAGGTCGTCGGCGGTAACTTCGGGGAAATCATAATCCTCATTAAGCATATCTATACTTTTAAGGAGCTTGCAGAATTTGGTGATAGCTATGTCCTTTGGGTTATCAGAAGCCAATATTACCCATCTGTTCAGAAGAAAGCCCATATTATATTCATTACTTTTCGAGTTGATCTTTTTCTGGTTGATGTACTGCGAGATGAATCTTCTCACATTGACAAGACGTTCAAGCCTGTTGGTCATGCTGTAATCGCGATAGGAACTCTCCCCGAAAAACTTCCTGTGAAATCCGGAATTAAGTGCGCCGTAATACGGATTGAGCATTTCTTCTATATTCTTGCGCTCCATCTCTTTTATTTCTGCCGCGCGCTTCTCCTGCTGTGCGCGAAGCTCAAAGTACTCCATAAGAGAGTCTTGAGCGCGCTTATTAAATATTGCTTTCTTTTCTTCGGACAATTCGTTGTAAGTCTTTTCTTCCCAGCCGTATCTCTCGCATACCTCCGCGATTTTGTCAAGATTGTAAAATCGGGAAACGCCTCTGTAAGCGGATATTCCGCCATATTCGTTGTTAAAGTACGCTAAGAACGATTCTTTGTTCTGGGGTTCTACCTCGATTCCGAATAAACCTTCCGCGCCGTTTTTGTAGATGTTATACATCTCGTCTACCATGTTGGATTTCCAATAAACCATGGATGTATTTCCGAGAGCAAGCAGCAAATTTGCGCTCTTGGTGCATAGTTCCACAGACGGATGAACATTCTGCATTACGCCGCCAAGTTCCTCCGCCGCGCCCTTAACGTCGCCCTCCATCAGTCTTCCTGCCATTCGGGCAACTCCGTTTGAGCTGGAAAGAAGCGTACCTACTGCTCCTCCCGCAAATTCCGAACCAAGCACCTTATCGAGTCGGTTGTTGAATTTTTTCTCATCCCACACGTGCATCAGCGCACCGTTGAGCGTGTCCTCCAGACCGCTTTGCATGGTTTCGAGATCTTTTTCGTACACTCCTCTTGCAACAGAGGTGATGGCCTTGCCTGCCGTTTCTTTCCAATCAATTTTATTGCCTTCTGCGTCCTTAAAACAGCCGCTCATATAATTTAGTGTTGACTGAACAAGGTCAGCGGTAGCTTGTTCAGTCAGTCCAAGCGCCTTAACTTTCGCCGTGACGTAAGGCTCCAGCTCGGCAGCCGCGCGTTTTTGCTCCGACTCCTGGATTGCGATCTGCATACTGTACTTATCCAGAAACCGCTCCTTTTCCTCTTCCTGAGTAATCTTTGCGCCGAACCAGCTTGAGAAATGCGGAAGCACGACAGACATCGTGCCGTTTTCGAGGTCATAGCTGTCCGGCTCCAGATAGCGCACCTCGCCCGTTTCTTCGTCAATACAGCCGAACACATACCTGCCCAAATCCTTCGCTTCTTTTGGCAGGGGAACGGTGTAAACCACATCTTCCGCAAAAAATCCGCCCGAATAAGCGTCACAGTTGATTTCTACGGGAGTAGACAGAAATTCATAAGCAGATTTGTTTTTGATATTGGAGAGCTTTTTCTGGTCGAAAGGAGTAACTGTCAGAGTACCCTCTTTTGGAAATGCGCCGTCATCAACATGAATGGAATATCCGCTTTCCTCAATGCCGCCGACTGTCGTTCCTTTTCCGTTTGTATTGACGGGAATTTTTACAGACGCTTCCTTTGCCTCTTGCATTTTTACAGCAGGTTCCAGAGTAAGAAAATAGTTTTTGATGAAGCCGGGATACCAGAATCCTGTTATTGCAAGACTTGCCACCAGAACAACAGATGTAATTGTGATGACTAACGGCTTTTTGCTGCGCCGCTGCCTTGATCTCGGGACTTGTGGTACTTGCGACACTTGCGGCACTTGCGGCTTTTGTGCAACGCCAAGGTTGTATCCGCAATTCCTGCAGAATTTTTCTCCCTCTGCAATATGCCTACCGCATTTACGACAAAAATTTATCTTGTTTGACATAATTACGCCTCCTAACAGTGACTTTCATTTAGTTGCTTGCGTTTCTGAATAGTATAGCAGGTTTCTGTCATTTTCTTTTGCCCGAACCTATAGTTTCTGACATCTGCCTTGTCTTTTTCTCCGAAGAAATTGTTTTTAAGCATAATCAACTCTACGAGCTTAAATAAAAAAACACCAAATCAA
>JAQXHC010000054.1 GCA_029007035.1 Oscillospiraceae bacterium
CTCAGAGGGGCATATGCCCCTCTGAGAAAAAATGAGCTAAAGTTTTAGGAAGGGAGTTTGAGGGAGAACCCTTTTTCAAAAGGGTTTCCCTCAACAAGTTACGCAGATAGCTGCCGTAAATTCTGATTTTCACGAGCAAGCCGAGTGCCTGCTTCTCCCCCTAAATTATACCACACCACCATCAAAAACGCAATAGAATTTCTGGTTTGTCTGCTCCGATTGGAATTTTATGTTCCGATCAGACTTTTTTACTATTACTGTGCAGCCTCCAATCATTCCACATTTTTCAAAGCATCAGCCAGCGGAATTTTTTTGGTCTCACGCATAAGCAATGCGGCAACCACAGCATATGTAATTATACCGATCACAACAACTTTGCAATACGTACTTACCTGCACAACACAAGGGATCCATCCGGTATATCCCGCCATCATTGCATGCCATACCCAGTTCAAAAGAACATGGATAACCGGAACAACAGCAATCAGTGAAATAATTGTGACTATGGTAGTAGTGTGGATATATATCTGATTGATTTCACGTTTTTCATAGCCAAGAATCTTTGTAATGGAAATGGACTGGGCATTCTTTTCAATGATAATTTTGGCAAGCAGATAAATTACAAGCATAAACACTGCAACGCCAAGCACCCAGAATATGCTCATCATACTTCCCATGGACTGTTTCAGCTGCCGTGAGGATTTGGTATAATCGTCCTCCGTAATTTCAGCTGCAATCAGATTGCCGTCAATGTCATCAATACCCTCGTCGGATAAGTAACCGCTGTAATAATCGCTTTCTTTATCGAACATCTCGTTAAACTGTTCCCGACTTACAAATACGGAAAGGGTGGTGGGATTTTTATAAATGCCGTCTACATTAAGGGTATATTCTTTATCGCCGAATTCTTCTTTCAGCGTGATATCATCGCCCTTGTTCAGACCATATTTATCAGAGTAAGCGCTTGAAATGTATACTTTTCCGCTGCTGAGATCGGCATGAATATATTCGCTTCCCTCAGATATGCCATATATGGATATATTTTCGGTAAAATCGTCTCCTGTTGTTTTCAGACTGCCAATACAGTATTTTTCAGCGTCGGAAGTTTCCGTTTTTGTTGGTGCTTTCAGAATGTACTGATGCGATGCAACCATATTTGAAATTGTTTCCTCCTCAACGTAATCAAGAAGCGGTGTAAACATTGTTCCGAAAACAAGGATAAATCCTGCAAACAATACACCCACAAAAATTGTGATATAATTCGGGATATTCTGAAAAATCACCCTTAACCTGAAACGTGTCATAATATTGATTTTAGTATTCAGCTTAAATGCTTTTTTCTTCTGACGGCGTTTCAGGTCACGGCGGATAAATTTCAGCGGAGAAAGACTCATCATTCTTGCCAGCATGACAAAGTTGATCAGCATCATAATTGCAATCGGGACAATTGTGGTTTCGATAAACGCAGTTGCGTTCCACAAGGTTTTGTATGAAACCAAACTGTAGCTTCCAAGATACTGATCAGCCATGATATTTTTGAACAGCGTATAGCCAAGAACATTTCCCACCACAGCTGCAATCAGAAGTACGATAACAGGAGATGCCATATAGTGACGTATCAGTTCTGCCTTTGTATAACCTGACGCTCTCAGCGTTCCGATTACATTGGATTCCCGGCTTATAGTGTTACTTGTGGTGATTGCAAAAACAAAGGCAATGATAACGATGAGAACATACATCATGGTCAGGATTATTACCCGATCTCCGCCCAGATCGTCACCTGCAAAATTGATGGCATTGGACGAACAACGAGGAATAAAGCTGGTCAGAGCTGCTTTGGTACTCAGGGATTCCATGAAATTCTCCGCCATGTCCTTTGCCTCTTTGCCGCTGGGGTCTGCGGGAGGCGTATCATATTTCCAGGAATAGCTGTAGTGGATATGGCTGTCACCCATTGTCTGAAAACCTTCATCGGTCATGACTGCCACGCCGAATTTGATGCTGTCAAACATGAAATCGGTATTGTTCTGAAACAACGCAGAATAGTCCGGCAGAGCAACAGTTCCCACAACTTTCAGGGATTTCCCTGCCACGCTGAAGCTGTCGCCGACTGACAGGTCATTGTTTTTCGCATAAAGTCTGTCTAAAGCGATTTCATTTTCTGATACCGGCATTTCACCGCTTAACAGGCAGACCTTGTTTACGTCCTTTCTGTCCGCAAAAATACGCAGCGTACTGTCAAAATCATCTGTATCTTCTTCCACGTAAAAATTCTCAAAAGGAGTCACCTCTTCACTTTCAATACTGCTGATGCATTCACTGTCCGCTTTTTCACCAAGCTCAAAGTTTCCGTCCTCAACATTGTATTTATCAAAGCTCTGATCATAAGCGGTTTTCAGACTTTCGCCTGCAATAAGAAAACCCGAAACAATTGCAATGAGGGCGGTCATAAACAGGAAAATAACTATATATTTTCCCGCTTCGCCTTTGATTTCCCGTAAAATTCTTTTACTAAGAGGATTTTTCATATCCTGCCCTCCTTACCAGTCAAGCTCTGCCGCAGGTGTTTTGGTTTCATTCAGATAATTCTTACGAATCACACCGTCACGGAGTCGGATTACTCTGTCAGCCATATTCTTGATAGCGTCATTATGCGTTACCATTACCACAGTGTTTCCATACTTGCGGTTAACGTCCTCAATAAGCTTCAGGATTTCCTTTGATGTGTTATAATCCAGCGCACCTGTTGGTTCGTCACAGAGCAGAATATCCGGATTTTTCACAATTGCACGTCCGATCGCCGTTCTCTGCTGCTGACCGCCGGAAAGCTGATTGGGCAGCTTATGTCTGTGTTCGTAAAGTCCGAGAGTTTTCAGAAGTTCGTCCACATCAAGAGGGTTATCACTGAGATATGCCCCAACTTCTACGTTTTCCTTGATGTTCAGATTCGGGATCAGATTGTACATCTGGAAGATATATCCCAGATGCTTTCTGCGGTAAAGTGTCAATGCCTTTTCATTCATATCCTCGATTTTTTCACCGCCTGTCTGAATATATCCGCTGTCTGCGCTGTCGATACCGCCGATAATGTTGAGCAGTGTGGACTTTCCCGAACCGGAAGGTCCAAGCAGTACACAGATTTCCCCTTTTTCAATTTCTGCATCAATTCCTTTCAGAACTTCAACACGGCTTTCGCCCTCACCGAAATGCTTTTTGATACCACGGATTTCAAGAAACATAAATCTTCCTCCTGTCTGTTTTCGTAACATAACATTGTTATGTAGTTGTTATGTAAAATGCCGTACCATAGCACGGCATTATTTGCCTATTGATTATGCTCCGTTTCGGAAGTTAAAATAAGGTCGATCCATCCCCTGATAAGATACTCCATAATTTTTTGCATATGCTGCAAAGCCATTTGCTCCTCCGGCTCATGAGTCAGCAGATGAACAAAAGCGCCAATATTCATATGGGTCATCCAGTGCAGCATATAGGAATTAACTTTCGTCCCCGGTGTTTTTTCTGCCATATGCTCCGCCATAGTCCGATATCCCTGTTCCATCATCTCCACGACATCGTCTACGAAGTTCTCAAATGTCGTTCCCTGTGACTTTGTCAGGAGCAGCAGAAAGGCATCACGGTTTGCATAGAGATGATGTATCAGCAGCTGTACAAAATCTTCATGATCTCCGGCTGTATGAGTATAGGCATCCGGTGCAGAAAATAATTCGGCATGCTCGTCAAAATGCTCCTGCACTATTTCCAGCAGTTCCCGAAGAGGATTTTCTACAATTGAGCGGAACACGTCTTCCTTGTCCTTGAAAAAGAAATACAGAGCACCTGTAGTCACGCCGGCATTTGCACAGATTTTCCGCAAGGATGCCTTTGCATATCCCTTTTCCATAAACTCTGTTTTTGCACTGGAAAGCAACTTTTCTTTTGTTTCACGGTCAGCTCCCACATTCTCACCTCATCAGAATAACATTGTTACGTAACAATGTTATTCTGACATAGATTATAGTATTTGTCAAGTTTTTTTGAAATGTCATTCACAGTAATGTTCTTATACTCATCCTTTTTCAGAAGTGATATCATACTTTTAGCACAGATTGCCATGGTAGAGGCATTGTGCAGAAATGCCGATAAGGACGGTATGATTACCCCTGCGAATTCCAAAAGCAACAGTGCAGAGTTAAAGCCGATAACAAAGCGATAATTACGATTTATTCGTCCCATCAACCTTTCGCATAGTTTGCGCAGTATTGAAAAGGTAACATCATTTGAGCTTGCACGGAATTTTTATTCAAACACCGCAAGTGCAGATACAGTGTGTGAAAACATTGATATTTTTTTTGAATTTATTGATATTATTCGCTATCAGCAGCTGTTGCCTAACGCGCAAAACGCAAAAAATTGACACGCAAAATACAAAAAAATCTACTTTTGGTAAAAAATAAGCCCCTTGAAACAAAAATCAAGGGGCTTAAATCATTTTATAGTCAAGATATCAGAAATCTGACAATTCAAAGCATTGCAAATATCATTCAAAAGGGATAATTTAATGTTTTCTGCATTATTATTGCATAGGTCACAGATAGTTGAAGGACGGGCATTAATCAAAGAACAC
>JAQXHC010000055.1 GCA_029007035.1 Oscillospiraceae bacterium
TCATCATCACTCATTTTTAAACCTGACAGTTTTTTCTTATCCGCATCTGATAACAGCATTTCACCGTCAAGCGCAGCGCAAAGCATCAAAAAGCAGTCGAGCTTACATTGAAACAGACGTGGATTCAACTGAAACTCATCATACCAGCCATTAACACGAACAAAATGCCGCACCTCTTTCAGAAGATTAACATCTTCGATGGAAAGCTTTACAGTTTTTGAAGTCTTATCATATCTGGCATTTTTGACTATTGCAGCAAAAGCCTCCTGCCAGATGTATTCACGGGGATATTTAAGCTGCTTTCGTTCTTTCAATGTACGTATTCTTGACTCTGAGATACCAAGACTGTTTGACATTGAATAATCGTCATAGGGTAAATTATTATCAATCAAATGCTCTATGTAAATTGAAAATAATAATGTTTCAAAATCAGCTTTAGAAACAGAGCCAAAGTTTCGATTAAAATATAAACCGGCGATTACATCGAATGCATCTTCTTTTTCTTTATCAGAAAAAATGATTTTATATTCCATTTTCCACCTCTTTTAATCTTTTTTGTATTTTACACAAAAAAAAAACAGTGATAGTTTTGTGAAATTTTTGTGAAAATTTTGTCCGTTGAAGTGTTTCCATAAACAATACGCCACCCTATTATGAAGGATGGCGTAAACTGTTATGATTATTTGTAAATCACTGTTCATATAAGAGCGCATTATAAAACTGCTAATTTTTTGTTTCATACAAGCTCTTTTCGTTATATATTTTTGCTTTTAAATCGTTTTATTTTAAGCATAAACAAACCGATTGCCGATGAAATCAGCAGCAAAATTCCTGCTGCTGCGAACCAACCTCCGGTGAACAGTGTTCCGGAAGTAGGCATTTGCAGTGTCAAATAGTTTGAAAGTTCAACATTAACCTCATTGTCAATAATTTCTTTTGATATTTCATTGATCAGGGCAGTATTGCCTAAAGCGTCAAAGGTAATTTTTAAAGGTTCATCAAGTAATCGGTAGCCCGCTGGCGCCCTCGTCTCGGCAAGATAATACTCCATTTCGGGAGAGAGACTGTCCTTAAAAACCGCGGTTGCTTTTGCGCCGTCCTCGCTGAGAACCGTAACGGCGGCTTCAACAACGGTACATTTTATATTTACCCCGTCATAGACAATGGTTTTATCCCCACTGCTGTCTTTTTGGTACAGGGTAAACTCTGCACCGACAAGCGGTACTTTATTATCATTTGTGGATTTATCACCGTCAATCTTGCTCACATTAAGTGTATACGCTTTTTCAAAACGTGCATAATAGGTTGCATTGCCCGTAGTTGTGTAGCTTATTGTTGCGCCATCATCTATAAGCATGTCATCGTTAACCTGATTACCCTCGGAATCATACCAACCGACGAATCTGTAGCCGCTTTTAGCGGTCGCAGTGGAGCTTACAGGATTATCTATCTCGCCCTCATCACTGTATTTCGTAAGAGTACCTATTGCATCGTCGGTGATGTCTGTCCAGCTGTCACCATTCTTTACCTGACGGATATAGGTCTGTGTAACTATTTTTTTCGAAAATCTCGCGTAATAGGTTGCGCTGACTGTAGTTGTGTAGCTTATTGTTGCGCCGTTGTTTATAAGCATATCATCACTGACCGGATTACCCTCGGAATCGTACCAACCTTCGAATATGTAGTATTTTCCCGCTGTCGCTTTGGAGCTTACATCCACACCTATCACATCAATATGGCTGTAATTTGTGAGAGTACCTATTGTATCGTTGGTGGTGTTCTCCCAACTGTCACCGTTCTTTACCTGACGGATATATGTCTGTGTAACGGTTTTCGAAAATCTCGCATAATAAGTCGCATTGCCCGTAGTTGTGTAACTTATCGTTGCGCCGCTGTTTATAAGCATATCGTCGCTAACCTTATTACCCTCGGAATCATACCAACCGACAAATTTGTAGCCTGTTCCGGCTGTTGCAGTGGAGCTTATAGGCTTACCTACCGCGTCGGTATAGCTGTAACGCCCGAGAATACCTATTGTATCGTCATCGGTGTCTTTCCAACTGTCGGCATTCCCAACCTGACGAATATAAGTCTGTGTAACGCTGTTTGAAAATCTCGCATAAAATGTTTTTACACTTTCCTTTGTTTCAAAATAACCGTATTCAGCATTAGTAGTAACAAGATTTCCGCTTTCGTCATACCAACCAACAAAACTATAGCCTTCGTTTGCAGTCGCCGTAACAGTTACGAATTCACCGGTTGCAGCGTGGTAGGATTTACCGCCGTTCTCATTATATGCGGCGTTATAATTTTCGTCTGATGTATTTGTTACACTTATAATTTCAACCGTTCCGCCTGTATCAGAATCCTTATAGATGCTTAAACTGTTGTTATAAGTCTGCGGAACAAACGCCTGCCTCCAACGCCATTGCGCCACCATTGTAAGGCCCTTGTGGACATTGGCATAGGCTATTGTTTCATTGTTATCGGTCCAGGTTACACCGACATCCTTATTATCAGCATCTTTGTTGATCGTTTTGCTCAAAGTTACATTGCCTTCGTATATTTTAAAATACTGCGCCTTTGTATCCCCGTTGATTCCATTAAAAGTGTAATCGCAGGCTATGGTATGCTCAGCAGGAAGTATCAGACTTCCTAATTGGTCTGCATTTATCTGAATATCCGTCGAAACACCATCAAAGGAGTCACCTGTAAGCAGCCAGCCCATAAATTTCCAGGCGTCGTTCTGCCCTTCGGCTATATGTGATACATAAGGATCAATAAATAAGGTATTTGTGTCTGCCTGTGCATTGTCACTATTGGCAACAGGCTTAAAGCTGTATACATTTTGCGCTTCATCTGTATTTTGTTCCCTTTCGACTACATAAGGTTTTCCGCCGTTAGGGTCATAGGTTACGGTGGGACTTTTAATAAATACAAAGTGCAGATCTGTCGCTGACGTCATATTTTCCAGAAAATAGGTATAAATGATATCGCCGTCTGTATTGGTCGATTTAATCCATTTACCCGCCTTTTCCTCATCTGTTAAGCTTTCGCTGTAATCAATTTCATTTCCTGCTAATTTCAAAAATCGGGTTACTGAATTTCCGCTATCATCCTGCGTTGTGTAATACACACCGACAAATTCACAGCCGTCATCGGCGTCTGCTTTCTTTATTACAGCATGAATTTTTAGCGGTTTTCCATCCACCACGTAGGTTGTAAGCTTATTGTCAATCGTAACCTGATAACCATCTGAGCCTCCTACACCCTCGGATGTTCCGTCACTTCCGCCGATAACCGCACTGCCATGGGTGGTAGTACTGCCCGACAGCGGGTGGTAAAGCTGGAAGTTGATACCATCAAGGAAGTTACCATAGGTTTTTGCTTTTTCCGCAGGTGCTATTGAATCGACATAACCGACCGACACAAAACCAAACAATGTTTCAGTCTGACCCGCCGGAACGGTATAGAGATAATACTTGCTCAAGTCCAACTCTGTATCGCCCGTGCCGCTTTCGTTTCCCGCAGTGCCTTCGGCATTGGAGCCGTAAGAGTTCCATGGGTTATCTCCGCTTGTTGCCTTTGATGACGCCATTATCCAAATATGCCATTCTTCGGTGTAGATTGTGCTGGGTGTCAGACTGAACGCATTATTTCCCGCATTATCCTCAAAAGCACCGTTTGCGGCAAATTTTTTACTGTAAACAGTAAGAATTTCGCCCAAGCCGGCAGAAGTTTTAACGGACGTTTGCCCCTGATCTATCAGCCAGTCCACCATCTGCATAAGCTGGTCGCGTCCATCTTTACTCGGTTTTGATGGATTAACACTCTGTGTTGGACCGATAACCAACGCCATTGTGTCCGTACCATTGCGGGCACCATGATCCAATCCCCACTCGTAAACACTCAACGGAGAAGTCTTAACATTCTGGTATAACGTACTCTCTTCATCCGCATTTAACTCTGCGGCATATAAACCATTAGTAGGAGTTAATGTTACATTCTTGATATAGGTTCCCGTGTTTGCTTGTAATAATTCAATTTTGCCCTGAAACGCTGTTGTATTCCAGGCAGGAACAGCACTTTGATCCAGTTGTTTATAGCTCCCTGTCCACGTTTGTCCCTCTTCAAAGCTGCCGTTTTGCAGCTTACGTTCACTGCTCGTGTCGGCAGAAACGCGGGGAGAGGAATAATTAAACAGCGAAAGAACACCGCAAAACAGCATAAACGCCGCGAGAAAGAGCGCAAATCTGCGTATTGTACCCTTGCGTTTTCCTATAATATGTTTCGATTTATACATGGTGCGCCCATCTCCTTTTTTGAATTTTTAGTCCTGAGTAAAATGCCAAAACCAGCGCAATAGAGCTGAAACAGGGCATGAAAAATTTAGTTTGTCACTATAAAATATAGAAACAGCCAACTTTTTATCGTATAATTATTCAGCTCCTATATTTTTCAACAGATTTCTCCCGCTCAATGAATTTTATATAAATAGTTACGAGAAGCCGATAAAAATCGAGATTGACAGTTTTTTATAATTTCCCGCTTTGATTTATCTACCGTTAAATCGTTCTCATTACCATGTATATTTTTCGTAGAGTAACCAATCAAAAGCGACAAGAAATAACGAATCATACGTATGTTTTTATAATATACATTATTATAACACATATTGCCTCCCTTTTCAAGTAATTTAAAAAAAGTTACATTTTTTACTGCAAAACAGTTAAACAACTTGTGATATAATATACTTAAATAGACAAAGTTCTGCATTTTTCTGCAAAATCTTCAATAGGGTTTGATAGATGCCTTTGAACCTGTTTTGTATCTGGTTCAAAATCTAAGAGAAAAAGGGTCTGATTTTTTAAATGTGTTTTATTAAATCGACCATAAAGCCTCCAACAACCGCTTAATTGCCGTACTTCTACAAGAATGTAAAAGTCAAGACCGCATTTGCGTTCATTTTAGCCTTGACTTTTACATTCTTGTAGATATAATGACAAAGGCGGTTGTTGGTGAATTATGTCAAATATCAGCATTTACACAGTTCGAAATTAAGACTCTAGAAAAGCATTATGCTGATTTTGACTTTCAGCATAATGCTAATTTACAGTTGATTTTTTTAAATATGACTGCCTGATAAATCAGAAATTACCGTGTTTGTATTTATCTAAGTCCACTCTGTAGTTTTCAACGATGATACCTTCTTCCTCTAATTTCTTTTTTTGCCTTTCAATACCGCCAAAGGCAAAATGTTTCGATAAATTTCCATTTCTGTCTACCACTTTATAACAGGGATATTTGTATTCATCTGGATTATTGTGAAGTATATTACCGACAACTCTGGATAATTTTTTATTGCCTAAGTATTCTGCTATTTGACCATATGTTACAACTTTCCCTTTGGGAATGCTTCTTAAATAATCATATACTTTTTTCTTCATTGCTTCTCCAATATTTTGCGTGTTATAATAAACATCTTTTGATATAATTATACTCTTATGTTCTGCAAATGTCAATCAATTTCACGCATACATCTTCGGGAAGTCTTATTTCTTCTCAACCTCAGCCTTGACTTCGTACCCTCCCTTGAATATGATGATGATTTTGGTTTTGCTGATAACCTTGACGCATTCAATCAGCTTTCTGATAAGCACATCGTCAAAGGCTTCCAGCTGAAATCTGCTGTTTTCGATTTCGGCGAGCGTGCTTTTGATTTTCTCCTTTGTATCATCGGAAACCTTACACTGTGCTTTCAGTGACAGTAGCTTACCGCTGAGCTGTGTTTCTTCCTCGTACAGCTTTGCGAATTCGCTGTCGAGGGTATCTTCATCACAGGAACCGCTTGTAATGAGGGAGATCATATCATTTCTGGCTTTATCTATTTCCTTGAGCCTGTCCTCGATTTTCTTGATTTCACTCTGTTCCATGCCTGCAAGCACCGATTCCACATTGGCTTTCAGAATCTTTGCCACATCATCACCGCAGTCATAAAATTCGTTGATTGCTTTCACAATTGCTCTGTGCAGCGGTTCTTCGTGAATGGTCGGGGAACTTTTGCAGTACTTACTGCCGTGGTCCAGTCGGCTGATGCATCGCCATACGGGATTTTTCGTGCCATGCTGTCGCCACACTACTCGACGGTAAGGAGTTCCGCATTCTCCGCAGATCATTAAGTCAGTGAGTGCGTACTTGCTTGAATACTTGCCTTGCTCGGTCACGGTTTTGGTGCTGACCTTTCGTTTGGAAGTTCTTCTTGCAATCTCCTGCTGTACCAGATTGAATGTATCACGGTCTATAATTGCAGGATGACAGTCACTGACAGGATTTGAGCAAGCCAATATCTAAACTATTCAGTTGTTCATGACCGACAAGCAGGTTTCTGAGAAGCTCTGTCTGCTGTGGTTTCTCGCTGTATGTACAGCAGTCATACTGCATCTGAGCCAGACGCAGAATTTCGGATTTGGTTCTTTCATAGTCAATCTGAACACCATCCATCATATGACGGATTTCATTCTGCTGACGGATAACCTCTCCGCTTGGTGCGTATGTGCTTGATTCTACACTGCTTTCCAGCAGGCTCGGATTTGCAATCACTGAATTCATCACATTCAGAATTGCTCCGATGAGCATTTGGTCTGTGAGTCTGTAATCAAGGGGAT
>JAQXHC010000056.1 GCA_029007035.1 Oscillospiraceae bacterium
TAAACTGGATGGATAAAAAAAGCCGCAGTAGTGTGGAAATGAATGATAAATCTTTCCGTCCGGGTATTGCAAATAAGGTTTATGATATGGAACAGTATGATACTGTTTTCATAGGATTTCCGATATGGTGGTATGTTGCCCCAACAATTATAAATACATTTCTTGAACAGTATGATTTTAATGGTAAAAAAATCATTCCGTTTGTAACATCAGGTGGAAGCAATATGGGAAATACAAATTGTGAACTTGCTCCTTCCTGTGTTGGTGCAAAATTAATTGATGGTAAAAGGTTTTCGTCAAATACCAGCAGTGATGAATTGAAAGCCTGGGTTGGAAAATACATTTGAAATTATAGTAAATGACTTTAGAATATTGATAATGCAAACATAAAATAAGAATGTAAAGGCAGATGTAACACTTGTACATCTGCCTTTTAATTATATCGTAACCACCTTAAACCAATTACTGACCGTAACCAAGTTAAACTGATTAATGCAAAAAACTCTACAAATCCCGATTCTATGGGCTTTTCCCATTATTAAAGGTTGCGAATAATTGATTATACCACTGCACGCATCGCCTCCACCATATTAGCACTCTAATTTTGATACAAAATTAGGGTGCATTTATTTTTGCCCAAACAACGTTGTTAAGGTATTTGCTCTCAATTCCGAAACGATTGGTTGGATATGTGCAGTAATTCTGAAACGATAGGGGGTACAAAATTCAATTCCGAAACGATAGGTCGAAGTAATCGTATTTTTATTGAATTTCCGTGAAAAAAAGGGGGCATTTGCAAAAATGACAAAAAAATCACCCCACTAGGCAAGCAGACCATCTTGTTGACGGAATAATTTTCCGTTTTTTCACTCACCATTTTGCTATTATAATGTTAAATTCTTCAATATTCTATTCCAATCATAAATAATGTGACAGAGTTACTGAAAATCAATTTCTTTTCGGGTAAAATATAGTTATAAACCAGGAAAGGAAGTATGAAATATGTCAATACTTAACGTTAATAAAAATAATTTTGAGCAGATCAGAAACAGCGACAAGCCCGTTCTTCTTGATTTTTATGCTGATTGGTGCGGTCCGTGCCGTATGGTTTCTCCTTTGGTAGAGCAAATCGCTGAAGAAAATCCGCAGTACCTTGTGGGCAAGATAAATGTTGACAGCGAGCCAGAGCTTGCACAAGCATTCGGTGTTGCAAGCATTCCGATGCTTGTTGTTCTGAAAAACGGAAAAATAGCAGCTCAGTCTGTGGGGGCAAGACCTAAACAGCAGATTCTTGCTATGTTAGAGAGTTAGTTCACGTAATCTTTTCTTGTCAAGAATCTTGACTCCCTTACGAGAAACCTCGACAAACCCTTCATTTGCAAAGTATTTCAGCATACGTGATACAACCTCACGGGCAGAACCCATATACCTTGCTATCTGCTCGTGAGTGAAAGAGATAATATCCGAGTTGGTTCTTGATGATTCATCAAGAAGAAAAATAGCAAGTCTTTTATCCATACTCATAAACAGTATCTGCTGCATTACCCACATAACATCAGAAAAACGGCTTACAGCAGTTTCGAGAGAAAAAATTTTTACTTTCGGATTATTATCGCTTACTTTCATAAATGCAGGACCGCTTATCATATAGCAACAGCTGTCCTCTTCTGCATCAATAAATACATCAAAGGTTATCGTCTTTAACACACATGTGGCAGACAGCATACACATATCGCCGCTGTGCAAGCGGTAAAGTGTGATATCCTTTCCGTTATCGGACATCATATATACCCGCAGACATCCGGAACGGACAAATATCACTCCCGAGCACTCCGAACTGTCGTGTATATTTGTACCTTTTTGATAATTCTTTTTCATAGAATTACTGCAAATATGCTCTCGTTCAGCTTCGGTTATATCCTCCCAAAATGGAAAAGTTTCTTTATATACGGATTCAAAATCAGTTTCAAGCATAAAAATTTATCCTTTCAGAAAAGAGGTATTTGAATGAAAACAATTATTATCGGCGGGGTTGCAGGCGGTGCATCGGCTGCTGCAAGACTCAGAAGACTCGATGAAGCCGCAGAGATTATCATTCTTGAAAGAGGGGAGTTTATCTCCTTTGCCAACTGCGGATTACCTTATTTTATCGGCGGTGAGATTACCGACAGAAATATGCTGACACTCCAGACGCCAGCAAGTTTTAAGGCGAGATTCAATATTGATGTTCGTGTTTTTAGCGAAGCAATAAAAATATCACCCGATACCAAAACGGTAACTGTAAAAGATTTCAATACAGGAACAACATATGAGGAAAGCTATGATAATCTTATTCTTTCTCCCGGTGCCGAACCTATAAAGCCGAATATCAGCGGTATTGAAGGTGCTAATGTTTTTACGCTCAGAAATATTCCGGATACGCTGAAAATAAAAAACTATATTGAAACGGCTGAGCCGAAATCGGCTGTTGTTATCGGCGGTGGGTATATCGGAGTTGAAATGGCTGAAAATCTTGCAAAAGCAGGACTTGAGGTATCTATAGTTGAGCTTTCCGACCACCTGGTTGCGCCCCTTGATTTTGATATGGCAGCGGATGTACATCGTTATATTAAAGGAAAGGGTATCAGACTATACCTTAACAACGGTGTACAGGCAATAGACGGCAGCAAGGTGATTCTTCAGAACGGTGAAATATCAGCCGATATGGTGATTATGTCTGTTGGCGTTCGTCCCGAAACATCGCTTGCCAAGGATTGCGGAATTGCATTGAACGCACGGGGCAGTATTGTAGTTGACAGCAGAATGAAAACCAATATCCCGAATATATACGCCGTGGGCGATGCTGTTGAAGTAAGTAATTTCATTACCAAAGTATCTGCGTTCATTCCTCTCGCAGGTCCTGCAAATAAACAGGGACGAATTGCGGCAGATAATATTGCAGGCTTTGACTCCGAATATAAGGGAACACAAGGCTCGGCAGTTCTGAAATTATTTGATATGACTGTTGCAACAACCGGACTTAACGAAAAAAGTGCAGAAGCGGCAGGTATTGACTTCGATAAAATATATACCTATTCCGCATCTCACGCATCATATTATCCCGGCGGAAATATGATGTCAGTAAAAATTCTCTGGGATAAGAAAACTCTGAAAATTATCGGCGCACAGATAGTAGGTTTTGACAGCGTCGACAAGCGAATGGATGTCATAGCATCAGCTATCCGCTTCGGAGCAAAGGTGACAGACCTTGCAGAGCTTGAGCTTTGTTATGCGCCACCTTACGGTTCGGCAAAAGACCCTGTTAATATGGCAGGATTTGTAGCTGAAAACATTATTTCGGGAAAAGTAAAGCAGTTTTTCTGGCACGATGTTGAAAATCTACCTCGTGACGGCAGCGTTACGTTTCTCGATGTTCGTACCGTAACAGAAAGAGCAAGAGGTCATATTGACGGATTTGCGCACATTCCTCTTGATTCCCTCCGTGAGCGTTTAAATGAACTTCCAAAGGACAAGCCTGTATATGTTCATTGTCATTCAGGACTTCGCAGCTATATTGCCTGCCGTATTCTTACAGGAAACGGTTATGATTGCTATAATCTTGCAGGCGGCTGGCGTTTGTATGAGTCTGTTATGAATGAACGTACTGTTCCGGAATATATCTGTACCGAATGCCGATAATCTGACTATACTATAATGCTTTCACCTGTGGAAAGATAGCAGAGTTTTTCAATGTACTTCTTCATAAAAGAGAATTGTTCTGTGCCGGTACAATGACAGGTGTAATATTTGGTATCAAAGCCATTGAGGAATTCTGCATAGCCTTTCAGCGTATCATCAAGAGGCAACTTTGAAAAGTGGAAGCCTCCCACAAGAACATCGGGCTTAAACCATTCTGCAATGTTAAGAATACCCTTGTGGGAGCATCCGCTGATGAGTATTCTTCTGCCGTTTTCCTCAATAAGCAGATACTGCTCATGACGGAAATCATCGGGAATAAGCTTATCATTTATCAGCATATTGAGTCCAAAGCTGCCAAGCTCTGTATTTTTCGGACGGTCATTGCAGGAATTAAGTGTGAGTCCTTGTCCAATTTCATAAAAATCGTCTGTGAAAATGATACGCTCATTATCCTGCAATGAAATATCAAGACCGATGTATTTTTCTTTGCCGTTATAATGAGGCTCAAAGGCATAGCGATTTATATATACGGGAGCTTTATCATTTATGGAGAGGAACTTTTTCAGTCCGCCGCCATGGTCATAATGACCGTGGGACAGCACGGTTATATCTGTCTTTTTCAGGTCAATGCCAAGCTTTTCAGCATTTTCGGAAAAAAGCTCTGTCTGTCCCATGTCAAAAAGAATATTATGTTTATCAGTTTCTATATACAGCGATAAACCGTGTTCAGCGCCGAAGTTATCGCTGACCGATGTGTTTTCGGCAAGTGTTGTTATGCGCATGAGCACACCTCCTGTTTGGTGATTGGATTACTGAAAATCCCTCTGTAATATGGTATAATGAAGATACAAAAAAGAAAGGATATGAATAATATGTTTATGGGATTATTTAATCATAAGGATATAAATTCGGGAGTGAATGAATGGAAAAATACAAAAGATGCAGTTCTTCTTGATGTCAGGACTGCCGAGGAATACAGCGAATACCATATTGAAGGCAGTACAAATATTCCTCTCGGAAACCTTGACAGCATTGTTCAGTTTATCACTGACAAATCCACTCCGCTTTTTGTTCATTGTCTGAGCGGCGGCAGAAGTGCACGGGCAGTTGCTTTTCTGAAAAGTAAAGGCTACACCGATGTTCACGATATAGGAGGAATCAGTGCATATAGGGGAGAAACGGTATAATGCAATATTTCATCGCATTTTTAGAGGGCATTATAACATTCATTTCACCCTGTCTCCTACCTATGCTGCCTATATATATTTCATATTTTGCAGGCAGTAAAGATGGTAACCGCAAGCAGGTGATGAAAAATGCTCTTGGATTTATTCTTGGCTTTACAGCACTCTTTGTTCTGATGGGTGCACTTGCAGGAATATTCGGAAAGGTGCTGAACGAATACAAAACAGCAGTTGATATTATTACAGGACTGATAGTTGTATTCTTTGGTCTGAACTTACTCGGTGTTTTTAAGCTGAATTTATTTAAGGGTTCAAAATTCAGCAGAGCGGGTAACCTGGGCTTCTTCTCATCGCTGCTGTTTGGCATCGTCTTTTCGATCAGCTGGACACCATGTGTCGGTGCATTTTTAGGTTCAGCTCTGATGCTTGCGGCAAGTCAGGGAAGTATCACCAAAGGAACACTTATGCTGCTTATTTATTCTTTAGGTCTTGGAATACCGTTCTTTATCAGTGCATTCCTTATTGACAGATTAAAGGATACATTCGCATTTATCAAAAAACACTATGGTACTATAAATACCGTATGCGGAATTTTTCTGATAGCTGTGGGAGCACTTATGGCTACAGGACTTTTTGGAAAATTTCTGAATATCATTTCATAAGGGGATTATTGTATGAGAAAATCAGTTAAGTGGATCATAATTGCCGTACTTCTTGTAGGAATAATTGCTGTCGCTTATGTTTTGTATAATAAACTCGCCGATGATTACGGTAAAAACAATCTTGACGAAAAACAAACACAAGCAGAAACTGAAAATGACGACAGCTACGCCGCAGCGGATTTCACTGTACTTGACTATGAAGGAAATGCTGTGAAATTATCTGACTATAAAGGAAAGCCTGTTGTTCTGAATTTCTGGGCGACGTGGTGTTATTACTGTAAGCAGGAAATGGCTGACTTCGATAAAGCGGCAGAAAAGTATCCAGATGTGCAGTTCCTAATGGTCAATGCTACAGATGGGGAGCGTGAAACAATTTCCGATGCCAAGGAATATATCGAACAGGAAGGTTATCAGTTTGAAGTTTTCTTTGATACAAAGCAGGAAGCCGTAAATTCATATTATGTAACGGGATTTCCGTCAACATATTTTATTGACAAGGACGGTAATCTTGTAACATATGGAACCGGTATGCTTGATACGGCAACCCTTGAAAAAGGTATTGAAATGATAACCCAATAACACTAAAGGCGGCAGAAATTATCCTTTTGCCGCCTTTTTGTTGTATTAATCAGGCTTTCCACAAGCCGTGCAGATTGCAGTATGCATATACCGCTTCTACTTCATCACCCTCGCAAAGGGCAAAACATACCTCGGGAGCAGCTCCGGGTGTGAGCAGCTTTCTCTGATTGCCCTGCTTTGTCTGTACAGAAACCCATTCGATATAATGTTCGGAGAGCATAGGGTGCTCAATTTCTCCAATCTTGACTTTAACAATATTGTTCTCAACAGTATAAACAGGGATATGCTTTTCAGTTGCTGCTTCAGTAGTCCCTGGAATAATTTCCTTCATTTTCTGACCGCAGCACATAACGGGAACGCCGCTTTCTTTTACAACAGCAATGATTTTTCCGCAGTGTTCACAAATATAAAATTTCTGTTCCATAATAAAACACCTCTTTATGCTTCTTCGCTGAACATATCCTTGCCAACTGAGCAGAGAGGACATTCAAAGTCATCAGGCAGATCTTCAAACTTTGTTCCGGGAGCAATACCTAATTCAGGTGCACCCAGTTCCTCATCATAAATCCAGCCGCAAGCATTGCATACATACTTCTTCATAGAAATTACCACCTTTCAATATGATTATTTAATAACAGTCGTGATTACCGCAGCCATGTGAACCGCAGCTGTGAGCGCTTTCGTTGTGTTCATGGCTGTGATGACTGCATTTTACATCGGGATTATACCCGAGTGTTCCGTTAAGAAGTGCGTTTACAGCCTCATCTGCGTCACCGCTTACGCCGCCGTAAAGCTTGATTCCAGCCTGTGCAAGAGCTGTCTGAGCACCGCTGCCGATTCCTCCGCATATAAGAGTATCTACCTTGTTTACGGAAAGAAATCCTGCAAGTTCGCCGTGACCGCTTCCGTTTGTGGATACTACCTGAGAGTTTGTAATTTTTCCATCGGCAATGTCATAGATCTTGAATGTTTCCGTATGACCGAAGTGCTGAAAAATCTGTCCGTTTTCATAAGTAACTGCAATTCTCATTATATCATTTCCT
>JAQXHC010000057.1 GCA_029007035.1 Oscillospiraceae bacterium
CAAGAGAATAGAAATTCTCGGCTAATTACACTACGGGAGGGGAAAACTCCCCTCCCACAATTTTAAGGGGGTAAATAAAGCTATGGAAAATGAAAGAAAATCTAACAAGATTGATATAGATGACAGAACTGAAAGCACAAAAGAGCTTTTGAAAGATTTCGGAATTATTCAAGAAAGGAGAATTGATTGTGGCAAAATCAATCCCAATATGGGAAAAATCTAATCTTACACTTGAAGAAGCTGCTGCCTATTTTGGCATTGGCATTAACAAGCTGAGAGACCTATCAAATGAACATAATTGCACTTTTGTTCTTTGGTGCGGTTCTAAGAGACTTATCAAGCGTAAACAATTAGAGGAATACCTGTCAAAAGCTTATTCGATTTAGCTTCATATTAACTATTGACAAATTGAACACGTTTGAGTTATAATATACTTAAACGTGTTCTCTTTAGTGTTATGAAAGGAATGATAATATGGCAGTAAAGAGACGCAAAGACAACAAAAACCGTCTTTTAAAAGACGGCGAGTATCAAAGGGCAAATGGTACATTTGAATTTAAATGGAGAGACAAGATGGGGAAACGTCACTCTATTTATGCCAAAACTCTTGATGAGCTTCGCAATAAGGAACTGGAAGTATTAAGAAATGTATTAGATGGTATCAGAACTGAAAAAACAAGTCTGACCATAAATGACTTGTTTAATCTCTGGGTACAACTGAAAAGAGGTTTGAAAGATAATACCTTTTCTAATTATAAGTTTATGTATGCACAGTTTGTTGAACCAGAGTTCGGAAGAACCAAAATTGTTGACTTGAAAAGGACAGATGTAAGAGCTTTCTATAATTGCCTTGCAGATGAACGTCACATTAAAGTTTCTACAATTGATAACATTCACACCGTACTACATCAAGTCCTTGAATTAGCCGTTGAAGATGATTACCTGAGGTATAACCCGTCAGATAATGCTTTAAAGGAACTGAAAAAAGCTCATGCATATGAGTATATCAAAAGACGTGCTTTAACTGTTCCAGAACAAGAATTATTTGAGGCTTTTTTAAGTAAATCAAAACAATACCACAAGTGGTATCCTGTTTTTATAATTTTATTATGGACAGGTATGCGAGTAGGAGAAGCCACGGGCTTGCGTTGGTCTGATATTGATTTAGATAAAGGAACAATCTCAGTTAATCATACCCTTGTTTATTATAGCAGAGGCAAAAAACAAGGTTGTTCCTTTGCAATTAACACTCCAAAGACTAAAGCAGGCACAAGAATAATTCCGATGCTCCCAAAGGTCAGAGAAGCTTTTTTGATGGAAAAATCATATCAAGAGTCATGTGGTATAAAGTGTACAGTATCAATTGACGGTTATAGCGATTTTATTTTCGTTAATCGTTTTGGCGGTGCTCAACATCAAGGAACGCTTAACAAAGCATTGCGAAGAATCATACGTGACTGCAATTATGCGGTACTGGATGAAAACACAAATGCTGAAAATGCTGTGCTTCTTCCTAATTTCAGCAATCACTCATTAAGGCACACATTTACAACAAGAATGTGTGAAGCTGGAGTTAATATCAAAGCTATGCAAGACATTTTAGGTCATGCAGATGCAGAAACCACGATGGATATTTATGCAGAAGCAACCAACGATTTGAAACGCAGTGAAATGGTAGATTTTGAAAGGTTTTTTAAGGTACATCAAGCCACATAAGCATCATTAAGCTTACGACCATTTTACGACCAACTTACGACAGATTATAATAAAATACGTAGTTTTATAAAGCATAAACTAAAAAACTTTGTCGTAAAGTAGGGATATAAAGAGTGTAAAGGGAATATAAAATATAGGGTATCTTTTCCCGACAATGAAGCCTATGCCTAATTACACCAAGGCTTCAGACACGGAGGAATAATAAAAAAACAGATCCTTGCTTCCTTTGATTTCCATTGAAATCGGGGAGCAAAGCAAATTATACAAATAAATCAAAAAGAGGAAGTTTTATGTCAGACATCAGAAAAAAACTATCGGTGCTCATATCGGCTGCTCTTTTTATTGCAGCTTTTGTATCTCCTTTTAATGCAGATATGCTCAGAACAAATGCAGAGAGTTTTTTCGTACCGGAGATTGTTTCCGATACGACCTATACATCCTCTGTTGACGGTGAAGCTTCACAGACGGACGGTGAGGTTGTCTTTGAAGGTTTTGCAGAAAATGATTATGTCACATTAGCGAATGACAGCGGCAGCATTGCTGTTATGGCGAATGAAGATGATTATCAGTTTTCACTTTCTGCCATCAACAGTGCTCCGGCAGGTGAATCAGTAACAATCAGAGTTAACGGAAACGGAAGACCGGATAATTGGAGCTGTAGTTACGGCACTTTTCTTTCTGTTTATGCCGATTCAGCGTCTGTTATATGCAGCTACCCGGGTGATGTAACAATAACAGCATCAAATGATTACTGCACTGCTGAGATAACGATTAGGTTTTATTATCTTTCAACTACGGCAACAACAACCATGGAAGAGATTTCGAAATCCACGCATTCCGTTGATATTAGTATTGACATTGATAACTACAGCCATTACTATGTCGGGCAAACTGTATCTTTCACTTATTATGCCAACGATATGTATGGATATGGAACACCGAGTGATTACGAAATATCCGTAAGCGGGGACGGTAAACTGTTATCCGGTAATTGTATAGAACTAACCGGAAGAGGCAGTGTTTGTTTGATGATCACGGCATATCAAGAAACATCATCTGCAATGATCTGGTATAAAGGAGTTGAGATGATAGACATTGAATCAATGGCGATCAATCTTAAGTCTCCCGATGATAGCCTTATGTATGTCGGAAGCAGATTTAAACTTTCTTATGATTCGCCTGAAAACTTCAGAAATGTGACATGGTCATCTTCCGATGAAAGTGTTGCAGAGGTTGATTCCTCGGGATATGTCACAATAAAAGACTATGGTGCTGCGAAGATTTATGTCAATGCTGAAAGCAAATACGGCGAGAAAGTCTCGGACTATATAACAATACTGCTTACGAGTCCGATTGTCATAGATCTTGCAGAGCCGGAGCAAAGTCAGCTTCATATCGGAGAGTCATTCAGCGCCGGGACGGTCTCGGGCGATGTGATGTATACTGACTGGACTTCCGACAATACATCAGTTGCATCCGTTGACGACAGTGGAATGATTACAATTAACGGCCCGGGCAGAGTCACAATAACTGTCAGCGTAGAGGGACACTATTCCAATTATGCGACGGACTCGATAACTTTTTTTGTAAAGAACGACCCGGAGATCAGCATTGTGAAGCCGTCATCTGATTTGCTGTTTGTGACAAATGAGTTCCAAATCGAATATAAAAGTTATTTTGCGGATCGTATTCTTTGGAGTTCAAGCGATACGGGCGTAGCAGAAATTGATTCGTTCGGCAATGTCAGCATCTGCGGAACGGGCACTGTTACAATTAAAGCGAGTGCTTACGGAAACGGGATTACCGTGAACGATTCGGTTACATTTGCTGTATCTAAGACTGTTCCATCAGGAGCTGCCTTAGTGCCGGCATCGGTAAAGCTTTGTCCGGGAGAAAAATGCAGTCTTGAATGTGTAAATCTGTCTGACGGAACAACAGTCAAGTACTTTTCGGATAAACCTGAGGTAGCTGAGATTAATTCGGGAGTAATAACTGCGAAAAGTCTCGGAGAGACCGTGATTTACGCTATTGCCGACGGAGAAGTATTTGAATGCAGAGTCAGCGTATGCTCAAAAAAGCAGTGCAGCGGCGACGTTGATGCTGACGGAACATTCAGTACTGATGATATTGTAGCGCTGAGAAACTATATCTTTGGAATAATTGAGTATATTGACTTTGCAGCCGCCGATCTGGACGGAGATGGGACAGTCAGTTCGCTTGACTTGGCTCTGCTGCGAAAAATGTATGCACAGTCGTATAATAATGTATAATTCCGATATTATAAAACTCGCCGCAATTGGCTTTGCGGCGAGTTTTTGCGTGTATATAAAAATCACGGACGAATCTGAAGTCCGTCCGTGAAATAATAATTCGGTTCTATGAAATCACCGTGATTGTCACTTACTTCATAGCCTCTTCAACAGCAACAGC
>JAQXHC010000058.1 GCA_029007035.1 Oscillospiraceae bacterium
GCAAGTCTATAATATCTCGTGTATATCCTATGATACCCTCGTATCTGAGCCATGTGTCCAGTATTTCGATAACGTCATATTCTCGCTTGATATCATCAAACGATTTGAATCGATTGCCATGCGTTTCATTGAACGCTTCAATTATCTTTTCCTGCATTACTGCACCCCTTAATTTTATTTTTTGATATAGATGAAAAACTCGCCGTTACGAACGTGTATTACTTTTACAGCATACAGCCTGTAAGCTCTGACCGATTGTTTACCGGGCACGTCAAATACACACTGTCTCAGGAAATTCAAAACGGTTCCAGTAAATACGGTAACGTAGTCGCTATTGAAAATCCGGATATTTCCGGTCGGACTCAGAACGGAAAGCAATTCACCGAGAAATATCTCTGCCATTATCCTGCCCTCCGTTCTTCTTTGAGAAATTCATTAGGGGCAAGGTCAAGGGAAATTGCAAGAACTATCAGAGTTGCAGCTTTTGGTACATACTCATCATGTTCCACCTTTGATATATATCCTTGCGTTAACCTTGATTTTGCCGCAAGCTCTGGCTGAGTCAATCCCAGCTCCTTACGGCGGCTGCGGATTTTGTTTCCTAATGTCATAAATTATCATTCCTTTCTATTGTAAAAAAATGTTATTTGATGTATAATAAATATATGAGGAAGGGGGTGTTTAATTATGAAGAAATGTACAGCTTTGGAAGCTGCAAAACGCTTAGAAGATCTTCAGAGCTTTGAGAGTTCTTGCTCAGACAGGAATTATTACTCTGAATCCTGAGATCGACGCTTCAAAGGAAACGGTTGATGATATTACAGAAAATCCGAAAAATCTTACATTTACAGAGGTCAGTGCAGAGGTTCTGCCAAGCGTACTTGACAGCGTGGGACTGGCGGTGATCAACGGAAATTATGCGATCGGAGCAGGACTTAAACTTGACGAAGAAAGCGGTTTGTGACAACCCGGTCTATCTTATCGGAAACCGTCATTCCGCCTTTGTTTTTCTTTTTAAGGCAGTCCTTGATTATCGTTCCGATGTAAAAATAACGCTCATTGGTGATAATACTTTCGCTGTCGTCGTCCATTTCTTTTTCGGCAGCAGTTATATCCGTTTCAATATGCGCCTTTTTATTCTCAGTAAGCTTCAGCATTTCATACACCTTTTCGTCACGCTCGAAAAGCTTTATCGCATACCAGCGCTGCTGCTCCTCGGGAATGTCGTGGAGGAGATATTCTTCAATATGCGCAACAGCGTGCTCCACACAGCCGCAGAATTTATGCTGAGGGATGTTTTTTTCACCCGATTTTGCAGCTTCAACTGCCGCACTTGCCGCCTCGTTTATACCTGTTTCCTTTAAAGCGGAAATCTCAACCACCTTACAGCCAAGCTCGCTTGATAGCTGTTCTATGTTGATTTTATCGCCGTTTTTGCGCACAACGTCCATCATATTTATTGCACAGACAACGGGTATTCCAAGCTCCACAAGCTGAGTGGTAAGATAGAGATTTCTTTCAAGGTTTGTGCCGTCAATAATATTCAGGATAGCGTCGGGGCGTTCGCCGATAAGATAATTTCTCGCCACTACCTCTTCAAGGGTATATGGTGAAAGAGAGTAGATACCTGGCAAATCGGTAATTATGACCTCCTTATGACCCTTGAGCCTGCCCTCTTTTTTCTCAACGGTAACTCCGGGCCAGTTTCCAACGAACTGATTTGAGCCTGTGAGAGCGTTGAAAAGTGTGGTTTTGCCTGCATTCGGATTTCCCGCAAGCGCGATTCTTATTTCCATAATAATAATCCTTTCATAGTTAGACAATACTAACTTATTGGCAAAAAATTATACGGTTTCAATCATTTCTGCGTCGGCTTTCCTCAGAGAAAGCTCGTAGCCGCGGACGGTTACTTCAATAGGGTCGCCTAAGGGAGCAACTTTTCGTACATGAATTTCAGTACCCTTTGTTATGCCCATATCCATGATTCTTCGTTTTACTGCTCCCTCACCGTTCAGCTTTTTCACCGTTACGGTTGAGCCTAACCTTGCTTCTTTAAGTGTCGGCATTGTTATTCCTCCTCATATTTTTATAATATTCGTCACGTAAAATTGAATAATAGAGCCTGTCATAATACTTCCCGTCGATAAAAAAATAGTCCCGAAGAGCGCCCTCGTATGTAAATCCGCATTTTTCAATTACCCTTTTCGACGGAAGATTATTTGATCTGTGGCATATCTGTATTTTGTGAAGCTCCGCTTTTTCAAAGCCGAAACGTATGACCGCATTTGTCGCTTCCGTTGCGTATCCGCAGCGCTGGAACGCCGAACCTATACAGTATTCTATCTCGGCAAAATGATTTTTACAGTCCACTAAAAAGAATGCGATCTGACCGATACAATGACCGCTCTTTTTCTCTATGACCGCCCAACGGTAATAATCCTTGCTGCTGTAGGAAGATATATATTTATCAAGAAGCTCGTTTACCTCTCCCTCTGTCGAATAAACAGGCTCACCGTAGGATAGCTGAATATTTTCATCACCGACCCAATATTCAAGCATATCGCAACTGTCTGAAAAAGAAAATTTTCTCAGCAAAAGTCTCTCTGTCTCAATTTTTTCCGTACCTGCACTGCGCATATCAACTCACCTCTAAACCATAATTTTGCAAGCCATTTCCTTTGAAACGGCAACTCTGGAATCTTTGACATTGACGATAACATTGCCGCCTGTTTCACTGACGACAGTCACCGTTCCCCCTGCCACAAAGCCTAAGTTTTCAAGAAATTTTCGTACTTCGGGTTTTCCCCCTACCTTTTTGATAATGTTTTCTTCGCCTGTATTTGCAAGCGTCAGCGGCATCATAAATCCACCCCTTAATTTGTTAGTTATCTCTAACTAAACTGCATTAATTATGGTTAGCACCCGCTAACCATAATTATAATAATTCTTATTTTATCATTTGTCAAGCGGATTTTATATTATTTGTATGAATGCACAAACATATCTGTTCACTGCAGTCAGCCGTATGTTGAAATATACCATTAAACCGCTCCGAAATGGTGAAACCGGACAGTATAAGCAGATTCAGATTCTGCTGAACTTTTTTGTATAACAAAAAAAGTCCGATAAATCGGACTTTTCATGCTGGCGAACTGAATTGATTCGCCTGAATGGAGGCGCCACCCGGATTTGAACCGGGGATCAGGGTGTTGCAGACCCACGCCTTACCACTTGGCTATAGCGCCGCTTATGGAGCGGATTACGAGGCTCGAACTCGCTACCT
>JAQXHC010000059.1 GCA_029007035.1 Oscillospiraceae bacterium
TGAATTTGTTGATGCAACACTTGCAAAAATCGAGGAATTCAAGCAAAGCGTTAAAGATGAAAATAATAATCTGGTTTCGGCTATGATTAACAACTCAGGAAATAATTCCGGAAGTTCCTCTGCTGCTCAACAAATAAAAGAGATAAAGGATTTGCTTGACAACGGTCTTATATCTCAGGAAGAATTTGAAGCTAAACGTAAGGAATTACTTGATAAAATATGATAATATTCAGCTAAACCGTATCAAGAAGTAATTTCAAATTTATATTATAATAATTCCGATAAGGTGATTCTGTAATCCTTATCGGAATTTTTGTTATTTAATGAAATCATCCGTCAGATGGATGATTATTTTTTGAGAGCAGGTTTAACATTTCATTGATAAATCTGCATGAGAACCGGATTGCTTTTTATCACACTATTGACATTGTATCCATAATGTGCTATTATAAAATATAATAGCAGAGTAGTAAACCGAGCGTAAAGTACCTTTTGGACGGGGAGTTGCCGAAAGGACGAAGAAACGTAATGTTTTGCGGTTCGGTTTCCGCATCCCGCTGCTACATACTGGATGTAATAATATGGTGTCCTCTATGTGGCGAATGCAAAAAATGAGGACACCTTTTTTGTGTCTATCATAAAGACGGATATATATACGGAGGAAAACAGCATGGATTATACACAAGCGAGAGAATATCTGAACGGGCTTTCCGGAAAGGGCAGTGTTCTTGGTCTGGAACGCATGAGATTGCTGCTTGAGATGCTTGGAAATCCCCAGGACACATTGAAATATATACACATTTCCGGAACGAACGGCAAGGGTTCTGTACTTGCATATCTTTCAACTATTTTAACCGGTGCAGGGTACAGAACCGGACGGTATATTTCTCCCACGCTGTTTTCATATCGTGAACGCATTCAGGTGGACGGAAAAGAAATCAAAAGGGAGTCACTTGCTATCCATGTCACCGCTATTGCAGAAGCAATAGAAAAAATGCAGGCAAAAGGCGAAGACATTCCTACATTGTTTGAAGCAGAAACAGCAATGGCTTTTCTATATTTCAAGGAAAAGAAATGCGACATTGTAGTTCTGGAGACCGGTCTTGGAGGTTCACAGGACGCAACAAATGTTATCAATACAACATTGCTGGAAATAATAACCTCCATAAGCATGGACCACACGGCGGTTCTTGGAGATACGCTTAAAGAAATTGCGACTGAAAAAGCCGGTATAATAAAGCCTGATACCATAGTGGTTTCTGCGGCACAGCATCCGGAGGCGGAACGGGTCATCACAGAAACCAGCCGGAAGAAAAACTGCACCTGTCAGATAGTTGATTCCTCCGGTATCAGCGACATATGCTATGGCTATGATCGGCAATCCTTTTCATACCGTTCATGGAACAACGTTGTAATTCCTCTTGCCGGAAGCTATCAGATACAGAATGCGGCACTGGCACTTGAGGCAGTGGAGGCACTGCGAAAGATTGGATTTTCACTTTCTGACCGTCATGTTTATGATGGATTCCTCAATACCCGATGGAGAGGACGTTTTTCTGTAATCGGAAAAAATCCCATAGTTGTTCTGGACGGTGCACACAATCCGGCAGCGGCAGAGGAACTGCGGCATTCTCTGGAACTTTATTTTAAAGGGAAAAAACTTTACTATATTTTCGGAATGTTTCAGGATAAGGATTATAAGAAGGTCATTGCGCTTACAGCTCCACTTGCCGAGCATATAACAACGGTAGAAACAAGAGATAATCCAAGGGCAATGCCTGCAAAAGACCTTGCAGAAGCAGTTGCTGCCGTAAACCACTCTGTGGAATCGGCGGACAGCATACAGCAGGCAGTTTCAGAAACTATGAAATATGCGGGAGATGAAGATGCTGTTATTATTTTCGGCTCTCTTTCTTTCCTTGGTGAAGCGGAAAATGCTGTAATGAATTACAGAAAATCGTCATGCCGCAAGCATACCGAAGGGAGCGGCATCTGATGGAAAGAATTGATAAAATATGCAGTCATGCTCTGTGGCGCAGCTATGTTAACAAAATTGGCGAACTGGAGCGGGATCGTATCTTCTGCGGTCATGATACAAGCCATTTTCTTGATGTTGCAAGATTGGCATATATTGAAGATTTGGAACGTAATCTGAATATTTCAAAAGAATTGATCTATGCGGCGGCTCTGCTCCATGATATTGGCAGATATCATGAATATCTGGATGACATACCACATGATAAAGCAAGTGCAATGCTGGCAGGTGACATATTAAAGGACTGCGGATTTGATACACAGGAGCAGAATGAAATCATAGCTGCCATTGCGCAGCACAGAACCGCTGAAACTGAAAAGAGAGATGACCTTGCCGGATTGATTTACAGAGCAGATAAAAAATCACGTCCATGTTTGTTCTGCAAGGCGGAGAAATTATGTAACTGGAGTAGCCTGAAAAAGAATTTGAAGCTGAATCTATGAAAATAAGGAGTAAAAATTATGAAAATCGGAAACCGTATATTTGATGTGGATAATGAATGTTATATTATGGGTATTCTGAATGTGACGCCTGATTCCTTTTCAGACGGCGGCAGGTGGAATGATATCGAACGTGCAAAACAGCATACCGCGGACATGATAAACGAGGGTGCTTCCATTATTGATATAGGCGGCGAATCTACACGCCCCGGTCATGTACAGATCAGTATACAGGAAGAAATCGATCGTGTTGTTCCCGCAATTGAAATGGTAAAAAAGAATTTTGATATTCCTGTATCTGTCGACAGCTATAAAAGCGAAGTCGTAGAGGCCGCCCTGAAAGCCGGTGCGGACATGGTAAATGATATCTGGGGACTGAAATATGACAGGAGAGTCGCTGAGCTTATTGTTGAATATAGTGTTCCATGCTGCCTGATGCACAACCGGGAAAAGGCAGAGTATGAGAACTTCCAGGAAGATATGATACGGGATATAAAGGAATCCATTACTATTGCAAAACAAGCAGGCATTGCGGAGAATAAGATCATTCTGGATCCTGGTATAGGCTTCGGAAAGACCTATGAACACAATCTGACCGCTATAAATAATCTGGAATGGCTGACGGAGTTGGGATATCCGGTCCTGCTTGCCACATCAAGAAAATCTGTTATCGGACTAACCCTTGATCTGCCTGCTGACCAACGAGTAGAGGGGACTATCGTTACCACAGTAATAGGCGTTCAGAAAAAGGCAGCCTTTGTACGGGTACACGATGTAAAAGAAAATTATAGAGCCATCCGCATGACACAGGCAATTTTAAGGGAAAGAAAGTGAAACAGTAAATGAACACACTGCCATATGATGAAATACACATTGAAGATCTTGAGGTTTTTGCAAATCACGGTGTATTTCCGGAAGAAACCAAACTCGGACAAAAATTTCTGATATCTCTTAAAATGTACGTTGACAGCAGAAGTGCAGGAAAAACCGACTGTCTGGAAAGTTCTGTAGATTATGGCGATGTCAGCTGTTTTATTACGGAATATACAAAGGCACACCCACGCAAGCTGATAGAATCTGCAGCAGGGGAGTTGGCAGAAGCTATCATGCTACGTTATACCATTTTAAAAGGAGTCACACTGGAACTGAAAAAGCCGTGGGCTCCCGTAGGACTTCCTTTAAAGACAGTTTCAATTAAAATCAGCAGATTCTGGCATACAGCCTATCTGGGACTGGGTTCAAATTTAGGTGACAAAAAAGCCTATCTGGATAATGCGGTAAAGGCACTTGACGAAACAAATGGATGCCATGTTGAAAAAGTGTCCTCATACCATATTACAGAACCTTATGGCGGTGTTGAACAAGACGATTTTCTTAATGCATGTCTTATTCTGAAAACTCTTTTCACTCCGGATGAATTACTGGATAAGCTCCATGAGATTGAACAGACTGCACACAGGGAACGTATTGTCCGCTGGGGACCGAGAACTCTGGATCTGGATATTTTAATGTATGATGATGTTGTTATGGAAACGGACGATCTGATCATTCCTCATGCGGAAATGCATCTGCGCTCCTTTGTATTAAAACCGCTATGTGAAATTGCTCCTAACAAAAGACATCCTGTTCTAAAAAAGACTGTAGCACAGCTTGCTGATTCACTTCCAAATGAACAAAATTCCACGATCAAAGACTGATACTGATTTACAGCGTATCACAGGAGAATAAGTATGGATATTTCAAAAATCGCCGCACACGGCTCGCCTAAAAGCAAAATGATTTATCATGAAGATCCTTTGAATCTGCATATTAATACTCTTGATAAGCATTGCTATTTTATTCCTTTCGGTGCAGGGCAGAATCCCTTTGATGACAGGGAAAAATCATGCTGTTTCGAGCTTCTGAACGGAGATTGGGATTTCAGATATTATGACAGCATTATTGATATGGAGGACGATTTTATATCTCTGCCATTTGATGAGAAGCTCATAGTACCCTCTAACTGGCAGCTTCACGGATATGACAAGCCGCAATACACAAATGTATGTTATCCTATCCCATACGACCCACCGTTTGTACCGGACGATATTCCTGTAGGCATTTACAGCCGCAGCTATAACTACACTGCTGACGGTCTTGACAGAATTCTCATTTTCGAGGGAGTTGACAGCTGTGTGTACCTTTATATTAATGGAATATTTGCAGGATATTCTCAGATTTCTCACAGTACATCGGAGTTTGATATTACTCCTTTGCTTCGTAATGGTGAAAACAATATCACCGCTGCCGTTTTGAAATGGTGCGACGGAACATATCTTGAGGATCAGGATAAATTCAGATTATCAGGTATATTTCGTGATGTATATATTTTGTCACGTCCGAAAAAACGCCTTGAAGATTATATTGTCAGAACGGATATTTCACCTGATTTAACTTGTGCAAAACTTGTTTTTACACCTTACGGATGTGATGTTAATGCAACGCTTTGCGATAATGAAGGAAAATTTATTGCAGACTTTTCCGCAAAAGACGGCGAGACAGTTTCCGCCGATATAACATTTCCCATTATGTGGTCTGCGGAAAAGCCTTATCTTTATGATCTGACAATATATTCAGGTGCTGAAATTATCGGAGAAAAAGTCGGTTTCAGAAAAATACACATTGAGAATGGTGTTGTAAAAATTAACGGCAGAGCAGTAAAATTCAAAGGTGTCAACCGACATGACAGCTATCCGGACACAGGATATTATGCTTCTGTGGAACAGATGAAAAACGATATTATTCTTATGAAAAAGCATAATATTAATGCAGTGAGAACATCCCATTATCCAAATTCTCCGCTGTTTTACAGACTTTGCGACGAGTACGGCTTATATGTTATCGACGAAGTGGATATGGAGTCTCACGGTTGTGTAGAGGTTTATAACGATTTCAAATGGAGCTGTGAAGGCGCTTATAACGGTATTGCTTTGCTTGCCTCAGACAAGCGTTTTGAAAAAGCAATAACTGACCGCGCTGAATCACTTGTAAAGCGTGATATAAACCGTCCATGCGTTATATTCTGGTCGTTGGGAAATGAAAGCGGATATGGAACTAATATGCTTGCGGCAGGAGAGCTTATAAAATCACTGGACGATACACGTCTGCTGCATTACGAAAGCACTCATAAGCTTGACGATACCTCCGATGAGATTCTTGATGTTGTTTCGGAAATGTATACATCTCCAGAGGATATGATGAAGTTTCTTGAAAAGGAAGATGAAAGGCGCCCCTTTCTCCTCTGTGAATACTGTCATGCCATGGGTAACGGACCGGGAGATCTGGAGGATTATCACAATGTATTTTATTCCCATAAACGTTTCTGCGGCGGTTTTGTATGGGAGTGGAGCGATCACGCCTGTCCTCTGGAATATACTGATGACGGAAAAATAAAGTACGGTTACGGCGGAGATTTCGGTGAAAAGCACAACGACGGAAATTTCTGCATGGATGCTCTTACATATCCCGACAGAACACCGCATACAGGACTCCTTGAATTAAAGCAGGTTTACCGTCCTGTCCGTATTGAAAAGGGGGAAACGGACGGAACATTTATCTTCAGAAGTATGCTTGAATTTGAAAATGCAGGAAAATTTCTCGACTGCCGTTACGAAATAACGTATGACGGCGGAGTTTTTGCGGAGGGGACTGTTGATTTTGACCTGCCACCGATGGATAACGTGAAAATTAATATTCCGAGCGCTGCAGAAATCACCGGCATGGAAGCGTATATTCGTTTTATTTTTATGGCAAAAAATGACACCTTATACTGCAAAAAGGGTTATGAGATCTGCTTTGACCAGATCAAGCTCTGCGAGGATAAAAGCGATAAAGTATGCTCATATAACAACAAAAATATCAAGCTTGAGGATACTTCGCTATTTGTAAATATATCTGCAGGAGATGTCTGTTATCGTTTTAACAAAAGACTGTCGGAATTTGATTCAATAAGATGCTGCGGCAGAGATATTCTTGACAGACCAATGTCATTTAATTTCTTCCGGGCGCCTGTTGACAACGACGTTATGAAAGGTGATTGGTACAGAGCGCACCTTAACGATTATACCGTAAAGAATTACGGTGTGTACGCCAGCTCAACATCTAACGGTGCGGAAATTATACTCAGGCAATCATTTGGATGGAGTATTCATCAGCCATTTGCTTACATGGATGTGAAATATACTATCTCGGCAGACGGTCTGGATATACAGTACAAAGTGGAATTTTCAAACAAAGTAACCTTTTTGCCAAGATTCGGAATCAGGCTGTTTGTGCCTAAAGATTTTAATAGAGTGGAATACTTCGGTTACGGTCCATATGAAAGCTACACCGACAAACATCAGTCAAGCTATATGGGGAATTTCTCGGCAAAAATATGTGATATGCACGAAGATTATATCCGTCCGCAGGAAAATTCATCTCATTACGGATGTAAATATATGACCGTCACCGATGGCAGGACAGCTTTAAGATTTACCGCTGCGGAAAGTTTTTCATTTAATGCTTCGGAATACACTCAAGAAGAGCTGGCGAAGAAACGGCATAATTTTGAGCTTGAAAAATGCGAAAGCAATATCATCTGTGTTGACACTAAAATGGCAGGAGTAGGTTCAAACGCCTGCGGTCCTGCCCTTGCGGAGAAATATCATCTTCCGCTGCCGGTTATTTCATCGCAGATTCACATTGAAATAACTGACAAAAAACTATAGAATATAAGCTTTATACCGGTGTTTCAGGTTTAATGGAAAAGAGGTATTTTTATGAATATAAAAAAGATATTTGTATCGGTATTTGCAGGAATTCTGGAAATCAGTACAATTCCGTTTGCATTGTCAGCTGAATCGTCTTCAGATATCTCGGGTGATGTCAATTCTGACGGAGTGTTTAATGCAGCAGATATTGCAGCATTGCAGGGCTGGCTGCTGAATGACGGGACAAAGCTTGATGACTGGAAAATGGGTGATTTCTGTCAGGATTACATTCTTGATGTATTTGATCTTTGCATGATGAAGAGGAAACTGTTTCGTAATTCTGAAAATAGAAGAACGATTCAGGTCAGCACCACAGAAGAACTGCGGGATGCTTTGAAAACTGCTGCAGCAGGCGATACGATTCTGATTGCAGGCGGAGAATACGAATGGGGACAGAAGGGAACTGCCGGTTCTCTTTTCATGTCATCTGCAGAGGGAACGGAAAATGCACCGATTACAATAAAAAGTATGGATAATTCAAATCCTGCAATTCTGAAAGGAACAAGTTTTTCAGACGGAATGGCTCTTTATATTACAGGCGATTATTGGAATATCGAGAATCTTGTTTTTTGTGATGCAAAAAAGGGAATTATGCTTGATAACTCAAATCATACGACGATCAAAAACGTAACGGTTTATAATATTGGTGAAGAGGGAATTCATATTCGTGACGGAAGTTCAAATTGTCGAGTGATCGGAGCGAATGTTCATGACTGCGGACTTCTGACCGCAAGTAGTGGAGAGGGAATATATATTGGAAGTGCAAAAACCACAACAGGATATTCCTATGACTGTAATAACAATCTTGTTCAAAATTGTATAATAGGTCCGGATGTAACAGCAGAATGTGTAGATATAAAAGAGTATACAACCGGAAATATCATTGAAAACTGCACGATGTACGGCAGAGGAATGACTTCAACTGACAGTTTCATTGACATAAAGGGCAATGAATCAATAGTGCGTGATAATACTTTTTATGATGATGAAAATACTAATATATCCGATGCTGTTCAGGTACATTGTCAGATTGAAGGCTGGGGATGTAATAACGAAATTTACGGAAATACAGCATATCTTACAGCCGAAACGGCATATTTTGTTCGTTCCTGGTCAGGTACCTCCTGTTCGGTATGGAATAACATCAGGAATCCGGAATCAGATACCTATATGTATCGTGCATACAATGGAAGTACAATGACAATAATTGATGAAATCGATTCGTAAAAAATATAATTTCTATGTAGATTATTATTGGTGGAGTAAAAAATTATGCAACGTCTTACTGTAATAATTTCAATACTGCATGAGACTATGGTATTTCACAAATTTGATAAAGTATCTAAAAAAATTATCATATCAGATATGCGATGCTGCGTTAAGAATAATAATAAAATATTTTGCAGATAATATTGTGGAAAAGGAGGTTTTTCTATGTCTAAACATGAAAAAAACTTTACCGCTCCGCCGCAGCATCAAAGTTCAGGCATGAGGCAGGATGAAATTCCGATTGGTCTGGGTATGGCGCTTGCTATGAATACCGAAGCCATGCAGAAATTTGCCTCGCTTTCGGAATCGAAAAAACGGGAAATCATTAAAGGAACACATGCTGTATCTTCCAAAGAGGAAATGCAGCAGTATGTTGAGAAAATTATATCTGATTAGTAAATCAAAACCACCCATTAAACGGGTGGTTTTGATTATGTTATATTATTCCGCAGTCATATACGTCTCGGGAAGAACCGTAACGATTTTTGCAAGATGTTTCTGAATCGAAACTGCGTCACTGGAGTTTACACCGTCACCTCTGTTAAATACGTCAGCTGCATTAAGCTGAGAATCTGTCAGTGTGTTTCCTGTTTCATTTGCAGTGTAGCACATAACAGCAACAACATCGTTTACGTTAATCTCTCCATTTCCGTCAGCATCGCCGTAGAGAACATCAGACTCCGTATTCTTGATAATATAGGCATCGGTAATTACAGCTAATTCTGTGGAATTGTCTTCTCCTGTCCACCATACCTGACCCTGGAACGAAGACTGTTTCTTAATAAGTTCCGCGGCTTCAGCAATCATCTTCTCATCATCAATTTCTTCAGTATCAAGAGAAACGTTGAATATATTATTCATATCAACTTCAACAACGCCGCTCTTCTTAGCTTCCCACTGAACCTGAACCCAGTAGTAATCGCCTCCGATTTCAACGGAAGTACCGATACCACCGTTTGCATATGTTACGCTGCTGTCAAGCATGACGTTGAGGTAAAGCTTGTCACCAACTGCCTCGGGAAGATCAATCTGAACATATCCCGTTTTTGCACTAATATCTGCATGAATCTCATCAGGATTGCCCTGTGTCGGAGATTCGGTTGACGGTTCTGTAGGATTCTGTGATGTAGGCTGAGTAGAAGTAGGTTTGGTTGGATCTACGTCGCTGCCGGCAGTATAAAGGTCAGACGGAAGCTCATCAAGGGTGATACAGTATTCGCTCTGATACATATCAATTGTATCTTTCTCGGTGTTGAACACAGGGTTTGTAAGGAAATTGATGTTGTCACTTCCGCCGTCATACCATGTAAGGAAGTAAAGCCATCCTGCTTTTTCTGATGTAAGGTTTTCCACGGTTGAGAAACAGTCATTTTCTGACATGGAAATCATTTTTTTGTTATTGTACTTTTCCATAATTCCGTAGAATGTGCTGGAAATTGCGCTGTCGTTATGAATTAGAACAGCACTGCCTGATGACCAGTCGGTACAGTTGTATTTATCATATCCAATAATGTCAACGTATTCGTCACCCGGATACCAATTGGCAGATGTACTATAATTATAGCTGTTCCATTCCCAGATAAGGTTATGACAGTCGAATTTTTCTGTAAGAACCTCATATGTATAGATATAAAGCTTTTTATATGCTTCAGAACCTTCTCTGCCCCACCAGAACCATGAGCCGGTTTCTCCGCCACTGCCTTCAGCTTCATGATATGGACGCCATATAATCGGAATTCCCTGCGCTTCAAGCTCCTTGAATTCAGCAGCAAGAGTGGTGAGAGCCTGCATCAGGTACTCATTTTCCTTTGTTCCTTCGGTTGCTGCGTTTGTAGGAGAAAAGTCGGTATTCTGAGTGTATGTTGTAGCAGACCAATCAATTCTGTCTCCGATATTGTAGCTTTCAAAATCAGTAGGTACGTTCAAATGCCACGATGATGTAGCAATGCCGTTTCTATTCTTGACCCAATCAATTACACGTTCAGTTGAACCGTCATCACTGCCAAATGCAGGACAGCAGAAATTACCGTAATCGAAACCTCTAATGGCAGGATAATGACCTGTTTTATCATTAAGATACTCGAATTCCTGCTCAAGACCATGAGGACCGCTTGAATAGATTTCCTGCTGACCGGAGATAATATGTTTTCCGTAAACACTTGCAAGATAAGACATAAGGCTTCTTGTCTCTGCAGTTGCATTTGGATCGCATGGAGTAGTATCGGAAGCAGAAATCTCTGACATGGAAGCAGGGGAGACCTTGATGTAGTCGATATCCGTCCATCCCCAGCTGCTCTTGATCGTAACTTCATTTTCGCCTTTATTAAGTTTAACAACGCCTAAAGAGATTTCTTTCCATTCACCTGAAGCTGTTTCAGCGCAGCTGAACTGACCCTGGTCAACTCCGTTTACAAGGTAGTTGTGGATTTTATCACCATAGGGAGAAGAAAAGCAGAGAGTGAGCTCGTACATACCGGTTTCTTCTACATTAGCTGTTACGGATGCCGTTTCGCCTCCTTCCTGCAGGAAAACGAATTTGTCACCTGATGCGCCTTCGGCATATCTCTCTGTTCCCTTTTCCTGAACAGTCGCACCTGTGAGTATGCCATCTTCGAATTCATAAATCTGCTCTGAGGTTTCCGCAAATAAAACCGAACTGAAAGCAGATGAATTCACAGTTATTGCAGCGGCAATAATAGCTGCGCAGGCTTTTGCAATTGATTTGGCTTTCATTTTTATCCTCCTAAAAAATAAATCTATATCATTATTATAATACAATGGAAAAATATTTTCAATATTTTTGAAAGAAATTAACATTCTTGTTACAATAAATTGTATAGTTATACAAATCACAGATTGATAAATTAGCTTAATAGCCAAAACGGCGCTTAATATTTAAGTAGATATTCTTTTGATTAAAATCTTCATAAATTATTGAAATAACCTGTGAAATATGTTATAATTATTTGGAGGAGTTGATCGATATGACTAAATATCTGAAGGCATATATTGATTCTGTTGAAAAAAAACTTGCTTCCTGTCAGAGCTTATCGGAGTTGAATACGCTCTTTGATGAACATAAGGATAAAATAATTTTTATGCAGCATGAGAGAATTGTTCATTTTCTTGTTACGTTGATGTTTGCTTTGATTCTCAGCATATTTGTTGCAGCGCTTCTGTTTATTGAAAACATTGCTTTACTCATTCTTGTGACAATTATTATTGTTCTGCTTGGGGCTTACATAAAGCATTATTATTTTCTTGAAAACACAGTTCAGCATATGTATGTTATATATGATGAGATGCTATGTAAAATGAGAGATTTTACCAACAAGGAGGCAGACAATGACTAAAAAAAAGATTGCACTTCTTGCGATTGAGGAGCTTGAAAAGCTTTATCCTGATATTGACTGTACACTAAATTATACAAAACCTTACGAGCTTATGATTGGCGCACGGCTGGCAGCTCAATGCACTGATGCAAGAGTAAACATAGTAACAGAAAAGCTGTTTGTCAAATATCCGAATCTTGAATCATTTGCAAATGCTGATTTAAACGAGCTTGAGAATGATATTAAGCCGTGTGGATTTTATCATACTAAAGCAAAAAGTATAATTGCAATGGCACAAAAACTGATTAATGATTTCGGCGGCGAAATTCCTCAGACTATGGAGGAGCTGCTTACTCTTCCGGGAATCGGCAGAAAAACTGCCAATCTTATGCTTGGAGATATTTTCGGGAAGCCAGCAATTGTTACCGATACCCATTGTATCAGAATTACCGGACGATTAGGACTTACGTCTAACAAAGAACCTGCAAAGGTTGAAAAAGACCTGTTAAAGCTTATTCCACCTGAAATTTCATCCCATTTCTGTCATCAGACGGTTCAGTTCGGACGTGATGTGTGCCGAGCACGAAAGCCTGACTGCGGAAAATGTACACTCAGCTATTTCTGTAGATATAATCTTGAAAAGCATAAAAAGGAGAAGTAATTATGTTGTTTAAGTTTGATTTAATGACTCCGGAGCAAGGAATCATCGATATAACAAAGGAAGTATGCCAGTCAATTAAGGAGAGCGGAGTCAGCGAGGGGATATGTGTGATATTCTGTCCGCATACAACTGCTGCAATTACTATTAATGAAAATGCCGACCCGGATGTACGAAGTGATTTTGTTTTTGGAATGAACAAAGCTTTTCCCGATGATAATGAATTTCGGCACTCTGAGGGAAATTCCGATGCACATCTTAAATCATCGTCAATTGGAGCAAGTGAGACACTAATTATTTCTCGCGGAGCTCCGTTGCTGGGCAGATGGCAGGGGGTATATTTCTGCGAGTTCGACGGACCAAGAACAAGGCAGTTTTTTGTTAAGGTCATAAGGAGCTGATGTTATGGATGCAATTGAAAAGTTCACTGATATAGTTAATAAGTCGGAAAATATAGTGTTTTTCGGTGGAGCAGGTGTTTCTACCGAAAGTGGTATTCCGGATTTCAGAAGTGTGGACGGTATTTATAATCAGCAATATAAATTTCCGCCGGAGGAAATTCTGAGCAATACATTTTTTAGGCGTAATACCGAGGAGTTTTATAGATTTTATCGTAATAAAATGCTTTTCCTTAGCGCTAACCCGAATGCAACTCATATTAAGCTTGCAGAGCTTGAAAAAATCGGTAAGGTAAGAGCAGTCGTAACTCAGAATATTGATGGACTTCATCAAGCCGCGGGAAGCAAAAATGTTTATGAGCTTCACGGAAGCGTTCACCGTAACTATTGTATGAAATGCCATAAATTTTTTGATGTTGAAACAATTGCAATGAGTAACGGCGTCCCTCACTGTGAATGCGGAGGAATTATAAAGCCTGATGTTGTTCTTTATGAGGAGTCACTTAATAATGATGTAATCGACAAATCAATAAAATCGATTTCAACAGCTGATGTACTTATAATCGGCGGTACTTCACTAAACGTTTATCCTGCATCAGGACTGGTAAGGTATTTTCACGGAAGCAGTCTTGTAATTATTAATATGGCGCCGACTCCAATGGATAAGAATGCTGATTTGCTTATAAATGAAAAAATAGGAGAAGTGTTCTTGAAGATAAAATGTGAGGTGAATTAAATGAAGATTGTATTACAGCGTGTAAAATCGGCAAGCGTATCCGTATGCGACAAGATTTGCGGACAGATTGACAATGGTTATCTTGTTCTTGTTGGATTCGGAGCTGACGATACGGAATCAGACTGCGAAAGACTTGCTGAAAAAATTATAAATCTCAGAGTTTTTTCTGATGAGAATGGTAAAATAAATCTTAATCTTGCTGATGTAAACGGATCACTGTTGATCGTGTCACAGTTTACACTTTATGCTGATTGCCGTAAAGGAAACAGACCTAATTTTATAATGGCAGCAAAGCCTGATAAAGCTGAAAGTCTTTATAATTATTTTATTTCTTGCTGTCAGAAGAGGACTGCCAATTCTGTTGAGACAGGTATTTTCGGTGCAGATATGGAAGTTTGTCTTATAAACGATGGTCCATTTACTATTATTTTAGAATAGAGCACAAAACACAAAGTTTCACCAAATGTAAGTTGTGTGGCAATTGAAAGCGCATCAATTAAGATGCGCTTTTTTTCTGTCTATTCGTTTATCTCTGATTCCGTAATAATCAGCCACATTCCTTATCCAGTGCGCCTGCGGCGGCAAGGGG
>JAQXHC010000060.1 GCA_029007035.1 Oscillospiraceae bacterium
GTTCAAAGCTGTGGATTGACAGAGAAAAACAGGTGCTTGCAGACATTATGAAAACTCTCAATATCGAATGGGAGTATAAAGGAACTCACAATGAGCATTTGTCAGTTCTTGATTACAAGAAAAAAGAACGTAAAAAGGAAGTTGCTGCACTTGAAAACAAGCTGTCAAAACTTTCTGACAAGGAAACGAAAATCAAGGCTATTGATAATATTCCTGTTAAGAAAACAGTGTTCGGTGATAATCTGACAGTCAGCCGTGAGGACTATGAAAGCCTTGCGGCTACTGCAAAGAAGCAGATTGCCTCCGAGAAAAAGGAGAAGAAGCAGAAAGCGGAAATCACGCAACTTCAACAGGAAAACGCTCAACTGAAATCTGAGCTTACTGCCGAGAAGAAAAAGAATGCAGGTTCAAAATCTATAAATCTGCGTATAGAAAATGCAAAGCTGAAAGAACAGGTTTCCAAAATGGAATCTGTGCTGAAAAAGACTGAGGAGTTTCTGAAAGGCAAAGGATTATACGAGTTGTTTCAGAATTTTGTTCTCGGAATGGTTGTCAACAGGAATAGAAACAAGGACGGATTGGAGTGATTTGAATTTTCAAGCTTGTTCTCTGACATATCTATAAGGGTGGAAAGGAGGTCATTAGCATATTGAACAAGCACTTCGACATAAAGTATTTTATGCGAGGTGGTTTAATGGCAAAAAAAATCACAGCGCTGCCATCTGTTGTCATTATGCCTGATGGCAGTGAAAAGGAATTAGACTCGTTTACTCAGGAAGAACGAGAGGAATGGAGCGATAAAATGTGTCAAAGAATCGGTGATGCTTTAAGTGAAAAGTATACAGGTAGACCAAAGGAATGGAATTTATTTATAAAGAAGTTAGCATCATAGTTTAAGACGGTTATACTGTTTCAAATAGTATAGCCGTCTTTACTTTTACATATCTATATGCTATAATAAAGGAAAAGATATAGTTTTTGCGTGATTTGCGAAAACTATATCTTTTTGGTGTATAGAGGTCCGGACGGAGAGCTTTCGGCGGCACTCAGGTATCTTAATCAGCGTTATGTTATGCCCTATGCAGAGGTTAAGGGTCTGCTGACGGATATAGGTATATCGGTCACTAAATTGCACCCTTATTTCATAATACAAATAAAACAGCCTGCTTTGGTGTGAACATCACGAAAGCAGGCTGTTTTTGCATATAAATTTCACCGAGTAGCTGCTGCCCCTGCCTGAGGTCGTATATCTCAGCGTGACCGGCGCAGCATACTTCAATTTAACTTCAAGGGTATTATTATTGTAGACTGTAATCTTCTCAGTAACTTCACCGCAGATATGCTCATTGACTTCTTCAAAGTCAAGATACTTGTTCACATACCCAATACACTCTTTCATCTTCCGTGTCTGATAGTCAAGTTCAGACTGCAATCTGCTCTGAGCATTGATTTTCTCCCGGATTTCAGCAATTTCATTGTTATATCGCTGATTTTGATTCTTATAGTCAGCAGGAGCTACAATACCCTCGATAAATCTGTCAAGGAGAGTCTGCTTTTTAACCTCGATTCTACGGATACCCTCTTCAAGGGACTTTATATCCACCTGAACAGGGATATGCATTACTTTTTGCAGTTCCTCAGTCATTCCGGAAATAAGTTCCTTGCGGTTAATCTGCATAAGCTTCAGCACAAATGACACACTCTCCAGCAGAACCTGTTCATTTACGGAGTGTCCGCAGCAGCCTACCGTTTCTCCAAAGCTGTTGATTTTCTTTACGCCGTGCTTTGCAGATGCTGCACATCTCCAGGCTTTATAGATACTCCCATCAGACAGCTTTTTTGTTCGGCTGACAAAGCGTTCTCCGCACTCACCGCACAGTAGTTTTCCGCTGCACCAGTACCGACAGCTATGCCTTGACTTCTGCTCCTCAGTCAAGGTTCTTCCTGCAAGGATACCCTGTGCCTTTTCCCATACTTCACGCTCAATAATGGGTTCATGGTGATTTCTTATGTATATTTTCTCCTCCGAACCACGATTATACTTCTTATCATGGGTAAGATAATCAGGTGTATATGTTTTTTTCTGGCAGAGGTCACCAACATATTTCTCATTGCGCAATACCCTGAGAATAACAGTATTGCTCCATTCCTTTACACGCATGGGACGTATTCCGGACTCCATAAGCTCTCTTGCAATGACATGAGTACCTTTATTCTCATTTACATACTTATGAAAAATAAGTCTTACAACCTCTGCTCCCTCCGGATTAACAGTCATTTTGCCGTCCTTTACGTCATACCCCAGCATACTTCTGCCGAATACGACTCCCTGTTCCATACGGCGCTTCTGTCCCCATTTTACACGCTCTGAGGTCTTTCGGCTTTCCTCCTGAGCAATACTCGCCATAATGGTCAGCCTTAATTCTCCGTCAGGTTCAAGGGTATTTATGTTATCGTTGATAAACAATACCCCTATTCCAAGCTCCCTCAGCTTTCTTGTGCAGGAAAGCGTATCTACAGTATTACGTGCAAATCTGCTTACTTCCTTTGTTATAATTATCTGAAATTTGCCGGCGTAGGCATCTTCCATCATACGCTGAAAGCCTTCACGGTGTCTGGTGGAAGTACCGCTGACTCCCTCATCATAATAAACCTCTGCAAGCTCCCAGTCATCTGATTTTTCTATGTAGCCTGCAAAGAATTTACGCTGACTTTCAAGCGAACTCAGCTGTTCTTCCTTGTCTGTAGATACCCTGCAATATGCAGCAGCCTTTATCGGCACGGCTTTTCACTCCCTTGCAGGCGAAGCAGTTCCATGAGACAGCGGCTGCTGATGATACCCTCTGCACAAAGGCTCTTATAGATACCTATTTTCAACATCTGCCCGAATCCTGCCGTATTCTGCACATCTACGGTAGGATTATTTTTTGTCTGCTTCAATATACCAGCCTCCATTGTCACATTATATGTGACCAATAACGGTATATTGCCTGTCCGCTCTGAAATAGCTGTATTCATCATTGACTGCCCTCACTTTCCCGCTTAATCAGCGTATAATATGTTCCCCTCTTAATACCCAGTTCTTTTATAGCATCAACAGTTCTCAGTTCACCTGATGCCAGTCTTGACATTACTTTATCCCAACATTCCGGCTTTTCCGCTCTTGGTCTGCCAAACCTGACATTCTTCCTATGAGCTGCTTCAATACCCTCACGCTGCCTCTGCCGTATTTTCAGTCTTTCGGCTTCTGCTATACTTCCAAGCACTTCTATCAGAATGTTATTGACCATATCCAGTACCCACATCTGGTCATCGGGGAAATCAGTCAAAGTCGTGGGGATATCCAGTATCTTTACTCTGATTCCCTTTTCCCTGAAATACTCAAGCTCGTTTCTGATGTCAGCCTTGCTTCGGCTAAGACGGTCTATTTCCTTAACCACCAGTGTATCACCCCTGCGGAGTATCACGTTCCGCAGTGCTTTGTATGCTTCTCTCTCGGTATCCTTTCCCGAACACTTATCGGTTAAAATGTTATCTTCCGGTACTCCGTACTTTCTGAGTGCCTCATACTGACGGTCTGTATTTTGCTCCTTTGTTGATACCCGTACATAACCATATACCCTTGCCTCCATTTGAATCACCTCAATCAGTCTGTAATAGTCCAATCCACTTTCCGGACATCTGTATTTTCCTGTCTGGACTTTTACAAACAGAATGTCAACTTTATTTTTTCAGTCCTTAAAAGTATACTTTTTTGAACCTGATACAGACCGCTCTGCTCAAATCACCATGCAGACAAGCCGTCTGAATGGTATAAATCCGGAATTTTAGGGTATCAAAAAAAACAGTTTTTAAAGCTTTTGTAGTACCGGAGAGCATCTGAAACAACAAGAAAAGCCGACCTGAGCGATAACACTCAGGTCGGCTTATTTACCACATTTACTATTCTTTTAGGCACTGAACTGCCCATCAATGCTGCTTCAGCGCTTTATGCGCATATCCGGATTCGCTTTCTTCCTTGCATTATCCAGACAGAGCATAGAGCACTTTGTGCATTGTTCAATGGCGCACTTTACAGGATTATGCATATCCGGCTTGTCAGACTGCCTTGCATTATCAGACAGTCACACATAACCTTGCCGACTTAGCTAATTACAAGCTTTCTTCAAGCATTCTTTGCCTCTCGTCATCAATTAATCAACGTATGCAAACTGCCGTTCTTTTCTTCTATAGATAAGGAATCGTATCAAGTAAAAACTTAAGAGATTTAAAAATCTTGAAAACTTTTTCTTCTATCGATATCATAATTTCCTGTCTCACCAGCCATATTGCTTTTTTCTTTTTTATTAACAACGAAAAAAATGGGCTAAAAATAAAACGATGCAGTCACAACAAACGCCAAAGGAATACCCACACTATCCATTGTCTAAATTAATCGGATGCGGCTTTCTTTGATTTTTTCGGATGCTTAACAGGGTTTTTGCTCTTTGTTATGCAGTATTTTAGGCAAATCAAAGTCAGAGTAACCAATTATTAACGGATTCTGCCGATTGTAGAACATACGGAACACAAAGGCGATTTCACTGCTATTAAGCTTAGCGTCCAGTTCCTGTTCCGAAAAACACGGTATTAGTACAGCATCGGCACCATGTAGAATAAGTGAGTAATACATATCTGCCGCAAACATTTTTGACTCATACGTACCAACAACATCGAATTCTTTTGCCATGCCGCTTGAATCTCTGATAGTTTTTGCAACAACAAAGCAATTGTCGTAAGCAGCTAAAATGTGGTCTATGCTTTTCCTCTTTTTCAAACTCATCACCTCCTGCTTATTTAAAACAGCATTGCGATTCCTGTGTAACATATGAATCAGATGCAAGGTCGATTGATTATGCGTCTGAATACAGCTTCTGACCCTTCAGACTGAAATAAGATGCACAAGGCATGACTTTGATGTGTGATGCGTTACTTATACAAGTATATATCGCATCATTATGCGTCAAACTAGCTTCTGACCCGTCAGGCAGTATCGGCAGACCGTCTGATATATAAAGAACTCGTCTGACAAGGTCTTGGTGTTAATAATAAAAAAAATCATGAATTTATACTTGAGGCAGAATATTAGCTTCATTAAATTGCTTTGCTGATACCCGGCAAAGTAGGAAATGAGGTTAATATGGAAACTGTTAAAGTAAAAATTCGTCTTTCTAAAGCTGAATGTGCTATTCTGAAATTGCAGAAATGTCAAAACTATCAGGAGCTGTCACGGCACACAAACCGGTTGTTTGACCGACTGATAAAATCGGGGTCATTGAAGATCATCATGACCAAGCTGATTCATTCTAAGGAGCTGAATCTGCTTATGGAGACTGCCAGCCGGCAAGTTTCAATCAGCGAAGATTGTCAACTGGTCGGAGTGGGCACATTGTTTCTGAAAGCCGAGAATATTGAGAGGTTAAGCAAATATGGAATAGATATTTCAAGCACGGTAATCAAGAAGCTCATATTTATAGGCAACAATTATTCGTTGCCTGACTGTATCAAGCTGAGCAAAAAAATCAGCATTGCCAAAGAGGATAATGTTATTGGAGATGATGCAGTTGGAAATGATGCTGTTGAAGATGATGCTGTTGGAGATGATGTTGGAGATGATGTGAGAAACAATGCTGTTGGAGATGATGATAATGACACTGCAGAATCGAAAGGTGCTTCCAGTAAACAGGTACATAAGCCTCCTCAGAGATCATCAAAGAAACGAACAGTAGGACTGCCCAGGCAGCTTGTTGACAGCTACAATGAAGAATCAATATCTAAAGTCTTCAGAGAAAAGCTTCACTCTTTGTCCAGCGTGACTATCGTCAATGATGTCCTGCCAGCAAAATGTGCAAGTAAAAATGATGATGATTATATACCTGTGCAGATTCTGTTAACTCCAAACGACATAAGACGTGTAAATGATATACTTGCGGAAAAAAACCGCTGCTTAAAGAAAAAACCGCACTTTCATCTAAGTCACATTGTTGAAGAAGTTTTAAACTATAAACCTCCATGCCCCTCCGTACATAAGCGCAAAAACAACTCTTCACTTTTATGGTATAATAAACGTGGAAGTGTTGCCATGAAAAAAACATGTATTAGTTATTCCGGCAGTAAAAATGAACGTCACTTTAATGCAGCCTTAGGTAATTTATTCGAAAAACTTACCAAAGATACAACAGTCATTGAAACTTGTATTGGCGGTAATGGGATTCAGCCATATCAATACAAAAAATTCGAAAAATACATCATTAGTGACTATGACGATACTGTATTGGAGTTGTATTACTACATATCCAATGAGCCATATTTGCTTAAGACCACTTGTGACAGCCTTAACAGAGCGATCTGCGATTTTTTTGCAAATAGACATGACAATGTTCTTGAGAAAAAGCTCTATGAACTGGTAATCGCTTTTGCCCGTGACTTTCTTTCATTTCAAAAAGAAGATTTAGCAAAAGTTGTTTGTCTTATGCTTGAAAAGGCAAGCTCTCAGCAAAACAGAGATAAAATCTCCCTTAAACGTTACATGGAGTTATTTGAGAAGCGCTGTAAAAACATTTTCGTTCTCCATGAGCAGCTGTTTAAAGCTGCCATACTAAATGAACTGCCAAAAGATCAAAGAGAGCTGCTGCATTTAGTAGTGAATCATTCAAAGAGAAAAGATGAGTTCTTGTTAATTGATCCGCC